>CBDUXI010000004.1:0-86193 GCA_965371175.1 uncultured bacterium
ATTTTTGTATCAAATATACTTGACCGCTCAAGCATGTCGGGATATACTTAACTCATGAACAAGTTAACGACACAACGCCGCGCGCAAATTCTCGCCTGTCTGGTTGAAGGAAACAGTATCCGGGCCACCGTTCGTATCACCGGAGCGGCAAAGAACACCGTTACCAAACTTCTGTGTGACATTGGGGCGGCATGTCGCGCATATCAGGATGAACACCTGCGCGGCCTGACCTGCAAGCGCGTACAAGCCGATGAAATTTGGTCCTTCGTTGGCGCGAAGGAAAAGACCCTGACCAAAGAGAAGAAGGGCCAGGACGGGCGCGGGGATGTCTGGACGTGGGTTGCTCTGGATGCTGATTCCAAGCTGGCGATCAATTGGGCCGTAGGCAACCGGGACGCCGCTATCGCCGAGGCGTTCATTCACGATCTAGCCGACCGTATGGCCCACCGCATCCAATTAAGCACCGATGGCCTTCGTTTGTATGTTGATGCTGTTGAGGGCGCGTTTGGGGCCGATATTGACTATGCACAACTGGTGAAGGTGTACGGACCCGCGCCAGAAGGGACAAGGCGTTACAGTCCAGCCAAATTTACCTCCGCCAAGAAACGTCGCGTCACCGGCAGCCCGGACAAGCGGCATGTGTCCACGTCCTACATTGAACGGCAAAACCTGACCATGCGAATGTCCATGCGCCGGTTTACCCGATTGACCAACGGTTTTTCCAAGAAGGTGGAGAATTTGGGGTTCGCCGTGTCCCTGCACTTCATGAACTACAACTTCGTTCGCATCCATAAAACTCTGCGCGTTACACCGGCTATGGCGGCTGGCGTCACTGATCGTGTATGGACCTTGGAGGATATCGCTGGGCTGCTAAACGAGGGTGAGAAGCCCAAGAAGCGCGGGCCTTATAAAAAAGATATTTCAAACTGACCCACTACCGCCTGTTGGGCAGGCTGGATTTTCCGTTTTCAAATCCGTACAATCCTCCGGTTTTGATTGAATCCGCGTGCCCGCGTGAGCGGGAGTAATGTCGGCAGGCCGTGTTGGCCTTGTCGGGGCGGTGCTTGTTTTTACTGGAAGAGGAATCATGAACAAAAAGTTTTATATCGCGCTCGGCGCATCCATGCTGCTGGCCGCCACCGCCTGGGCAAGTGACTCGCACCACGGCGACAAAGGCGACAGCCACGACAAGAAGGCCCACTGGGGCTACATGGGTGCCGAAGGGCCGGAAAACTGGGGCGACCTGTCCGAGGCATACGAAACCTGCAAGAGCGGTACGAGCCAGTCGCCCATCAACATCTCGGCAGCCCCGCATAAAGATGCCGCCGGGTTGAAGATGAGCTACCAGCCGACCCCCATGAGCGTGCTGAACAACGGCCACACCATTCAGGTGAACTATGCCAGCGGCTCGTCCATGACCGTGGACGGCAAAACCTACGAACTGCTCCAGTTCCACTTCCACAGCCCCAGTGAGCATACCTACAAGGGCAGCCCGTACCCGCTGGAGGCACATCTGGTGCACAAGGCCGCCGACGGCAGCCTGGCCGTGGTGGGCGTGTTGATCAAGGAAGGTGCCAAGGACAACCCGGTGCTTGCCAACGTCTGGTCCCACATGCCCAAAGAGGCGGGCGGCACCATGGAGATGGCCAGCATGAGCGTGAACGTGGCCGACCTGTTGCCCGCCAAAAAGGCGTACTGGAACTACAGCGGTTCGCTCACCACTCCGCCGTGTAGCGAAGGGGTCAACTGGTTCGTGATGGACAAGAGCGTTGAGGCCTCCGCCGCCCAGATCAAGCAGTTCCTCACCGTGGTCCACGAAAATGCGCGCCCGACGCAGCCCATGAACGGCCGTGGTGTCGATCACCGCATGTAGGGTAGGCTGTTAAGCCTCGTACGGCAGTAATAATGGCCCGGTGGGCCGCGCAAATCATGGCGCGGCCCGTCGGGAGCCCTCGTTAAGGAACCAATATCATGAAGAAAAACCGCATCATCGCTCGCCTCAAGGCCACCCTGACCGGGCTGTGCGCCGTGGCGGGGGTCACTATGCTTTCCGCCCTGCCGGCCCACGCCATCCAGATCAACGAAAGCTGGGACTTGGGCGGCAAGTTTTTCGCCGACTTTACCCTGGCCGAAACCGACCCGGACAGCGGCTTTCACTCCAAACGCAACTACCTGATGCTGAAGGGCAAGCTCGACAGCAATACCAAATTCCGCCTGACCCTGGACCAGCGGGTCGAAGACGACCGGGTGTTCGTGAAGCACGCCTACGTGGACCGCAACATCGGCGGCGGCATGCACGTGCAGGCCGGTCTGGTGAGCACCCCGTACGCACCGTGGGACGAAAAAAACGGCTGGGGCTACCGCTTTGTGGAAAAGAGCTTCACCGACTACTGGAAGCTCCTGCCCACCGCCGACATGGGCGTGAGCCTTGTCGGCAACGTGGGTCAGGGAAGCAACGGCTTCGTCTACCATGTTTCGCTACTGAACGGCGAGGGGTACCAGAACCCCACCGACGGCGAAGGGTTTGCCCTGGCCGGACGCATCGGCTTTGAGGTCGACAACATCAAACTGGGCGGCTTTGCCCATCAGGAAAGCGACCGGGACGGCACCCTGGGGTACGACCCGTTCCGGGTCGGCGGCTACATCGTGGCCGAGATGCCGGGCGTTCGCATCGGCGGCCAGTACGTGCGTATGGATGACGCTCTGGCCGGGGAGGCGTACGACAACGACGACGGCTTTAACGTGCAGGGCCGCTTCAAGCTGCCGGTGGGCACCGACACCTGGCTGTTTGCGCGCTACGACACGGTCGACATCACGACTCCGGGCGCAGGCAATGCCCCGACTCCCAACGGCTCTTCCAACTACACCGTGGGCACCAACGACCTGATCATCGTGGGGGTGGCGTTCCCGGTGGGTACCGGGGTGACCGTGGCGCCGAACATCAAACGGTTCGACACCGATGCGGCCACCGGCACCGAGCAGGTGATCGGTGTGCACGCGCAGGTGCTGTTTTAGTCGAACGCGAACGTATGTGTTGTGTGGATACGGCGCCCCAAAATCGGGGCGCCGTTTTTTTTGCCGGAAGGAAAGAAGATCCCCCATGCGGCTGACCCCTGAAGAATTGCTCACCGTGGTGCGAAACACGCCGCTGGTGTCCATCGATCTGGTGATCACCAACCCTGGGGGGGAGGTGCTGGTGGGCCTGCGGGAAAACGAACCCGCTTGCGGCTTCTGGTTTGTCCCCGGCGGGCGCATTTATAAAGACGAGCGCATGGCCGACGCCTTTGCCCGTCTGACCCGGGGTGAACTGGGGCAGGCGTTTGCGTTTGAGCAGTCCCGGCTGCTGGGTGCATACGAGCATCTGTACGATGCCAACTTTGCCCACGAGCCAAACGTAACCACCCATTACGTGGTATTGGCGTATCAGCTGTCGGTGCCTGCCGGGTTTGTCCCCGTGGCGGACACCCAGCACCGGGAACTGCGCTGGATGTCTCCCGATCAACTGCAAAGCGACAAGAGGGTGCATCCGCATACACGGGTTTACGCCGCGGCCCTGTAGGATGCGTTTTTACGCGTTCCCCTCAATTTTTTGCCCAACCCGACCGAAGAGAGGAAAGGCCTGCTCTATCTTGTGAACGCGGGCCGTCCGGGGTGATGCCCCCCTCTCTTTGATGAGGTTGAAAATGATGAAAAAGATATGGGTCAGTCTGATCGCCGTATTTGCGCTGGGCCTTTCCGGTGCGAATGTACAGGCAAGTCCGGCGGACGGATTTTCCGCAAGCGAGTTGCAGAAGGCATCCGCCGCACTGAACCTGCAGCTTCCCATGACGATGGATGTCGATACCCGGCTGGACAGCACCAGTGCCGGTCCCGGCCTGAAACTCACCTACCGGTACACGCTGACAAGCTACGCTGCCGCCGACCTGGACAGTGGCCAGTTGCAACAGATCATGGAAGGGGCCATCCGTCAGAGTGCCTGCCTGGACCCGAACATGCGCCAGTTTTTTACCAACGGCGTGACCATCGGGTATGACTATCGTGGCAACAAGGGCGGCAAGGTGATGGCATTTTCCATCAGCCCGTCCGACTGCGGGATGTAAGCCCGGAAAATTTCCCCGCCTTCGTACAGGCGGGTGCTCCGTACAAATGCCCCCAACGGCCTTCACGCCGTTGGGGGCGTTTTTTATTTGTGTTCGTCCACCTCACCCAGGGGGAAGTGGGTGGAGAAGGTTTTTGCAAAAGCTCGGGGAAAGTGTGAACTGGTTCACATTTAAAAGCTGATTTAACAGGCAAACTGGTATCAACGGTGGGGGAACAATGGGGGCGCAGGGTGGGGAAAACGAATGGGGTGTTGGTTTATTGTCCGGCCCTGATGGGGCCTGTCGAAACACGCGTCGACAGAAACCTGTAGGCCGGGGCATGGGCCAACACCCGGTGGGGGGGCCGGGAGTCTTGAACAAGGCTTCCGGTCTTTTCGTTTCTACCCGGCCTTGAATTTTTTGGGCGGGTGGTTTTTTCCGGATAAAAACTCGATCAGTTCCCGGTCCTGGAACAGCTTGGCCAGCACCGACGACAGGGCATCCTTTACGGCGGCCTCCATGTGTTTTTTGCGTACCATCAGCGCCACCCGCTGGGACACGCCGATGCGGTAACCGGTGTCGCGCCAGCGCTCACCCACCTGGGCGCGGACGGAAATTTCCACCGTCACCTGAATATCTCCCACGCCAAAGCCGGGGGTAATGGCGTAGGAAAATTCACGTATGGTCACCGTCAGCGAACGATCGGCCATGCCGGTTTCGGTGGGGGCAAAGTTTTGCCGGGCCAGCCCCACACCCACCTGTTCTCCCAGGGGTCCGGCCAGGTTGCCGGCCACCGGGAAACGCGCCCTGGCTCTGGCGTAGGCGGGACCGGTTATCGGCGACTCGTTCGATGCGTCCACCACCTGCACGATGACCGGCAGGCCGCGCCCCACGTCAGAGATGGGCAGAGACGGGGCCAGATGCAGCGCCACCGGCTGCGGGGTATGGGCGCAACCGGCCGCAAAAATCGCTACGGCACAGACGGCGGCAAATGGAAACAGGCGGGGCATGACGGCTCCTGAACGAAGGGGTGGAATGAGAACGGTCCGGACGGGGCGATTCTACCTGATTTTTCCGGCCTTGCCGATACCGGGCTAAAGGCTGGCAATGGGGATGTCCATCCGTGTACGATCCGGTGCGGGTGAAAACAGGAAGGATGCCCATGCGGACCGAATCAACTCGAACAGCAGCAACTTGCCGTGGGCATGCCGCGTGCGCCTGCATTTTCAGTGGGGAGATGAAATGAAAAAAACATGGATGACCGCATGCGCCGCCGTGCTGGTGCTTGGCGTTTTCACCGGGGTGGCGCTGGCCGCCAGCCTGATTACCGATCGCGAACTGCGGCGGGACTACTCTGACCGGGTCAACCGGGGGCTGCCCAAAATGGTAGATGCGGCCACCCGGCTGGAGCGCACCAGTTCCGGTCCGCGACAGCTCACCTACTTTTACACCCTGGTAGGTCAGGCCGTTGCCGATATCAACGTGGAGGAGTTCGAAAAAAAAGTTGCGGCACAGATGGCATCCAGCCTCTGTAGCGGCGGGAAGATGCGCAACGTGCTGGAGAACAAAATCACTGTCACATATGTATACAAGGATCAGGCCGGTCAGGAGGTTGCCTCCATCGCCATTACCCGTGAAGCGTGCGGGATGTAGGTTCGGTTATCGCACCCGTGCCGGTGCCCCGGCGGTTACACCCGCTGGGCGATGATCTGCGCGCAGGCGGTTTCGGCCTGCGTGTCCACCTTTTCTGCGTAGTGGTGTACGCGAAAGCCCGCGAACGTTTCCAGCAGCTCGTTGTGGGCAAAGGCAAACTCGGCCCGCTTGGGGGAGCCGAACCGCAGGTGGGCGTCGATTAAAAACGTTTCGTAGATGATAAAGCCGCCGGGCTTGACCGCGTTGCGGATCCGGGTCAGTAGCGGTCGGTACAGAAAATAGAACACGCACACCACCCCGTGGGAGATGATCGGCAGTTCGAAACCGTCCGCCTCCAGATCGGTTTTTTCAAAATTGACGTGCAGGCCCTTCGCTTCTGCGCTGGCGCGGGCGGCGGCCAGGGCGTCGTCGTTTAATTCCAGCCCGGTGGTCTGAAAGCCGTTTTCGGCCAGAAACAGGCTGTTCCTCCCCTTGCCGCAGGCCACATCCAGCGCGGTTTTGTCCGGCGTGGTCTTGAGCAGATCGATATATTCAGCCAGATAGGCCGACGGGGCGGCGGTGTGGATGTGGGCCATGCGCTATTCGACCGTGACCAACGATTGGCATGAACGCGTGACGGTCATTCGACCGTCACACTTTTGGCCAGATTCCGCGGCTGATCCACGTCGCAGCCGCGCATGACGGCAATGTGGTACGACAAAAACTGCAGCGGCACCGCATACAGGATGGGGGATAGATACTCGCTGGCCGGGGGCACCACGATCACGTCGTCCACCCGGGCGGAGATGTCGGAGTCGCCCTCGCCCACCATGGCGATGACGATGCCGTCCCTGGCTTTTACCTCCATGGCGTTGGAGACCACCTTTTCGTACAGCCTGCCCGGCGGGGCGATGACCAGCACCGGCATGTTTTCGTCGATCAGGGCGATGGGGCCGTGCTTCATTTCGCCTGCGGCGTACGCCTCGGCGTGGATGTAGCTGATCTCCTTGAGCTTGAGCGCCCCCTCCAGGGCAATGGGGAAGTGGGGGCCGCGCCCCAGAAATAAAAAGTCGGAATAGTTGTGGTAGCGCTTGGCCATGACCTGAATGGTGGGTTCGTGGCCTAAAATCCGCTCCACCAGCCGGGGCAGGCGGGTGAGCTCCGCCACCAGTTCCAGCCGCTCGCCCTTGGGCATCGTGTCCTTCACCTGGGCCAGATACATGGAAAACAGGAACAGGGCCACCAGTTGGGTGGTAAACGCCTTGGTGGAGGCCACGCCGATCTCCGGCCCCGCGTGGGTGTAGACCACGCCGTCTGCGGCGCGGGCGGCGGAAGAGCCCACCACGTTGCAGATGGTCAGCACCCGTGCGCCCTTGTCCCTGGCCTCTTTCATGGCCGCCAGGGTGTCTGCGGTTTCGCCCGACTGGGTAATCAGGATGACCAGATGACCGGCCTCCACCAGCGGGTCGCGGTAGCGGTACTCGGAGGCGATGTCCACCTCTACCGGCAGGCGGCACATGGACTCGATCATGTACTTGCCCACCAGCGCCGCATGCCAGCTGGTGCCGCACGCCACAATGCTCACCTTGGTGAGCGCCGCCAGATCGTCGTCGGAAATATTCAACTCCGGCAGCACCACACCGTCGCGCTCCGGGTTGATGCGGCCTAAAATGGTATCGGTAATGGCGCTGGGCTGCTCGTGGATTTCCTTGAGCATGAAGTGCTTGAACCCGGCTTTTTCGGCCATCACCGGGTTCCACATGATGGTTTCCGGCTCGTTTTCCACCGGGGTGCCGTCCACGGTGGAAATATTCACCCCCTTGGGGGTGAGGATGGCCACCTGACCATCGTCCATGTAGATCACCTTGCGGGTGTGGGACAGGATGGCGGGGATGTCGGAGGCGATAAAATTTTCCCCGTCTCCCAGACCGATCACCAGCGGGCACGCCTTTTTGGCGGCGTAGATCGTATCCGGCGTGTCCTCGCACACCACGCCCAGAGCGTAGGCGCCGTCCACTTCCTGCAAGGTCTGGCGCAGGGCGGCTTCCACCGAAAGCCCCTTTTCCATGTGGGCGTCGATCAGGTGGGCGATGACCTCGGTATCGGTTTCCGAGGCCATTTTGCGGCCCTGTGCCACCAGTTCGTCCCTTAAGGGGATGTAGTTTTCGATGATGCCGTTGTGCACCAGCGCGATGCGCCCGACCTTGTGGGGGTGGGCGTTGGGCACCGACGGGCGGCCGTGGGTGGCCCAGCGGGTGTGGCCGATGCCGGTGGGGGCGGTATGGTTTTTCCCGGCCAGAATTTCCTCCAGCCCGGAAAGCTTGCCTTCACCACGCTCGATACCGATACCCTTGCCTTCGGGAATAAACGCAACACCGGCGGAGTCGTACCCCCGGTATTCCAGTTTTTTTAACCCGTCGATCAAAATGGGAACGGCGTTTTGCGGTCCCGTGTATCCAATAATTCCGCACATGAGTAGTCGTTTCGGCGTGTTGCCGCCTTTAAAAAAGCCCCTCTTGCGCCTCACGGGCCAGGGGCGTGTGCCCCAGATGCTCGTGGGCCTTTGCCGTGGCCACCCGGCCACGGGGGGTGCGGTCGAGATAGCCTGCCTTCAGCAGGAACGGTTCATAAACGTCTTCAATGGCATCCTTGGATTCGCCCAGCCCCGCCGCCAGCGTATCCAGCCCCACGGGGCCGCCGCCGTATTTTTGAATAATGGCGGACAGCAGCTTACGGTCCATGGGATCCAGGCCGCCTTCGTCCACCTCCATCATGGTCAGCCCCATCTGTGCGGTTTCGCGGGTGATGTGGCCGTCGGCTTTTACCTGCGCCACGTCGCGCACGCGGCGCAGCAGACGGTTGGCGATGCGCGGGGTGCCCCGGGAGCGGAAGGCAATCTCCTCGGCCCCTTCGGCGGTGAGCGGCACGCCCAACAGCCTGGCCGAGCGGGTGACGATGGACATCAACTCTTCCGGCGTATAAAACTCCAGCCGGCTGATGATGCCAAACCGGTCGCGCAACGGCCCGGTGAGCATGCCCGCGCGGGTGGTGGCGGCCACCAGTGTAAACGGCGCCAGATCAATCTTGACGGAGCGGGCTCCCGGCCCCTGACCGATGACCAGATCGAGGGTGTGATCTTCCATGGCCGGGTAGAGCACCTCTTCCACCGCCGGGTTGAGGCGATGGACTTCGTCGATAAACAGCACGTCGCGGGGTTGCAGATTGGTGAGGATGGCGGCCAGATCGCCCCCGTGGTCGATGGCGGGGCCGCTGGTGCTGACCATGTTCACCCCAAGCTCGGCGGCCACAATGTGGGCCAGGGTGGTTTTGCCCAGACCCGGCGGGCCGTACAGCACCACGTGATCGAGCACTTCATTCCGTTTTTTTGCCGCTTCAATATAGAGCGACAGGCTGCTCTTAATCCGCTCTTGTCCCACATATTCGGCAAAGCTGCGGGGCCGCAGGGCCGGTTCGTGGGCGGCCTCTTCCGGCAGTTCCACTGGCGTGGTGATGAGCTGTTTGGCCTCGTGCGGCTCGGATGGTTCCGGCATATGTGCGGCGTCCGGCTGCATGGCCGCTAGAATAGCATGACAGCGGGCACTTTTAAGCCCCTTTTGCCAGCGCCGCCAACCCTTTTCTGATCAATTCTTCCACCGGGGCGTCCGGGCTTTCCGCGCGGGCACCGCGCACGGCGGCTTCGGCGGTGGTTTTGGGGTAGCCCAGGTTCACCAGCGCAGAGACCGCATCGCCCATGCCGCCTGTGGGCACGGAAGCCCCCGCAGCCATGGCGCCCAAGGGCGCGCCCACGGCACCCACCTTGTCCTTGAGTTCCAGGGCCAGCCTACTGGCGGTTTTTTTGCCTACGCCGTTGACGCGGGAAAGCATGGTGACGTCTTCTCTGGCCACGGCCCCGGCAAGGTCGGCCAGCGACAGGCCGGAAAGCAGCGCCATCGCCACCTTGGGTCCCACCCCGGAAACGCCGATCAACAGCAAAAACATGCCTCGCTCGGCGCGGGTGAAAAAGCCGTACAGTTGAAACGCATCTTCCCGCACGACGGTATGGATGTGCAGGGTGACGGCGCTGTCCATTTTGACCTGCGCCGTGGTGGAGAGCGGCGCAAACACCTCGTACCCCACGCCGGAAACATCGATGACCAGCCGGGCTTCGTCCCATTCGGCCACGGTGCCGGAAAGCCGGGCAATCATGACGCTCCCGCTTTGGCTGCAAGGGCGTCGTAGCGGCCCTTTTGCAGGTGGCACAGGGCCAGCCCCAGGGCGTCTGCCGCATGATCGCTTTTGGGCGGCTCGGGTAAATTAAGCAAGCGCGTAATCATAAAAATCACCTGTTCCTTGTCGGCCCGGCCATACCCCACCACCGACTGTTTGACGTGGGTGGGGGTGTAGTTGGCCACCGGCAGCCCGGCGCTTGCCGCCGCCAGCAGCACCACCCCACGGGCCTGACCGAGCTTGAGGGCGGTTTGCGGGTTTTTGGCGACAAAGGCGTCCTCCACCGCCACGGCATCGGGTTGGTGATGGGCAATGAGTTCGGCCACTTTATCGTGGATGATCCGCAGCCGCTGCTCCATGGGCAGGGCGGCTGAAGCGCGTATGTCGCCCGCATCCAGACAACTGTGGCGTGAGCCGGAAACGGCCACCACGCCGTAGCCGGTGGCCACCGTACCGGGGTCGATACCGAGCACGATCATCGGCGGCGGTCCATAGCAAAAATTGTAGAAATGCGGGGCAGGCGGTCCATGGACGGGGAGTTTACCCCAAAAGCCGTTCCATGATCTCGTCGGGAATATCAAAATTGGCGGAGATGGCCTGCATGTCGTCGTGGTCTTCCAGAAATTCCATGAGCCGGATCATGCGCTCCGCCTCCTTGCCTTCGAGTTTGACCTCGTTTTCGGGCACCATGCGGATGTCGGCGTTGGTGGTTTCCACCCCCGCCGTTTGGAGGGCCTCGCACACGGCTTCAAAGTCGGCCGGGTCGGTGGTGATCTGAAAGCTGTCGTCGTCCTGTTCCATGTCTTCGGCACCGGCAGACAGCACGATGTCCATCAGTTCATCTTCGTCCACGCCTTCGGCGGGCACACTGATCGTGCCTTTTTTGTGGAACATCCAGCCCACGCAGCCGTTTTCGCCCATGTTGCCGCCGTGCTTGCTTAAGGCATGGCGGATTTCGCCCACGGTGCGGTTGCGGTTGTCGGTGGTCACTTCCATATACAGGGCCACGCCGCCGGGGCCGTACCCTTCGTAGACAATCTCTTCGTAGACCACGCCGGGGATTTCGCCGGTGCCTTTCTGGATGGCGCGTTTGATGTTGTCGGCGGGCATGTTGGCGGCGCGGGCCTTGGTGACGGCCACGCGCAGACGCGGATTGGCGTCTACGTCACCGCCGCCGATCTTTGCGGCGATGGTGATCTCTTTGCCTGCGCGGGTGAAGATCTTGCCGCGCTTGGCGTCTACCGCCGCTTTACGGTGTTTGGTGTTTGCCCATTTGGAATGCCCGGCCATGGTCTTACCGTACGTGCTGAGCGGGGAGGCCCTAGTTACCGCCCTCGGCGGGTGCGGCACCTTCGGTGGTCGGAGCTAAGTCGGGAATCACGGCGGGGGCGACCTCTTCGGTGAAGAAATCGTCGATTTCGCCCATGTCGTCAATGATCGACGAGCCCGATTTTTCGCGGGCGGCCACGGCCAGAAACAGGGAGGTGCACATGAAAATGGCCGCGCAACTGACGGTCAGCTTGGCCAGAAAAGAAGTGGCGCCCCGTGCCCCGAACAGGGTGTGGCTGCCGCCTCCGAAGGCGGCGCCGATATCGGACCCTTTGCCCTGTTGCAGCAGAATAAGGCCCACCATCATCAGGCAGACGGTGACATGAATCGTGGTAAGCAGGGTGGTCACGTTACGGGAAAACTCCATCGGTTGGCGGCGGAAACGGTGTCCACCAGACTTCACAAAAACGAAATAGTATACGCATAAACGCCTGTTTGTCCTAGTGCGAATTTTTGCGGGGCCGTAGCCCGTGCCTTTTTGCGAGGAAAAATGTAAAAAAACAGAGCGCGTTCAGGTTGCGTTCAGGTTCGGGCGGTAATCTGGGTTTTGAAGGCGGGCGGTGATCATTGGCGCCGACCGTTTTCACCTTCCGAATGTGGGTGGGGCGAATTTTCGTCACTACCCCGCCGGGGTCTTTTGCGCCGTTCCCCATCCGGCGCGAAGGCCCCGGTTTTTTTTGTCCGCGCATGCGGGCTGCCCGCCGGGTTGGTCTATCCCGCCGCCGCCACCATCGGCAAAAACGTTGTGGCGGAAAGGCTGGCGCCGCCGATCAGGCAGCCGTCCACGTCGGGCAGGGCCAGCAGGGCTTCCACGTTGTCGGGCTTGGCGGAACCGCCGTACAGAATGCGGGTGGCGGCGGCCAGATTGGCATCGTACTGTTTTTCCAGCCAACTGCGGATGAAGGCATGGGTGGCTTGCGCCTGCTTTTCCGTGGCCACCTCGCCCGTGCCGATGGCCCATACCGGCTCATAGGCCAGAATCAAATTTGACAGGGCGGCGGCATCCAGCCCGGCTAAAGCCCCGGCCAGCTGCGCTTCCAGCACGGCTTCGGTCTCACCGTTTTTGCGCTGTTCGAGCAGTTCGCCAATGCAGACGATGGGGACAAGCTCTGCCGCCAGCGCCGCCTGCAGCCGTCTGTTTACCGTGTCGTCGGTTTCACCGAAATACTGACGCCGTTCCGAGTGGCCCAGAATCACGTGGGTGATGCCGATCTCGGCCAGCATGGCCGCCGAAATTTCGCCGGTAAATGCACCGGATTCTTCCCAGTGGCAGTTCTGGGCGGCAATTTGAATGGGGCTGCCCCAGGCGGCCTGCCGGGCCACTTCCAGCGAGGTGAATACCGGGGCGATGACCACCTCGCAGGCGACTGCTTCCGCCTTTTTGAATGCCTCGGCCAGTTCGCGCACCACGCCGCCGGTTTCGTGGATGCCTTTGTGCATCTTCCAGTTTCCGGCCATGACGGGTGTGCGGGTGGGCATGGCCGCGAAGCTAGTCGTCCTTGCCGGGGATGACGGCCAGTCCCGGCAGGGTTTTGCCTTCCAGCAATTCCAGCGCCGCGCCACCGCCGGTGGAGATGAAGCTCATGTTTTCGGACTCTCCGGCCCGATGCACGGCCAGGGCCGAGTCGCCGCCGCCGACGATGGTCAGGGCATAGGTGTCGGCCACCGCGTGGGCCACGGCGAACGTGCCGCGGGAGAAGGCGTCCATCTCAAACACCCCCATGGGGCCGTTCCACAGGATGGTTTTGGCATCGCCAATGGCTTCCTGAAACAGCTTGACCGAAGCCGGGCCGATGTCCAGCGCCAGCCAGCCGTCCGGGATTTCCTGGGTGGTGACGATTTTGGTTTCGCCCGCCTGGGAAAACTCGGTGGAGACCACGCAGTCCACCGGCAGATAAAACTTTTTGCCCAGTTCGCGGGCGTTGAGGCGAATCTTGTTGGCCAGCTCCAGCATGTCTTCCTCCACCGCCGATGCGCCCACGCCAAACCCCATGGCGCGCAGGAACGTGAACGCCATACCGCCGCCGATGAGCACCTTGTCGGCCCGCTGCATCAGGTTGTCGAGCACGGCGATTTTGGACGACACCTTGGCCCCGCCAATGATCACCACAAACGGCCGCACCGGGTTGTCCATGGTGCCGTGCAGGTAGTTGATCTCTTTGAGCATCAGGTAGCCGCAGGCCACTTCGTCGATGTGTTCGGTGATGCCGGTGATGGAGGCGTGGGCCCGGTGGGCCGCGCCGAAGGCATCGTTCACATACGCATCGGCCAGGGCGGCAAGCTGTTTGGCAAAGGCCGGATCGTTGTGCCGCTCACCCGCGTGAAAGCGCAGATTTTCCAGCAGAATTACATCGCCGGGGTTCAGCCTGGCGATCATGTCGGTCACCTGCTTGCCCACGCAGTCGGGGGCAAACGCCACCTCTTTGCCCAGCAGGCGGGCCAGGCGTTTGGCGACCGGAGCCAGCGACAGGCGCGGGTCGGGGGCATCGTCGGGCCGACCCAGATGGGAGGCCAGAATGACAATCGCGCCCTCGTCGATGGCGTGGTTGATGGTGGGCAGGGAGCCGCGCAGACGGGCGTCGTCGGTGATCTTCAGGTCGTCATCCAACGGGACGTTGAAATCCCCACGGATGAAGACCCGCTTTCCCTTCAGCTCCAGTTGGTCAATCGTGCGTTTCACGAAGTTTTTGTTCTTTCAGGTGAGATCGGGCTGCGGTTACAGCCGGGTAATCAGGTCTACCACCCGGTTGGAGTAGCCCCATTCGTTATCGTACCAGCTGATGACCTTCACCATGTTGCCGTCGAGCACCTTGGTGAGCGCTGCATCCACGGTGGAACTATGCGGGTCGCCGTTGAAGTCGATGGAGACCAGCGGCTCGTCGGTGACCGCCAGATACCCTTTCATGGGGCCGTCCGCCGCTTTTCTTAGGGCGTTGTTCACTTCATCGACGGTGACATCCTGTTTCAGGGTGAACACCCCGTCCACCACGCTCACGTTGGGGGTGGGCACGCGAATGGCCATGCCGTCCAGCTTGCCAGCCAACTCCGGCAGCACCTCGGCCACGGCCTTGGCCGCGCCGGTGGTGGTAGGGATCATGGACAGGGCCGCCGCGCGCGCGCGGCGGGGGTCTTTGTGGGGCAGGTCGAGTACCTGCTGATCATTGGTGTAGGAATGTATGGTGGTCATGAGGCCGCGCTCGATGCCAAACGTGTCGTTGAGCACCTTGGCCACCGGCGCCAGGCAGTTGGTGGTGCAACTGGCGTTGGAGACGATGTGGTGCTTGCCCGCATCGTACATGTCGTCGTTCACCCCCAGCACCAGGGTCAGGTCCGGGTTTTTGGCCGGGGCGCTGATGATGACCTTTTTGGCACCCGCCTCCAGGTGCTTTCCGGCACCGTCCCGATCGACGAACAGACCGGTGGATTCCACCACCACGTCCACGTTCAGGTCGCCCCACGGCAGCGACTTGGGGTCGCGCTCGGCGAGAATCCTGATCGGCTTGCCGTCCACCTCAATGCCATCGCCTTTGGCTTCGACGCTGGCCGACAAGGTGCCGTGCACCGAGTCGCGCTTGAGCAGCAGGGCGAGGGTGCCCGCGTCGGTCAGGTCGTTGATGGCGACGACCTCGATGTCGGGGTTGCCCATGGCGGCGCGGAACACGCAGCGGCCAATGCGGCCAAATCCGTTAATGCCAACCCGTACGGCCATGTGCTAACTCCTTAAAAACAAGGGAAAATATCTTAAAACGGGGCCGGAGAAGCGCCCGGAAAATGATCTCCAGCGGGTCCGAAATTCAAGCAGGATCGGCGGGTGGAGTCAAGGAATGATCGGGCGTTCTCCGGATGGCCGTTCGCTCCTGTTGGTGATCACCCATTCCAGCACGTTGATGGTGACCCGGATTTCCGTTTCGGGAAAGGTGGCCACCACCCGGTGGGGCGGGTACAACCCCTTCACGGGACGGCGGTCGAAAAAGTCGAGCCGTACCGGCCCCATGCGGCTGCCGTAACGGGTGAATTCCACCCACAGCGGTTCTCCCCCGTGGGTGTCGAACCGGGTCAGGGTGCCCCGGCCCGGCACGGCCAGAATGCCGTCTGGGGTGGCGCGGATGTCGGACGGATTCATGGGCACCCCGATCACCCCTTCCACCATGTGCGCGATGCCGTCCAGGGAAAGAGCGATGAGGGCGGGCCGTTTGGCGCTGCGCCACCCGGCCGCGCTATCCAGCGTGCCCCGGTACGGTTTTTTCCTGTCCGGCAGGGTGAGCTCATATTTGCCCCGGTCCGATTTGTACCGGAGCAGGGGCAGGCCGACGGGGGAAAAGGCGTCGATTGTGATCCCCTCCAGTTCGCCTTTCCGATCAAATTCCCGTAGAAATTCGTCGGGGTCGACTACGGCGGGCCGCATCCCCATGCGGGAAGGGTGCCTGTACGGGTAGCGCAGGGTAAAGGTGAAGGCGCCGCCCGGAAGGATCCCGCCCGGGCCTTCCACCACGGCGTCGGCCAGGGCCTCCACGGATTTAAGCTGCCCCCGGCGCTGTTGCCACTCCATCAGCATGGCGCGATCGGCCTCGGAGAGATCGGCCCGCAGTAGTTTCGGGCCGGTGGCGCAGCCGGTGGCAAGCAAAGTCAGCGCAATAATGGCGGCAAGCCGCCTCATCCGAATGCCTTTTCGATGGCCTCCGCCACCGTGCGTACCCCCACGCAGCCGGAGTGGGACAGGGTGCGGGCACTGCGCTCCGGCACCAGAAAGCGGGTAAAGCCCATGGCCTCGGCCTCCTTGATGCGGGCTTCGATCTGCTGCACGGCGCGGACTTCCCCGGCAAGGCCCACCTCGCCCAGCACCAGGGTGGCCGGATCCAGCGCGACCTCCTTGAACGAACTGGCCACGGCCAGCAGCAGCCCCAGGTCGGCGGCGGGTTCATCCAGCCGCACGCCGCCCACGGCGTTTACAAAAATATCTTCGGTGGCCACCGGCAGGCCCGCCCGTTTTTCCAGCACGGCCAAGAGCAGCGCCAATCGGCCCGAATCCACCCCGATGGTGGTGCGCCGGGCGGTGCCGAAGGCGGCGGGGGAGACCAGCGCCTGGACTTCCACCAGCAGCGGGCGGGTGCCGCTGACCGCCGCCACCACCACGGAGCCGGTGGCTCCCTGGGGGCGTTCGGCCAGAAAGAAGGCCGACGGGTTGCCCACGCAGACGAGCCCTTCCGCCTTCATCTCGAACAGGCCGATCTCGTTGGTGGTGCCAAAGCGGTTTTTGACCGCCCGCAGCACCCGGAATGCGTGACCGCTGTCGCCTTCAAAATAGAGCACCGTGTCCACCATGTGCTCCAGCACCCGGGGACCGGCAATGGCCCCCTCCTTGGTGACGTGACCCACCAGAAAGGTGGGCAGGGCACGGCGCTTGGCCAGGGCGATGAGCCCTGCGGTCACTTCGCGGATCTGCCCCACGCTGCCGGGGGCGGAATCCAGCCGGTGGGTCCAGGTGGTCTGAATGGAATCGATAATCAGGGCGGCGGGGTTCGTCTCTTCGATCCGCGCCTGAATTTCCTCCAGCCGGGTTTCGGCCAGAATGAGCACGTTTTCGTGGGCCGCATCCAGTCTCTCTGCGCGCATACGCACCTGATGGGGGGCCTCTTCGCCGGAAACATACAGCACCTTGCCGCGCCCGCACAGGCGGCCCGCGGCCTGCAGCATGAGGGTGGATTTGCCGATGCCGGGATCGCCCCCCACCAGCACCACGCCCCCCGGCACCGCGCCGCCGCCCAGCACCCGGTCCAGCTCGTCGATACCCGTGGTAAAGCGGGATTCAGACTGGGGGATGACGGCGGTGATCGGCTCCGGCTGGGGTACGGCACCGGATGCCCCCGCGATCATGGCGCGGGGATGGCTTTCGACCTTTTCTTCGACCAGGGTGTGCCATTCGGTGCAGGCCGGGCAGCGGCCCGCCCATTTGGCCGTGGTGCCCCCGCACGACTGGCAGACAAAGCGGGTGCGCGGGGCGGCCACAGCCGGTTAACCGTCCAGGCCGGCGCGCAGGGAAGAGACGAACGATCCGGCGGCAGACAGCAGGGTGTCCTGACCTGAACGGGCCTCAATCTCCCCGGCAATCACTTTCACCAGTGCGCTGCCCACGATCACCCCGTCGGCCACCTTGCCCATGTGGGCGGCCTGTTCCGGGGTGGAGATGCCGAAACCCACGGCCACCGGCTTGCTGGTGGCCTGACGGATGGTGCCAAGGCGCTCGGTCACGTCGGTCTGATTGGTGATTTTTGCTCCGGTGATACCGGTAAGCGAAACGTAATACACAAACCCGGTGGACACCTTGCACACCTTCTTGATGCGGCCAGGGTCCGAGGTGGGGGCCAGCAGGAAAATGGTGGCCAACCCGTTGGCTTTGGCGGCCTTGACCAGCGGCGTCGCCTCTTCGGGCGGCAGGTCGGGGACAATCACCCCGTCCACCCCGGCGGCCACGGCATCTTTGGCGAACGCCTCGTCCCCGTATTTGTAAATGGGGTTGTAGTAACTCATGAAGACGATGGGAATGTCGGTGGTTTTGCGTACCTGACGCACCAGTTCGATCACCTCGGTCAGCGACGTGTCGTGGGTCAGGGCGCGCATGGCTGCTTCCAGAATGACCGGGCCGTCGGCAATCGGGTCGGAGAACGGGATGCCCAGTTCGATGATGTCGGCCCCGGACGCATCCAGTTGCCCGATCAGCTTAAGGGTGGTGGCCAGGTCCGGATCGCCCGCCATGATGTACGGAATCAAGACCTTGCGGCCGGACTTGCGGGCTTTTTTGAAGACGGTGTCGATGCGCTGGGTCATAAAATGTTCACAAGGGCTGTTCACAAAACGTGTAGATAATAAACACGGAATTATCCCCGTCCGGGCCCGGGGCCGTCAATGGGGGGCGTTGCTTGCGAAGAGGGCTTGCGGAGGTGCCCGATACGGCTCCCGGCGCACCAAAGTGAATCAAAACGGTATTTTTTTTCCTTTTCTGTCCATCGCAGCCTAATTCCGCCCTGAGTAGGTGGATACCGTAACTTGTTGAAATAAAAGGATAGTCGCTTCGTTTAATTCTGGCATCTTT
The DNA here is from genome assembly GCA_965371175.1 of uncultured bacterium. GTDB lineage: Bacteria > Nitrospirota > JACRHL01 > JACRHL01 > JACRHL01 > CBDUXI01. The sequence goes on from CBDUXI010000004.1 coordinate 18,358, forward strand.
CTTGGAACAGCTAAAGACGTGCGGCGGCAACAGGGAAACCGGGGAGCTTGTGTGTTTTGCCCATTTGGAGCCCGGTATTGATCCAGGCCGCGGACGTTTCTTTTTTTAGGGATATAGATTTTCGATATGAAAGACCAAGGGGAATCCAAAAGTCGCAAGCTCACCGAACTGTTTTCGGCCATGAAGAGCGTGGTGGCCGACAATCTCCACATTCAGGAGATGATTCGCATGCAGGAGGGCGATAACCGCCAGGTGCTGGTGAATATGAGTTCGGTACTGCGCCTTGTGGAACAGGACGAGGATGGCACTGCGGGCGATGCGACCTTGCGTCCTTCCGTGGTTTCCGGCTGGGTGGCGGAGGCGCAGGAGGCCGGGGCGCCGGACAGTCTCGACATTGGCGAGGCGGACGAGGCCGGCCCGGATGCGCCGGGTGAACCGTCCAGGGCAACCGGGGGTAACTTTTTTGACCGGGCCTTTCTGAAGTCCCTGAAAATTTCTTCCTGACCGCTTTGCCTTGCCCGGCGCGCCTTAAGCCGGGTGGGTAACCAGTTGATGTGTGTGGTGAGCCGCCCCTTTCGGGCGGCTTTTTTTATGGGCTGTTCCTGCCGCCAAAAACATTGACAGACAGGCTGTATACAGCTTACGCTACAGCGTTTTTGCTGACGCCATGAAAGTTGCCCTCGCCCAAGTGCCCCCCACCGGTTTTACGGTGGACTTTACCGCGCCGCCAGAGGTGCTTGAAGACGCGGGAGAGGGGGTTGGCGTGCGAGAGCCGGTCACGGTGAAAGGCCGGGCGGAACGCAGTGGCGGGGGGTTACGCATTGGTGGGGTGGTGGAAACCAGCCTGACCCTTACCTGCTCCAGGTGCCTGACCGGGTTTTTGCACCGGCTGGAGCGTCGTTTCGACGTGACCTACGCCCCGATGGTGGTGGCCGGGGAAGAGATGGAACTGGAAGGGCGGGATCTGGAGGTCTGTCACCTGGAAGACGGGGAGACAGTGGACCTGACGGACCTTGCCCACGAACAGGTGCTGCTGGCCCTGCCCATGGCGCCTGTGTGCGACGACGGGTGCAAGGGGCTGTGCATGGTGTGCGGCGCCAATCGGAACGGCGAGGGTTGCACCTGCCCGCAAGCGGTTGATCCCCGGTTTGCAGCGCTCAAAAAGATTTTATAGGACGCTCGCCCACGCCTTTTGAAAGGCCCCGGACGGCAAGATATTTACGATACAAGAAGACAAAAGGTGACCCATGGCACATCCCAAGCGTAAAACCAGCAAATCCGTGGCCCGCAAGCGCCGCACTCACTATAAGCTCGCGGCGCCCTCGCTGGGCAGTTGTCCCAACTGCAACGAGCCGATCCGGCCCCACCACGTATGTGGCTACTGCGGCCAGTACAAGGGTCAGGAAGTCATCGATACCGCCGAGGTTTAACCCCGGTATCCACCAACCCGTGACACAATCAGAACGGCCTTCAAACGGGCGGTATGACGGGGGGGATGGACCGTTGGGTTCGGCCCCTTCTCTCCGATCTGGCAAGTTATGCGCATAGCCATTGACGCCATGGGGGGCGACCACGCCCCCGGCACGATTATCGACGGCGCGGTGCAGGCCGCCCGCGACTTTGACGTGGGCATTGATCTGGTGGGCGATGAGACGGAGGTGAACGCCGTCCTGTCCGGCTATAACACCACCGGGCTCGACATCCAGGTCGTCCACGCCGAGCAGGTGGTGACCATGGACGACTCGCCCACCCAGGTGGTCCGCAGGAAGCGCAAGTCGTCGATCTGGATGGCCAACGAACGGGTGGCGGACGGCACCTGTCAGGCGGTCATCAGCGCGGGCAATACCGGCGCCTGCATGGCCTCTTCCCTGTTCGTGCTCAAGCCGCTTCCCGGTGTGGACCGCCCGGCGATTGCCGCCATTTTGCCCACCGTGACCGGCACCTCCATCATGGTTGACGCCGGGGCCAATGTGGATTCCAAGGTCGATAATCTGGTGCAGTTTGCCCTCATGGGTCACGAATACGCCAAGCGGGTAAACGGTTTGCCATCTCCCCGGGTGGGGCTGCTTTCCGTGGGCGAAGAAGCCAGCAAGGGGTCCAGTTCGATCCGCGAAACCCACAGCCTGTTGAAAGAGGCACCGTTGAACTTTATCGGCAACGTGGAAGGGCGCGACCTGTTCTCCGGCAGTACCGACGTGATCGTGTGCGACGGGCTCGTCGGCAACGTGGCGCTCAAGGCCAGCGAAGGGCTTGCCGACGCCATGTTCCAGATTCTGGGCCAGGAGATTCGCCGTACCCCGTTAGGAAGGCTGGGATACCTGTTCATGAAGTCTGCCTTTGGCCGCTTTAAAAAGAAGGTCAACTACGCCGAATACGGCGGCGCCCCCTTGTTGGGATTAAACGGGCTCTCTATCATTTGTCATGGAAGAAGCGACGGCTGGGCCATCCGCAACGCCGTGCGCGTGGCCATCCGCATGTACGAAGAAAAACTCGTCACCCATATCACCGAAGACCTTGCCGAGGCCCTGGTGTCGACGGAGAAGGCGCTGTGACCGCATCTGTCATCGCCGGAATCGGCTCCTATGTGCCGGACAAGGTGCTCACCAACGCCGATCTGGAGCGCATGGTGGATACCTCGGACGAGTGGATTACCGCCCGCACCGGCATCCGCGAGCGCCGTATTGCCGCCGACGATCAGGCCACGTCCGATCTGGCGCTGGCGGCGGCAAAAGCCGCCCTTGCCGATGCCGGGATAGACGCAGCCGACCTGGATCTGGTGCTGGTGGCCACGGCCACGCCGGATATGTTTTTTCCGGCCACGGCCTGTCTGGTGCAGCACCGGCTGGGAGCGGTGAATGCCGCCGCGTTCGATCTGTCCGCCGCCTGTTCCGGATTTATTTACGGCATCCATACGGCGGACAGTTTTATCCGTACCGGCACCTATAAAAACGTGCTGCTGATCGGTGCTGAAACCATGAGCCGGGTGACCGACTGGAGCGACCGGGCCACCTGCGTGTTGTTTGGCGACGGCGCGGGCGCGGTGGTGCTGAAGGCCGCCGAAGGCGACCCGAAGACGGGAGACGCCGGGGTGATCGTTTCGCGTATTTTTTCGGACGGGGCGGCGTGGGATTACATCTGCGTGCCGGGGGGCGGCTCGCGCATTCCCCCTTCCACCGAACTGTTGGACAGCGGCGACCAGTTTCTGAAAATGCGGGGCAACGAAACCTTCAAGGTGGCCGTACGCAACATGGAACGAGCCGCCAGAGAGGTGCTGGACGAGGCCGGATTCAAGCCCGGCGATCTGGCGCTGGTGGTGCCCCATCAGGCCAACATCCGCATTTTAAATGCAGTGGGCGAACGGTTGGGGCTGAGCGAAGACCAGTTGATGCTGAACCTGGATGTCTACGGCAATACCTCGGCGGCGTCGGTGCCGCTGGCGTTGGACGAAGCCGCCAGGGACGGGCGGGTAAAGTCCGGCGATCTGGTGTTGCTGCTGGCGTTCGGGTCCGGCCTTACATGGGGCAGCGCGCTCATCCGGTGGGCATGACCGGCAAGGGAAGAAACGCCTGTCAGACATTCTTTCAACTGTTCCGGCAGTTGACAAAAAAGGGTCCGTTTCACAAAATCAAGCCGATCCACACCGGTTCGGCTTGTTTAGGGGGTTGCAGGCGTTGAAGACCGCATTTTTGTTTCCAGGTCAGGGGTCCCAGGCTGTGGGAATGGGGCAGGAGCTTGCCCTGGCCTACCCTGTGGCCATGCAGGCGTACGAAGAGGCGTCGGATGCGCTGGGTTACTCTGTTTCCGACCTGTGCTTTACCGACCCGGACGGGAAACTGGGGCTGACCGAATACACCCAGCCGGCCCTGCTTGCCACCTCGGTGGCCACCTGCCGGGTGCTCAAAAAGGAGGGGCTCACGCCGGAGGTGGTGGCAGGTCACTCCCTGGGCGAGTTTACTGCGCTGGTGGTGGCCGAGAGCATTGCCTTTACCGACGCCGTGCGGCTGGTGAGTGCGCGGGGGCGCTACATGCAGGAGGCGGTGCCGGAGGGGACCGGCAAGATGTCCGCCATTTTGGGCATGGACCGGGAAGCGCTGGGCGAAGTATGCGAAGCGGCCGAGCAGGGGCAGGTGGTGTCGCTGGCCAACCTGAACTGTCCGCGCCAGATTGTGATTGCAGGGCACAAGGAAGCGGTGGAGCGGGCCGAGGAAGGTGCGCAGGCGGCGGGGGCCAGCCGGGTGATCCCGTTGCCGGTCAGTGTGCCGTCTCACTGCGCCCTGATGGAATCTGCAGGAGATAAACTCGATGCCGACATGCGGGAGATGACAGTGGAAGACCTTTCCATACCGCTGATCAACAATTGTGAAGCCCGCGAGATTACCGTGGCAGCCGATGTGATTCCGTCTGCCCGGCATCAGCTTTCTTCACCGGTACTGTGGGGAGATTGTGTGATCGCCATGGTGGGGATGGACGTGCACCGGTTTATCGAAGTCGGCCCCGGACGGGTGCTGACCGGGCTGCTCAAGCGCATCGACCGCCGGGCGGAAGGATTGAACGTGGAACACGCCGCATCGCTGGCCGCCACCCTGGAGAAGGTACGCGCATGAGCGATCTGACCGGAAAAACCGCACTGGTTACCGGCGGCACCCGTGGCATCGGCAACGCCATTGCCGCGCGGCTGCTCAAAGACGGCGCCGCCGTGGTTATCACCGGCACCGATCAGGGCCGGGCCGAAAAAGCCGCTGCCGCCCTGGTGGAATCTGGCGGCCAGTGCCGGGGCGTGGCGCTGGATGTATCGGACTTCGATCAGGTGCAGCAGGTGTTCAAGGAAGTGGGGGCCGAAGTGGGCGGCATCGATATTCTGGTCAACAACGCAGGCATTACCGCAGACGATGTGGTCATGCGCATGAAGGAAGACGACTGGGACCGGGTCATGAATACCAATCTCAAAGGCACCTTCGCCTGCGCCAAAGCGGCCATTCGGGGCATGATGAAAAAACGCTGGGGGCGGATCATCAACATCGGCTCTATCGTCGGTTCCATGGGCAACGTGGGGCAGGCCAACTACGTGGCTGCAAAAGCGGGCATGGAGGGGCTGACCCGCACCCTGGCCCGCGAGTATGCTACCCGTGGCATTACCGCCAACGCCGTGGCGCCGGGGTTCATCGAAACCGACATGACCCGCGCCCTGGAAGAGGCGGCAAGAGCCACCCTGATGGCGCAGATTCCCATGGGACGGTTCGGCGCGCCGGAAGATGTGGCTGCGGCCGTGGCCTGGCTGGCCTCCGATGCCGCAGGCTACGTAACCGGTCAGGTGATGCACATCAACGGCGGCATGTTGATGTAACGATTTTTGGTTTTCGGATAAGGATCGAGTGCGGGCCGGTTGCCCCCTTCGATCATGATTTTTTGATTAGGCTTTTGCAAATAAAAGGAGTGAGTACGTTATGTCGGATGTAGACAGCAAGGTGAAAGAGATTATTTGTACCCAGCTGGGCGTGGAAAACGACGCGGTCAAGGCAAACGCCAGCTTTGTGGACGACCTGGGCGCAGACTCCCTCGACACGGTGGAACTGGTCATGGCGTTCGAGGAGGAGTTCGATATCGAAATCCCCGATGAGGACGCGGAAAAGATCACCACGGTGGATGCCGCCGTCAGCTATGTGAAGGAAAAGGTCGGCTAACGCCGCGCCGCACGATTGATGGAGCGGGAAATGATTTACCCGCCTGATACGGGGCCTTCCGGGTTCGTGGATGCATTTTGCGACCCCGGAAGGCCCACAGATTTTAGCGTAAGAGGTACGCACTGAAACGCCGAGTTGTGATCACCGGAATGGGCGCAATCACCCCGTTGGGGAACGATTTGGCCAGCACTTGGGAGGCCCTGCTTGCAGGCCGCTCCGGGGCGGCGCCGATTACCCGCTTTGATGCGTCCGAACTGACCACGAAATTTGCCGCCATGGTGAAGGATTTCGATCCTGCCACCTACGTCGCCGCAAAAGATGTCAAGAAGATGGATATCTTTATCCACTATGCCATTGCCGCGGCAGACATGGCGATGAGCGACTCCGGTCTGGAGATTGGTGAGTCCAACCGGGACCGGGTGGGGGTGTTTATCGGCTCCGGCATGGGCGGGTTGCCCGCCATCGAGGAAACCTACAGAAAAATGATGAAGGGCGGGCCGCGCCGGGTGTCGCCGTTCTTCATTCCCATGACCATCATCAATCTGGCCGCAGGCCAGGTGTCGATCCGCACCGGTGCCCGTGGCCCCAATCAGTCTTCCGTATCGGCCTGCGCTTCGGGGGCTCACGCCATTGGCGATGCCCTCAAGGTGATTCAGCGGGGCGATGCCGACGCCATGATTACCGGCGGCACCGAGGCCGCCATCTGCCAGCTTTCCGTGGCGGGCTTTAACGCCTCGAAGGCGCTTTCCACCCGCAACGACGACCCGGAGGCCGCCAGCCGCCCGTTCGATATGGATCGGGACGGCTTTGTGATGGGCGAGGGGGCCGGGGTGCTGGTGATCGAAGAGCTGGAATTCGCCAAAAGCCGGGGGGCCCGCATCTATGCCGAAGTCGTTGGCTACGGCAGCAGTGGCGATGCCTATCACATCACCGCGCCCCCGGAGGACGCCAACGGCGCCGTACGCTGCATGCAGGCGGCCCTGGGCGATGCCGGGATGAATCCGGAACAAGTCGGGTATGTGAACGGCCACGCCACCTCCACCATGGCCGATGCCCTGGAAACCCTGGCGGTCAAAACCGCTTTTGGCGACCACGCCGGCAAGCTGGTGGTGGGCTCCACCAAATCCATGACCGGCCACCTGCTGGGCGCGGCGGGGGGTGTGGAGTGCATCTTCTCCACCCTGTCGCTGGTCAACAACGTGCTGCCGCCCACCATCAATCTGGACACCCCGGACCCGGCCTGCGATCTGGACTACAACCCCGGCGGCCCCCGCGAGGTGAGCCTGGATGCGGCCATGTCCAACTCGTTCGGCTTCGGCGGCACCAACGCCACGCTGGTGGTGCGCCGCTTTTCGGACTGACCCGGCCTGGCGTCCGGTCGTCCCATGGCTCCCACGACAGCCGGATTCATTGTCGCCGCCCCGTCTTCCGGCGCGGGCAAAACCACCGTCACGTTGGGGTTGATGGGCGCGCTTACGCGCCGGGGGCTTGCCGTGGCGCCGTTCAAGGCGGGGCCGGACTACATCGACCCCGGCCTGCACCGTCTGGTGGCGGGCCGTTCCTCACAAAACCTCGATACCTGGATGATGGGACAAAAGCGGGTGCAAGCCGCCTTTGCCGCCGGGGCCGCAGATGCCGACGTGGCCGTGGTGGAAGGGGTGATGGGCCTGTTTGACGGGGGGCGGGGGGACAATTCCGCAGGCAGCACCGCCCACCTTGCCGCCACGTTAAATTTGCCGGTGGTGCTGGTGGTGGACTGCGCCGGTATGGCCGACTCCGTGGCCGCCGTGGTGCACGGCTTTGCCACGCTGGATACGCGAGTTGCCGTGTGCGGTGTGATCCTCAACCGGGTGGCGTCCAAACGGCATCTGGAATTTCTGACCGATGCGCTTGCCCGCCGTACCAACGTACCGGTGCTGGGCCACCTGATGCGGGAACAGACCCTCTCCCTGCCGTCCCGCCATCTGGGGCTGGTGACGGCACAAGAGATGGGGAAAGATGCGGTATTTGAGCGCATCATCGATCAGGTAGCCGCCGGGGTGGATCTGGATGCGCTGCTGGCCGTGGCCGGAAAGGTCGAAACCGGATCGGTCGAAACTCCCGTGGCGGTCGATCCGGTCGTCCGGCTGGGGGTGGCGACCGATGCGGCCTTTTCGTTTGTCTATCCCGATAACCTGAAGGCGTTGGCGCAGGCCGGGGCCGAGATCGTACCGTTCAGCCCGCTGGCGGATAAGGCGTTGCCGGAACGGCTTGACGGCCTGTACCTGCCGGGGGGCTACCCGGAAATTCATGCGGCACAGTTAAGCGCCAACAGCGGCATGCGCCAGGCAATAAAGGCTGCGTCCGAAAATGATTTGTGGGTGTTTGCCGAGTGCGGCGGGCTGATCTACCTGAGCGAAGGGGTCACCGATCAGGCGGGTGAATTTCACCCGTTTTGCGGCGTGCTGCCCGCCCGCTGCACCATGGAAGACAAACGGGTGGCACTGGGCTACCGGGAAATTACCCTGTCCGAAGACCATCTGCTGGGAAAAAAGGGGGCCGTCTTGAAGGGGCATGAGTTTCGCTATTCCCGGGTGGATGAGGCGGCGCTGGATAAAAAAGGTGTGTCCCGCACCCTCACCCTTGCCCGCCGGGGCGGGGGCAGCCCCCGGGCCGAAGGGTTTTTAATGCGCCGCACCGTGGCTACCTATGCCCATCTGGTGCTCACCGATGACGCGGCGGCAAGCTGGGTCGCTCACCTGAGACAGACAAACCGCTGTATCTGATACTCTTTACCGAGCGGGTTCGGACTCGGAAGGAGTAAGTGAGCAGTCTGCATGACACCCTGAAAGGCAAGGTGGAATTTGGCCTTGCCGCCTGTATCGGCTGCAACGAATGCATGGCCGCGTGCCCGGTTGCGCCTTCCGGGCTGTCCATTGCCCGGCTGAATTATGAAACGGGCCGGGCGATGGCGGGCACATCGGAAAAGCTGCCTGTGGACGTTTCCCGCTTTGTGACCGAGTGTTTCCAGTGCGGTGCGTGCGTGCCGGTCTGCCCCGCCGGGCTGGAGCGGGACGCCATGGTGCTGTATCAAAAGAGCGCCCTGAAAACCCCGCCGCCGGAATATCTGGACAACCTGAAGCTCAAGGGCACCGGGCAGTCGGTGGGGCGGGAACTGGGCATCACCGTGCACAACCTGAAACACCGGGGGCGGTTGGGGCCGCTGGCCCAGCACGTGGACAAGCGCGAACTGAAAACCGCCGACACCCTGTTCTTTTTTGGCTGCAACATCTTTTCGGAAACGAAGGTGGCGGAAAAGGTGCTGGTGCTGGCCGATTATCTGGGGTGCGACTATGAAGTGCTGGGCGGCATGCGCTCCTGCTGCGGCTGGCCCCACTACCTGGCCGGGGAGATGGATCGGGCGGAAACCCTTATGGACCACCTGTTTGCCCGTATCATGCGGGTGGCCCCCAAAGAGGTGGTGACCGTGGGGGCCGAGTGCTACGCCGCACTCAGGCGGCTGGAAGCGATTCAGGGCGACCTGTTTACCACCGTCACCGCCGCCAGCTGGATTCGCCGTAACCTGCACCGTTTTCCGGTGGAGCGCATGGCCGCAACCATGACCTTTCACGACGCCTGCCACGTCACCCGCAAACTGGGGGAAGGGGAGGAGGTGCGCCGGGTGCTGCGCCAGATGGGCAACTTTGTGGAAATGGAAAAAGACGGCCCCACTTGCTGCGGCTACCACCAGTTTGAGGTCAATCCAAAGCAGCTGGAGGGTTTGCGCCAGAAGCGGCTGGAGTCGGCCCGCGCAGTCGGGGCCGACATGATGGTGGTGGAGTGCGTGCGCTGCCTGGAATCGTTCGCCCCGGTCGGAAAAAAAATGGATATGCCGGTGGTGGACCTGATCGATCTGATTTATGACGCGGTGCAGGACGATACCCGCCCGGCTCCCCAGCCGGTGCATTTTAAATCTCCCCGCGTGAGCAAGGGCGCCGCGCCCGCGGAAGGGGCTTAAGGAAAGCCCAGGGCATGAGATACCTGATTGCAGGCATGGGACCCGCGGGGGCCAAAGCGGCGGAGGCGATCCGCGCACGGGATGCCCAAGGGGAGATTCGCGTACTGACGGAAGAGCCGGTGCCGTTCTATTTTCGCGCCTCGCTGCCGCACTACGCGGTGGGCAGGATCACGCGGGAACAGGTTTGGGGATTTCCGGACGACTATGAAACCGCACGCATCCAGCGGGTCCACGCCCGGATCACAGAGGTGGATGCCGGACAGTCACGGGTGCGTACCGAAGCGGGGGAGGAATTTTCGTACGACAAGCTGCTGTTTGCCACCGGCATGGCCCCCACGGTGCTGAACTGCCCCGGAGCCGATCTGGACGGGGTGGTGACCCTGTCCACCCTGGCCGATGCCGACGATCTTACGGCCCGCTGTGCGGACGGTGGCCGGGCGGTGATTGCCGGCGGCGGCGCGCGCGCCCTGTCCCTTGCGTGGGTGGCCCGCAGGTTGGGCATGGAGGTCACCCTGCTGGTGCCGGAGCATCAGGTGGGCACACCGTGGCTGGATGCCCGGAGCTCACAACTGCTGTACCGCCGTCTGGTGGAAGACGGCGTGGACGTGCGCCTGGCCGAAGAGATTGCCGCCGTGGAAGGCGAAAAGGGGCAGGTGGCTGCAGTGAGCACCCGTGGCGGCAAAGGCATCGCCTGCCGCTTTGTGGGGGTGGGGCTGGGAGAAGTCGCCCGCACCCGCACCGTACAGGGTTTGAAACTGTGCGCCGACGGTACGGTGTCCGTAAGTGCGGCCCTGGAGACCAACCGTGCAGGCGTCTATGCCGCAGGTGACGTGGCCTCCATATGGGATGACGCCTCCGGGGAGCACCACCACCTGAGCGGCTGGATGACCGCCTCGACCACCGGCAAAATTGCGGGCGACAACATGGCCGGGGGGAGCGGCACGTTTACGCAGTCCGCCTACTACCGTGCCGGGATGTTGTACGATCTGCCGCTCACCCTGATCGGTCGCTTTGCCGCCGCAGGCGATGCCGAGGTCACCTCGTCGCCCAACGCAGACGGCTACCGGCGGCTGGTGTTCCGGGAGGGACGGCTGATCGGCGCCACCCTGCTGGGAAACTCGTGGCACGGCAACGTGCTGCGGCGGGTGGTGGAGTTGGGGGCCGACGTGCGCCAGCACGAACTGCAACTGCTGCGTACCGACGTGGATTTGAATCACCTGCTGCGCCCTACCGGCGAGTATCACCTGTATTGACGATAAGGAGTTCCGATGTCTGGTTCCATGCGGCTTGCCGCTGTGTTTGTTCTGGGTCTGGCCGTACTGGCGGGCGGCTGCGCGTCGTCTCCCCACGGGGCGCGATCTCACGGTGTTTACGGGGCGGCTTCCGACGCTCCGGCCAGTACTTCGAAAGTTGAACAACTGGCCGCCGAGTCGCCGTACCGGGCGCTGGAAAGCCTCTCGCCGGGCACCATCCTGCACGTGCCCACCGGCCATACGGTGGATTTTGACGCCATGCTCGACGTGCTGTCCGCCGCACGGGTGATCTATGTGGGGGAGATGCACACCAACGTGGAGGACCACCGGGTGCAACTGGAAGTGATCAAGGCGCTGGAGGCGCGTTTTCCGGGGCGCATCATGGTGGGTATGGAAATGTTCGAGCGTTCTTCCCAGCCGTCTTTGGACAAGTGGCGGGCAGGCAAACTGAGCCGAGCGGAATTTTTGCACCTGTGGTACCGCAACTGGTCGGAGCAGTTCGACTACTACGCAGATATTCTGAATTTTGTGCAGGAGAAGGGGATACCGCTGATCGCCCTGAACGCTTCCAAGCAGGACAAACGTGCGCTGCACGAAGGCGGGGCCGAACAGGAGGCAAAAGAAGCGACCGACGGCTGGGACCGGTCCGATCCGTACCACCGGGCCTGGCTGAGCGCCATTTTAGGCGGCCACGGCGAAGGCCCCCAGGGACAGCGCTTTTACAAAACCCAGCTGTTGTGGGAGGAAACCATGGCCCGGTCCGCCTACGAGGCGCTTGTTTCCGAGCAGGGCCAGGATAAAAAACTGGTGATTCTGGTGGGGGCGGGACACGTGGAGCATGGGTTTGGCATCCCCAAACGGCTGTTTCGCCGTATGCCGCACGCCTATCTGACGCTGGTGCCCATTGTGGTGGAGTTGCCAGAAGATCGGGCCGATTTACGCATGAATGTAGACGTGCCCGACCTGCCGCTGCCGCTGGCCGATTTTGTCTGGTCGGTGCCGTACCGGGATTTAAAAGACGAGCGCATCCTGCTGGGGGTGATGCTCGATCCCAGGCAGGAAGGGGCGGTGGTGTTCACCATCACACCCGGCTCCTCGGCGGACCTTGCCGGGATGCAGGTGGGAGATAAGATTGTGGCGCTTTCCGGCCACCCGATCTCCGAACTTGCCGACCTGAAAGTGGCCCTGACCGGAAAACAGGCGGGAACCAAAGGGGAACTGGTGGTGGAGCGGGACGGTGAGCGGCTTCCCCTTGCCCTCACCTTCCACCGGGTGGCCGACCTGCCGAAGCCGGCCCCGGAAAATGCGCAATCAAAAGGCGAAAGCCCACAGGCACCGTAAAACCATTGACAATCGACGCCATCGGCGTCATTTATATGGAGTTATTCCAGCAGGTTATGCCGGTCGCCGGGAACGGCCACGGCATAGGTGCTGTTTATCAGCTGGTGGTCTTGAGCCTTAAGGGGTCAGGGCCGCCTGCGGGGCTTGCCCCCGTATTAATCGGAACCGCATGTTACCCGCATACCTTGATTACTGGGGTCTTACCGAGCCGCCCTTCGCGCTCGCCCCCAATCCCCGGATGTTCTACCTGAGCGATCAGCACCGGGAGTGCCTGATGCGCCTGAAATTCGCCATCCACTCGGGCAAGGGCGGCGCGCTGTTGATCTCGGAACATGCGGGCAACGGCAAAACCACCACCCTGAATCTGCTGGTGCAGGAACTACAGGAGGCCTCCGGCGGCAACCTGCGCGTGGCCTATATCGACTACCCCATCATGACCCCCACCCAGATGATGGGAGAGATCGCCCGGCAACTCGGTGTTACCGACATTCAGGGCGACAGGATGGCCGACCTGCATGCCCTGCGTGCACAGTTGGCCCGGAACCACGAGCGGGGGGTCCACAGTCTGGTGATTGTGGATGAGGGGCAGATGCTGGCCGATCGGCCCGATTTGTTGCAGGAATTCCGGGTCCTGCTCAACCTGTGTACTTCGGGAGAATTTTTGCTGTCGTTCATTCTGGCGGGGCAGGCGCCGCTGGAACCGGCGGTGCGGGCCATGCCCGAGTTCTGGCAACGGTTGCCGGTGCGCTTCTTTCTGAAAGATCTGCACTACAGAGACACCAGCGCCCTGATCAACTATCGCTTGCGCAAGGCCGGTGCCCAGCGGGATATTTTTACCGACACCGCCATGGAGGGCATTTATCGCCACTCCAAAGGTTGCCCGCGGGTCATCTGTTCGGTGGCCGATCTGGCCCTGGTGGTGGGGCACGGAAATCGTGCCCGGCACGTGGATTTTGTAGAGGTCACCCAGGCCTGTGGCGACATGGAGCACTCGGGCGGGTCCTACCACTATTTCAATTTTCTGGAGGGGGGCGAACTGTCCGGCCCGAAGCCCGCACCGGAACCACCTGCGGTCGCGCCTTTCTCTCCCGTGGGGATGCCCGTGCCCACGATTACCTTCACCCCTTCGGAAAAATCGAATGTCCCGCTCCGCCGGGAGCCGATGCAGCCGACCCCGAAACCGGCACAGAAGATAGAAAAACCGGTCGCCGAATCCCCCACCCTGTGGACCCACGTGCCCGGCGGCGTCCATGGGCCGATTACGCCACCGGTGCCGGAAGCGCCCGTGCCGGAACCCCGCATGCCGGACCCCAACGTACTGGAGCCGCATGGGCCGGAGTCCCGCATGCCGGCCCCCCGCATGCCGGCCCCCAATGTACCGGCCCCCAACGTACCGGAAACAGGGCTTCCCGCCGAGGCTGCGGGAAAAGCAGGTGACGACGAAGCGGTAACCTGCGGCACCTGCGGCACCCACGCAAGTGGTGCCACCGAAGCGTGCGACCGCTGCGGGGCGCAACTGAAGCTGGCCTGCAAACGCTGCAAGTCGATGCAATCGGTATTACGCAAGGCGTGCGCCTATTGCGGTTTCCCCCTTTCAGCCTGGGCTGCCGGGGCGGAGCAGGAGTTTCTGGCGGGACTGAAGCGCCTGAACCTGTACCGTGACCCCCATGAGTCGACCAACATCAAATATCGCTTTCACCGTACCCTGGAAGGCCGGGTGCTCTACTTTGCGGGCGGCTCCATGCTGTTTCGGCAGGGTGCCAAAGTGCGCGAACTGCGGAACGGTCACGCTACCCGCCTGAAACGATGCGGGTTGATTATCGGCAGCCGTCGGCTGGTGTTTTTGATGGGGGAACGGGTGGTGGACATCGCCCTGAACGAAATCACTGCCTGCGAACTGGTCCCGGAAAACGATCGCCGGGAAGGGGGGCTGATCATTCGCTATCGGGACGCCGACTACGAAGTGCGTTTTCCGGTGCGTGAAGGGCGGCGGACGGCCTTCCATCACCTGGTGCATTCTTACCTGACCCGCATGCGGGAGGTGGGCGTATAACCGCTTGCCCCCGCCGTTCACGCCCGCTCGTGGCCCTGGGGTCACGGGGCACGGACTCAACCTGTTATCTTTATAGCAGGGAGAGACTCTGGAATGTTGCGGGTAATACCACATAAAATGTTTGTTTCGGGGCGCGCTCTGGCATGTGCCGTGGTCCTTGTCATCGCTCCGGGTCTGGCACCGGGTGTCTGCGCCATGGATACCGATGTGATCAGGGAACGCCTGATGGCACCCGATGATTCCGTTTCGCTGCGGTTCGACCCGGACCGGTCCTCCGGAGGTCAACGGTACGAAAGTGCGGAACTGGCTGATCGGGAACGAAGTGCCTACCGGTTGACCCGAAGGTACGTTTCCGACAATCTGCAGGAGTGGGCCGAAGGCGGGGCGCTGGAGCGGCTGGAGAGCCTGCGCCGTACCGACATTCACCTGAACGGAGGCGGGCTGAAACCAAAAGAATCCGGCGACCCTTCCTCCGTGGCGCTGACCATGCGGCTGGATGATGAAATCCGCCTGAAAATCGCCACCGCCAGCTTTGAGCGGGACCTGGTTTACGACCCGTTTGACAGCCGCATGTCGATGGAGCTTTATCAGATGACCCTGCCCGGAGGGCGCACCGGTTTGTCCGTGACCAACACCTATCAACTCGATGACGATACGGCGCGGGTACTTTTTCTCCTCAATCATCAGTTACGATAGACAATCACCCGCCCAAAAAATTCGGGTGACGGTTACCAGGGAGATGCCATGCAGGCTGACGACGCTGAAATCATTCTGGCCATCGGACTCATGTCCGGTACATCGGCCGACGGCGTCGATGCGGCCCTGGTGGAAATCACCCGTTCGCCCCGCACCGCCACGCTGCGCCATTACCGGGAGGTGACCTACCCGGACGACCTGCGAAAACGGGTACTGAGTGCCGCACGGGGAGACGGCTCCGCCCCGGACCTGTGCCTGCTGCATGCCGAACTGGGACAGGTGTTTGCCAGTGCGGCCAAGGAGGTAATGACAGAGGCCCGCGTGTCGGCCGATGCGGTATCGATCATCGGCTCCCACGGTCAGACGGTCTGGCACGCGCCGGACGCCACGCCGCCTGCCACCCTGCAACTGGGCAACCCCGCCATCATTGCCCGCACGACCGGGCTGCCGGTGGTGTCTGACTTTCGCTCGGCGGATATGGCTGTGGCAGGGCAGGGGGCGCCGCTGGTGCCGATGATCCATCACGTGCTGTTTGCCGACCCCGAACACGACCGTGCGGTGGTGAACCTGGGGGGCATCGCCAACCTGACCTGGCTGCCCGGAGGAGCAGGTACCGAGGCCATCACCGCGTTCGATACCGGCCCCGCCAACATGGTCATGGACGGGCTGGTGGAACGCCTGTCCGGAGGCGCTGCGCGCATGGACAAAAACGGTGCCCGCGCCAGAAAGGGGAATATTTCCGGCGCGCTGCTCACGGAACTGCTGGACCACCCCTACTTTTCCCAGCCGCCGCCAAAATCCACCGGACGGGAACTGTTTGGCGCCGCCTACGTAGAAGAATTTTATCAGCGCGGAAAAAAACTGAGGCTTACCGACGACGACATGCTCACCACTGCCGCCGCCCTCACTGCCCGCACCGTGTCCCAGGCGGTACAGGCACAAGGGACGCCTGCCGAGGTGCTGCTGTGCGGCGGCGGCGCAAAAAACCCCGCGCTGGTGCTCATGCTGATCGAGGACCTGCCCGGCTCTGCGGTGGTGCTGGCGGACGCGCGCGGGGTCTCCTCCCAGGCGCTGGAGGCCATGGCGTTTGCGGAACTTGCCTGCCGCCATATGTGGATGGAGCCCGGAAACGTGCCTTCTGCAACCGGTGCAAAACAGCCGGTGGTGCTGGGTACGCTCACCCCGGCATAAAAACCCGCTGTTTTATTTGACGGGTTTTCCGGGGGAAAGTTAGACTTTGTACGTAGTTCTGCCGATAAGGCCGTTTAATGCCTGTTAACAAGGATTTCTGATGGGATAAAAAACGGCCTGGGCGTTGCCCGGGTCTGGCCGGTCGTTACAGCCGGCCACAATGCGAATTTAAACTATGTCCAGTATTCAGCCAATCATTGCCTTTATCGTCGTTCTGGCGGTCCTGATTTTTGTCCACGAACTGGGTCACTTTCTGGTGGCCCGCTGGTGCAAGGTGCGGGTTCTGACCTTTGCCATCGGCTTTGGCACCACCATCTTTTCCCGCAAGCGGGGGCATACGGAATACGCCCTCAAGGCCGTCCCGCTGGGCGGCTATGTGCGTATGTTCGGGGAAGACGATCAGGAGGAGATGTCGGAAGAGGACAAACAGGCCTCCTTTGCCCACAAAAAAATATGGCAGCGCATGGCCATTGTCTTTGCCGGCCCCCTGTTCAACATGCTGACGGCGGCCGTCATCTTCTGCGGCGTATTTCTGGCCGGTGTACCGGTGCTTACCAGCCAGGTGGGGGACGTGCAGGACGGTTCCGCCGCCCAGGTGGCAGGGCTGCTGACGGACGATACCATCACCGCCATTAGCGGGCAGACGATTACCGACTGGGAGCAGATACGCACCACGGTGCAGGAACTGGGTGGCAGCACCCTGAGCGTGACCGTGCAGCGGGGCGATACGACCGAAACCCTGAGCATTACTCCCAGGCAGGCGGACAGCCAGAATATTTTTGGCGAGCCCATCCGCGTCTGGTTGCTTGGCATCTCCCCGAAAGGGGCGACCGAAACCCGCCATTACGGACCGATTACGGCCATCCAGATGGGGCTGGAACGCACCTATGAGATCACCAGTCTCACCCTGATTGGCATCGTCAAGATGATTCAGCGCACCATCCCGTCCGACACCATCGGTGGGCCGATCCTGATTGCACAGATGGCGGGCCAGTACGCCGAAGCCGGGATGATGAGCATCCTGCTGTTTGTGGCGGTGTTGTCGGTGAACCTGGGCATCCTGAACCTGCTACCCATTCCCGTGCTGGACGGCGGGCATCTGGTGTTTTTGACCGCCGAGGCCATCATGCGCCGCCCGGTCAGCGTGCGCGTGCGCGAGGTGGCCCAGCAGGCAGGCCTGTTTGCGCTGCTGGCGCTGATGGCGTTTGCATTCTACAACGACATCATGCGCCTTATTACGTCTGGGTGATGGCGGCGGATATTACCCCGTCTACTTCGTTGGCCGATCAAAAAAAATCCTCGACGTAGAAGACTACGCCTCCGGTATTTTTTTAATCAGCCGCCTCGTATACGGAGCAATCTCCACCGCCTCACTCGGTTGTACGGCGGGAGGTATGCCCCCCCCTCGTCATTCCCGCGAAAGCGGGAATCCAGGCGGTTGTTACCACCACCGAACAGTCCGGATAAGCGGTATCTACGGGCTCGTTCGGGCGAAAGTCAATTGTGGGGGAATCTTCGACTGGGGCCGGTCGGTCCTCGGCCTACTTCTTCTTTTCCGCCTTGGGGGCAGCCGTTTTCTTTTCGGCCTTGGGCTTTTTATCCGCCCCGCCTTCCTTCTTGCCGCCGCCCGCCTTCTCTGCACCCTTGCCTGTGCCGCGCTTGGTGTAGTCGGTAATGTAAAAACCGCTGCCCTTGAACTGGATCGCCGGGGTGGAAACGCACTTGCGCACGTCCTTGCCGCACTCCGGGCACTCGCTCAACGGATCGTCAGAAAACTTTTGAATCGCCTCGAAGGTGTGGTCACACGTAAGACACTGATATTCGTACAACGGCATATCTAAAAACGCTTCTGCTCCAGGTGAACCTGCTTGTTCTTGTAGTGCTCGGTGGGGGTCAATGCTTTCAGCGCTTTTTCGATGCGATCCAGCGCGCCTTTTAGCGGCTCCATACCGGTGGCAAACGAAATACGCATGTACTCGTCGCCGCCGAACGCCCCGCCGGGCACCACGGAAACCTGCGCTTCCTCCAGCAGGTATTCCGCCATGTCCACCGAACTGTTAATCACCCGATCACCCGACCGGGTTTCAAAATAGTGCGCGATGCGCGGGAAACAGTAGAAAGACCCCTGGGGCTCATGGCACCAGATGCCTTCAATGCCGCGCAGTCGCTCCATCACGTAATCCTTCCGCTCCTGGAAGGCGTCACGCATCTCTTTTAAGCACGTCTGGTCGCCTGTCAAGGCGGCAAGCCCCGCCCATTGGCTAATCGACGGCGCATTGGAGACGTTCTGGCTCTGCACCATGTTCATGGCCTTGATGATTGGCAGAGGCCCCGCCGCATACCCCAGCCGCCAGCCGGTCATGGCGTAGCTCTTCGACATGCCATTTACCACAATGGTGCGGGCGGCCACCTCCGGCGACAGCGAAGCGATGGAAACATGCTCAAAGCCGTCGAAGACGATCTTTTCGTAAATCTCGTCCGAGATGATCCAGCAATCGTTTTCCAGGGCAATTTCGGCCACCTTTTCCAGATCGGCACGGGAGTAACCCGCTCCGGTGGGGTTGCTCGGACTGTTCAGGATGATGGCTTTCGTGCTGCGTCCCACGGTTTTTTTCAGCACGTCCGGGTGCAGCACAAAGCCGTCCGATTCGCGGGTGCGGATCATGACCGCGCGGGCATCGTTCAAAAACGCCTGATCCGGATAACTCACCCAGTACGGGGCCGGGATGACCACTTCGTCTTTTGGATTCAGGAGCACCTGCGCCAAGGCAAACAGCACGTTTTTGGCCCCGGCGCCCACGTGGATCTGCTCGGGGGTATAGCTTAAGCCGTTGTCGGCTTTCAGCTTGTCGCAAATGGCGCTACGCAGTTCGGGAATGCCCGCGGCGGGGGTGTAGCGGGTTTTACCCGCCCGCATGGCGGCAATGGCCGCTTCCTGAATGTGGGCCGGGGTGTCAAAGTCGGGCTCGCCCGCCGCCAGGCTGATAATATCCACCCCCTCGGCCTTTAACCGCGCAGCTTCCGCGGCAATCCTGAGGGTGGCCGACGGCTTGATCTTTTTCAGGCGCTGGGCCAGATCGATTTCCGGGCCTGCGGAATCACTCATTGATTTGCTTTCGCCTCCAACATTTTCTGTACGCCGGGGGGAACCAGCTCGCTTACATCGCCACCCGCCCGCGCAACCCCTTTTACGATGCTGGACGAGAGGTAAGTATACTCTTCTGACGGCATCAAAAAGACCGTTTCCACATCGCTGGACAGCCGCCGGTTCATGAGCGCCATCTGAAACTCGTATTCAAAGTCGGAAACCGCCCGTAACCCGCGCACGATGGCCTGGGCATTATGCTTTCTGGCGAAATCCACCAGCAGCCCCTCAAACGCAATCACGGTTACGTTTTTCATGCCGCCAAACACCTCGTTCAGCATCTTCATCCGTTCCTCAAGGGAGAACAGGGGCTCTTTTTGCGGGTTCACCGCCACCCCCACCGTCACCTTGTGAAACAGGGGCTGGCAGCGGCGCAGGATGTCCACATGCCCGTTGGTGACGGGGTCGAAAGTGCCGGGATAAATTGCGTGACGTTCCATATGCATTTTCCTAGTCGCCGGGGAGCGGGTCGTCCGTGGCGGGCAGGCCAAGCAGGGTGATGGACGTTTTGCCGTAAGTGTACGACCGTCCAACCTCCCACGGGCCCGCATCGAGAACTTCTCTCGTGGCCCCGTGCTCAACCACCACAAGCCCGGCGGGAGAAATTATATCGGCCTTGTAAAGGCCCGGCAATACGGCAGGCAGAAGGTCTTCGCCGTACGGTGGGTCCAGAAAGACCAGATCGTAGCGCATGTCGCCGTGCTTGCCGGTTTGCAGAAACCGGCTGCAATCGGCCCGGATCACCCGGCCCTGACTGGCAAATTCCAGCCGTTCCAGGTTGGCGTGGATGACCCCTGCGTGGCGGGCGTTTTTCTCCACAAAATCCACATGAGATGCCCCCCGTGACAGGGCCTCCAGCCCCAGACTGCCCACCCCGGCAAACAGGTCGAGCACCCGCGCGCCGGTCACCCGTGCGCCGATGATGTTAAAGATGGCCTCGCGCACCCGGGCAGAGGTGGGACGCACTCCACGTCCGGAAAGGGAGTGCACCCGCCGCCCCTTGGTGCTGCCCCCGCTAATGCGAATTTCTCCGGCCACGGGCGCACCGTACCTGATCGAAGCGCTCCCCGCAACCGGGACGGTCCCTAAGCCCCCAAAGGGTTTTTGCCGACCCGTAAAACCGGTATGATCCTTATCCATGAGCAATCGAATGCGAACGATCGGCCTGATCGCAGGGCCACTGGTGGCGCTGCTGATCTGGCTGCTGCCCAACCCGGAGGGCTTGTCCCCCGCGGGCCAGCGTACCGCCGGGGTGGCCCTGTGGATGGCCGTCTGGTGGATTACCGAGGCGGTGCCCATCTATGTGACCGGCCTGCTGCCGTTGGTGCTGTTCCCGCTGTTGCACATCCTTAAAACGGCGGAGTTGTCCTCCGGCTATGGCCATTACCTGATCTACCTGTTCATGGGCGGCTTCATGCTGGCCCGGGCCATTGAACGCTGGAACCTGCACGAGCGTATTGCGCTGAATATCGTGAACCGGGTGGGCATGTCGCCCCAGCGGCTGATTCTGGGGATGATGGTGGCCACGGCGTTTTTGTCCATGTGGATTTCCAACACCGCCACCACCCTGATCATGCTGCCCATTGGCCTGGCCATTCTGGCGGAGGCGGCGCTCATCGGCGGCACCACCGTGGAGGACAGCCCGGACCTGTCCCGCACCGCCACCGCCATGATGCTGGGCATCGCCTATGCGGCCAATATCGGCGGCATGGGCACGTTGATAGGCACCGCCCCCAACGTGGTGTTTGTGGGGCAGTTGAATGAAATTTTTCCCGGTGCCGCCGAAATCGGCTTTATCGACTGGATGCGGGTGGCCCTGCCGCTGGTGATCGTATTCGTGCCGCTGGTGTGGCTGTTCCTGACCCGGGTGGCGTTCCCCGTACACCGGGTGACACTGCCCGGAGGCCATCAGATCATTGTCGACAAGCTGGCCGCACTCCCCGCATTCAAAGGCCCGGAGCGGCGGATGGCGTGGGTGTTTCTGGCGGCGGCCCTGTTGTGGGTGTTCCGCAAGGATATCGACCTGGGGTTTGCCACCCTGCCCGGCTGGGCGGGGCTGATAGGCGTGGACGCATGGGTGAACGACGCCACCGTGGCGGTGTTCATCGCCGTGGCCCTGTTCGTCATCCCGTCCGGCACCCCCCAGGGGATGCCGGAAACCAGCAACCGCCGCCTGCTCGACTGGCAGACCGCCGTCACCATCCCGTGGGGGCTGCTGGTGCTGTTCGGCGGGGGACTGGCCCTGGCCAAGGGGGTGGGGGCGACCGGGCTGTCCACCTGGATCGGTGGCGCGTTTTCCGGTCTTTCGGCCCTGCCGCTGATCTTTACCGTGCTTTTGGTCTGCCTGCTGGTGACCTTCTTAACCGAGATCACCTCCAACACCGCCATGACCACCCTGTTCATGCCGGTGCTGGCGGCGGTGGCGGTGAGCGTGGGTCAGAACCCGATCCTGTTCATGCTGCCGGCGGCGCTTTCGGCCAGTTGTGCGTTCATGATGCCGGTGGCCACGCCCCCCAACGCCATCGTGTTCGGTAGCGGCTACATCCGCAT
This sequence comes from uncultured bacterium, assembly GCA_965371175.1. Classification (GTDB taxonomy): domain Bacteria; phylum Nitrospirota; class JACRHL01; order JACRHL01; family JACRHL01; genus CBDUXI01. The sequence goes on from CBDUXI010000004.1 coordinate 40,265, forward strand.
TCCGCAGATGGCCGGAGCCGGGGTGGCGCTGAACCTGATTGGCGCGGTGCTCATCACCCTGCTGATCTACTGGCTGGCTATTCCCGCCTTCGGTATCCAGCCCGGCGTGCTGCCCGGCTGGGCCGGACCATGACCCGCATCCGCCTGACCCTGGCCTACGACGGCACCGACTATGCGGGCTGGCAGGTGCAGCCCAATGCGCCGTCGATTCAGGGCACGCTGGAGACGGTGCTTGCCAGGGTGGAGGGAGTCCCGGTGCGGGTGACCGGGGCGGGCCGGACCGATGCCGGAGTGCACGCCCTGGCCCAAGTGGCCCATTTTGACACGGGCAGGGACCACCCGGCTGAAACCTGGCTAAAGGCGCTCAACGCCCAGCTGCCAAAAGATATTGTCGTGCTTTCCGCAGAGGCGGTGGACGATGCGTTTCACGCCCGTTACAGCGCGGGCGACAAGCAGTATCGCTATCGCATTTTGAATCGCCCCGTGCCGTGCCCGTTTCGCCGTCATACGGTGTGGCATGTGCCGGTGGCGCTGGATGCGGACGCCATGTTCCGGTCGGCACAGGCGCTGGTGGGAGAACACGATTTTACCAGCTTCCGGGCCGCCGGGTGCGGTGCCAAACGGCCGGTGCGGGACCTGCGCCAGCTGACCATCCGTGCAGACGGGGACGAGGTGGTGTTTGACGTGATCGGCAGCGGTTTTTTAAAACAGATGGTGCGTAATCTGGTGGGCACGCTGGTAGAGGTGGGGCGGGGCAAAAATTCGCCCGAATGGCCGGGACAAGTCCTGGCCGCAAAAGATCGTACGCTCGCGGGGGAGACGGCCCCGGCACGGGGGCTGGTGATGGTTGGTGTAACGTACCCGCCTTAACGCAGGTAAAACTCGTGATCGCCGTCGATGGACGAGCGGAACAGGATACGGGTGCCGTCCACGCTGATCCACGGTTGGGAAACGTGACCTTCGGCGGTGAGCTGGGTGGGGAATGTCGCGCCCAAGGTGGTGATAAACAGGTCGGTGCCCAGGTCGGTTGCACCCAGAAAGGCCATCGTGTTGCCGTTGCCGGATATGGTCGGGTTGCGGGCCTCCACCTGGCTTCCCGTCATCAGGGTTTCCCCTGCGCCGATCGTGGTGAGAAAGATTGCACCGTTCCGACGATAGACAATCACCGAGCCGGTGGCATTGACGGTCGGCTGGTCGTCGTCTTCGGCGTTGAAGGTAATCTGCTCGGGCGTGAACATGGCGCCGTCCGTGCGGGTGCGGTATATCTCCAGGTCCGGGTTGTCATCCCTGCGGGCGGCAAACACCACCCACTGGCCGTCCAGAGATAGCCGGGGGCTGTAGTGATCGCCCGCGCCCGTGGTCAACTGCAATTCACTTTCGATGACAAACCCGCTGCCGGGGTTGTTTAGCCAGGTGGCCATAATCTGGGAGCCGTCCGGGTCGTTCCCGGTCACAAAGACCACCACGCAACGGGTGCCGCTTATGCACTGAACGTCCGGTTGGGTTTCGTGAAAAAGATTATCGCTGAGCCACAATGCACTGGTGGGATCGTTCACCGGAAGCGCGACAATGTCGAAGTCGCTCCGGCTGCTGCCGCCGCCGGGATCGATGTCGGTGGCGAAGGTGATCATGGTGCCGTTGGCGGAAATGGCCGGATGAATCTCGTAGCTGTCCAGGACATCCGCCGGGTTGATGACGCCGGGGGGGAGCAGTATCTGGGGGCTTCCCAGGGGGCCAAAGTCGTTCATCTGCTGGAGATAAACATCGGTATAGCTGGTGTTGGTATTCGGGTCGCGGTAAGAGGATGTGTGGATCAGCAGCGTGCGGGTTCCCGTCATGCGGCCTTCCGCGTCCGTGGTGGTGTTCACGGTCAGTTGCACTGGCGCGGTGGTGGCGATGATGGTGGCGTAGTCCGGCGGGCTGGTGGCCAGATTGGAATCGGTCACGACCAGTTCGAGCGTGTAGACACCGTCTGTATCCGGGTTGAAGGTGAGATAACGCCCCACTGGCGGGTTGGGGTCCAGAGCGCTTGCGTCCGGGAGCCCGACGATCCGCCACTGGAAACTGACCGGGTCGCCATCCGCATCCTCGGCGTTAGCGACCAGATTCAGGCTCTCACCCGTGTTCAGGCGGAAGTCGACACCGGCGTGGGCCAGCGGACGGGTATTTTCGTCGGTGCTGGTGCTGGTGACCAGCTTGCGCTGTAGCGGCTCATTTCCCCTGGCATCCTGAAGCGCCATCGCGGTGGTTTCGGCGATGTCAAAGCCGGTTGATGCGGCGCTTGCCGCTTCCACCAGATCGGTCAGTTCGGCCAGCTCTTCCGGGCTGAGTTTCAAAAATGGTGTATCAACGTCGTCTTCCAGTACCACGCGCACTGCGGCTTCACTTGCCGGGCTGAGCGAGCGTACGGACAGGTCGGGCGGGCGGTTATCCACAAAACGGCGCATGCGGGTGTTGTCTGCCTCGGTACCGATTTCCACCACCCACGGGGCGTTGTACGGGTAGGTGTCCCAGCTTGGCAGCGTCAGGGTGAAATCACCGCTCCACTCGGTGAGCGTCTCGGCCAGCACCGGCCCCACCTGGATGCCGTTCTCGTCCATCGCGTACAGGATGACCGGAATCCCGGCTCCCGCCGATTCCATGCCGAACAGGGCATAGGCGCTGGGCATGACAAATTTGGCGACCCGTGCCAGCAGGGAACCGCCGGCGAGTTCTCCACCCGCTGCCGGCACAACCACCCGCCCGCGGTATTCGGTGGGCAGTGCCGCGGTGTTGTCGCCGCCCGGACCACAGGCGGGGAGCGCAAGGGCAAGCAATGCCAGCGCAATGCAGACACAAACAGACTGTCTATTCCATCTCTTCCAAACCATATCCCGTGTACAAGATGCAAATTTAATGCAAAAATAGCCGGAGGCCGTGTCAATGCACCTGTTTTTGTCGAAATCGGCGTAAAACAGGGTGGTTCCGGAAATAATCCGGGCCTGCCCGCGATTGTCAAAATAAGAACTGATTTGTAGAACCAGGGGTTCGTTTATATGGAAATCGTATCCTTTACCCAGTTTTCCAGGCGCCTGTCCGAACAGGGGGTGACCCTGCGCCGGGAAAAGCTGGAAACCTTGCAGGTGAATCTGGGCAAACTGTGCAACCAGACCTGCTCCCACTGCCACGTGAACGCAGGCCCCGGACGCAAGGAGGTGATGGATCTGGAAACCATCGATCACCTGCTCGATTTTCTGGCCGATTCGGCGGCCACACGGGTCGATTTAACCGGCGGTGCGCCAGAGATGAACCCCAACTTCCGCTACCTGGTGGAAGAGATCAGAAAGCTGGACCGGCAAGTGGTGGTGCGCTCCAACCTGACCGTCATGTTTGAGACCGGGCAAAGCTATCTGCCCGGTTTTTTCCGGGAAATGGGGGTGGAAGTGACTGCCTCCCTGCCGTGCTATACCGAATCGGCGGTGGACGAGCAGCGTGGGGAAGGTGTGTACGAAAAGAGCATTCAGGCGCTCAAGCTGTTAAACGAACAGGGGTACGGCACCGAGCCGAACCTGAAGCTCAACCTGGTGTTCAACCCCCAGGGCACCAAACTGCCGGGCGATCAGGTGGAACTGGAAACGGACTACAAAAAAGAATTGGGTGATGCCCACGGCATCGTGTTTAACCGGTTATTCACCATTACCAACATGCCGATCTCCCGGTTTGCCGAATTTCTGGCAAAAAACGGCGAAACCGATGCCTATATGTGCCGGTTGGCCGAGTCCTTCAATCCCGACACCCTGCCGGAGTTGATGTGCACCAATACGGTCAGCGTGGATTGGCAGGGCTTTACCTATGACTGCGATTTCAACCAGATGCTGCGTATGAAGATCGGCGGCGCCCGCGGCCTGCACATCAAGGATGCCACCGACGCCGATCTGACTGATCGCCGCATTCAGGTGATGGACCACTGTTATGGCTGCACCGCCGGGGCGGGCTCTTCCTGCACCGGGTCGTTGACCTGACCCCCCGGATAAAACGAAAAAACCGCCCGCGATCCCGCGCAAATTGATTATCATTCCCGGCGATGGACCGCGCACATTCATGGAAAGAGGGTGGAACGGGAACGATGCGAGCCGAACGGGGAAATAACGCCGTGACCGATTCCATGTTCGGAATCCTCCCGGTCCGTATCTGCCTGGCCGCGTGCGCCTGCATGCTGCTTGCGTCCTGTTCGGTCAAGCGCATGACGGCGAACATGGTGGGCAACGCGCTGTCGGGTCCCGGCGGTGTATTTACCACCGACGACGACCCGGAACTGATCCGCGAGGCCATTCCGTTCGGCCTGAAAACCTATGAAAGCCTGCTGCAAACCGTTCCCGACCACCGGGGGCTGCTGCTTGCGGCGGCCAGTGGCTTTTCCGCCTATGCCTATCTGCTCAAGGACGAAGCCGACCGCATGGGCGAAGACAATCTGAAACAGTCCCGCGCCCAGCGCAGTCGGGCAAGAAAACTGTTTTTACGGGGGCGCGACTTTGCCATACGCGGGCTGGCGACAAAGCATAAGGGCGTGAATCTGGCCGCCCTCAAGCAGCACGAAACCGTGCTGGCCGACATGCAGTCCGCCGACGTGCCGTACCTGTACTGGGCCGGGGCCGCGTGGGCCGGAGCGCTCTCTGCCGCCAAGGACGACATGTCGCTGATTGCCGACCTGCCGATTGCAGCGGCGCTGGTGGAACGCGCCATCGAGTTGGACCCGGGGTTCGATGGCGGCGCCGCCCACGAATTTTTTATCGCCTATGAAGGCAGCCGCCCCGGTGGCAGCAACGAGCTGGCCCGTGAGCACTATAAACAGGCGCTGGCGCACTCCGACGGCAAGCGGGCGTCGGTGCATCTGGCGCTGGCCGAATCGGTGAGTGTGAACGAGCAGAATCTGGCCGAGTTCCGGGAGTTGCTCGACAAGGCGCAGGCGGTGGACCCGGATGCGGTGCCCGATCAGCGGCTGGCCAATGTGATTGCCCAGCGGCGGGCGGACTGGCTTTCCGACCAGGCTGCCGACCTGTTTTTTGATGCGGAGTAGAAAGATGTATATAAGGCGCATTACAGTTGCCGTGTTGACCGTGCTTACGCTGGGTGCGTGGGCCGTCCCCGCCCACGCCTTCAAGCTGAAGCTGGGCACCCTGGCGCCGGAAGGCTCCCCGTGGCACGAGATCATCCGGGACATGGCGGCCGAGTGGAAAGAGGTGTCTGATGGGGAGGTGGACGTACGCATCTACCCCGGCGGCATTGCCGGGGATGATCGGGACATGGTGCGCAAGATGCGGGTGGGGCAGTTGCACGCCGCGGTGCTGACCGGCGAGGGGCTGTCCGAGATCACCAATGAGGTGATGGCCCTGCAAATGCCGCTGGTGTTGCGCACCGACGCCGAACTGGACTACGTGATGGAACGGTTCACGCCGCGTCTGGACAAGGCGCTGGACGCCAAGGGGTTCAAGGTGCTCAGTTGGGGGTACGTGGGCTGGGTTCGGCTGTTTTCCGACCGGCCGGTGCTTACGCCAACGGATCGAAAAAGGTTGCGCCTGTTCACCTGGGCGGGCGACCCCGCCTATGAAGAGGCATGGAAACGGGCCGGTTTCCAGCCGGTGGCGCTGCAGGTGACCGAGATGCACACCGCCTTGCAATCGGGCCTGATCAACTCGTTTACGGCCACCTCCCTGGTCGCCCTGTCGTTCCAGTGGTTCGGTCAGGCCAAACACATGATGGACATGACATGGGGGCCGCTGGTGGGCGCCACGATCGTCAGCAAACGCGCCTGGAACAAGCTGCCGGACGATCTCAAACCTAAACTGGCCGCCATCGCCGCCAAGGCCGGGGCGCGCATGAAGAGCGAAACCCGCAGGCTGGATGCGGAAGCGGTGGATGCCATGCGCGAGTACGGTTTACAGGTGCATGCCGTGGCGCCGGAAATGATCCCCGTGTGGGAAGCGATTGCCGCCACCGGCAACAAAAGTCTGGTGGGCACGGTGGTGCCGCCCGATGCCGCCGCCGCCGTAATTAAGCTGCGGGATGAGTTTCGTGCCCGCCAATAACCCGTGGGTTTGATGGGGAACACCCCGCTGCAACGGGTTTTCCCGTTTTTAAGAAGGGTGGAAGACACCCTGTGCGTGGCGGCTCTGTTGATGATGGGGGTGCTGCCGGTCATCGAGATCGTGCTGCGGGCCGTGTTTCGTACCGGTATCCCCGGCTCCACCGGGTACGTGCAGAACCTGACCCTGTGGGTGGGATTCATGGGGGCCATGCTGGCCTCACGGGAAAAGCGGCACCTGTCGCTTTCCACCGGCATGGTCAAACTGCCGGAGAAAATCCAGAAAGCGATCGACATGTCCACCGGGGCGGTATCCGCCGCAGTGGCCACGGGGCTTGCCTGGGCCGGCTTTGAGTTCGTGCACTACGAGATGGCGTCTCCCACCCGCATTGGCGGTTGGTTGCCTGTATGGATGGCCGAAACCGTGCTGCCGCTGGCGTTTGCCGTGATGGCGGTGCGCTTTGTGTTGCAGGCGGGCGGCTGGCGGGAGCGGGCGGTGGCGTTTCTGGGCATTCCGGCGGCGGCCGTTATCGGCTTTTGGCTGGTGGCGTATGCCCCGGCGCTGGTGTGGCCGGGGGTGATTCTGCTGATCGTCAGCGCCCTGTTGGGCGCCCCCATCTTTGTGGTGCTGGGGGGGATGGCACTGCTGCTGTTTTTTGCCGCCGACGTGCCGGTGGCCGCCATTCCGGTGGAAACCTACCGGCTGGCGGTCTCTCCCGCCATTCCCACCATTCCGTTGTTTACCCTCACCGGTTTTTTGCTGGCCGAGGGCGGTGCCAGCCGCCGGCTGGTGCGGCTGTTTCGTGCCCTGTTCGGCTGGATGCCGGGGGGGCTGGCCATTGCCGCCACGCTGGTGTGCGCCTTCTTTGCCACCTTTACCGGGGCGTCCGGGGTCACCATTTTAGCCTTGGGCGGCCTGCTGTTGCCGGTGCTGCTCAAAAACGCCTATCCGGAAAAGTTTTCCGTGGGACTGATTGCCTCCACCGGCTCCATCGGCATCCTGTTTCCGCCGAGCCTTGCGGTGATCCTGTACGGCGTGGTGGCCCATGTGCCGATCCCCGATCTGTTCCGGGCGGGGCTGGTTCCCGGCCTGATGCTGGTGGGCGCGGTGGGTGCCTACGGGGTGTTTACCGCCATCCGGGCAAAGGTGCCGCGCCCGGCGTTTGACGCCGCCGAGGCAAAGCGCGCGATGTGGGAGTCCAAGTGGGAAATCCTGCTGCCGGTGGTGGCGCTGGTGGGGATTTTCGGCGGCTATACCACCCTGATTGAGGCGGCGGCCATTACCGTGGTCTATGCCCTGTTTGTGGAGGTGGTGATCCACCGGGAGATGGGGCTGTTTACCGACGTACCGAAGGTGCTGGTGAAAAGCTCCACCCTGGTGGGCGGCGTGTTTGTGATTCTGGGGGCGGCCATGGGGCTGACCAACTATCTGGTGGATGCCGAAATCCCCATGCAGGCGGCGGCGTGGGCCACGGAGCACATCGACTCGAAGATCACCTTCCTGCTGGCGCTCAACGTCTTTTTGCTGGTGGTCGGCTGCCTGATGGATATTTTTTCGGCCACGGTGGTGGTGGTGCCGCTCATTTTGCCCATGGCCCAGGCGTTCGGGATTCACCCGCTGCATCTGGGGATGATCTTTCTGGTGAATCTGGAGCTGGGTTACCTTACGCCGCCGGTGGGCATGAACCTGTTTCTGGCCTCGTTCCGGCTGGAGCGCCCGCTGTTTGAGGTGTACCGGAGTGCGTTGCCGTTCCTGTTTTTGCTTTTATGCGTGGTGCTGCTGATTACCTATGTGCCGAGCCTGATTATCGGCATCTGACGGCACGGGTTCATTCTGGCTTGGTCTTCGGCCTCTTTTTGGATTCTGCCTTTCGGTCTTTTTTTTCCGCCTGTTTGGCCTTTCTTGTCAGCCCTTCGATCAGCACGGTGAACTCGCCCTTGGGCTTGCCCGTGGAAAACCGTTCCAGCAACTTTTCGGCGCTGCCGCGAAGCACCTCTTCGTGGCGTTTGGTGAGCTCCCGGCAGATGGCCACCTGCCGGTCGCCCAGGGCCGCGCGGATGTCGTTCAGCAGTTTGACGATGCGATAGGGGGATTCCAGCAGCACCAGGGTGTGGGGGTGTTCCGCCCATAAGGCAAGCAACCGCTGGCGGGCGGCGCTTTTCGGGGGCGGATAGCCCAGAAAGGTAAACGCATCGGTGGGCAGCCCCGCCACCGACAGGGCGGCGGTGACCGACGACGCACCGGGGATCGGCAGCACGGCCAGCCCCGCCTCGTGAGCCCGGTTCACCAGAAAATAGCCGGGATCGTTGATCAGCGGCGTGCCCGCATCCGACACCAGCGCCACCGTGGCCCCCTCCCGCATGCGGGCGATCAGCACCGGGGCTTTTTCTTCCTTGTTGTGGTCGTGGTAGCTGGTCAGTGGTGTGTGGATGTTGTGGGCGGAAAACAGCTTGCGGGTATGGCGGGTGTCTTCCGCCGCTACAATATCGGCCTCTTTCAGCACCCGCAGGGCGCGCAGGGTGATGTCCTCCAGGTTGCCGATGGGGGTGGCCACCACGTACAGGGTGCCGGGGGTTGTATCTGTAGGAGCCGAAGGGGTCATGGGGCGCAGATGGTATCATGGGGGCACTTGCTATTGAGTGCTAAATGTTTTGCCCATGCCGGACGTTAAGGAAGTGGAAGCCCGCTGGCGTGCCGATGGGTACAGTTGTGACCTGTGGGTGGATTCGCCGGGGCAGGTATGGTCGAACTTCGTACACGATGTGGACGAAATGGTGGCCGTGGTGGAAGGCGTGCTGGAGATGACGGTCGCGGGTGAAATCTGCCGCATGGAAGCGGGAGACGAGGTGTTTATCCCGGCCCGTGCGGTGCATACGGTCAAAAACGTGGGCGGCACCACCGCCCGCTGGCTGTACGGCTACCGAAGCTGAACGGGTAACACGGATGTGCCATATGTTGACACGGAGAGGTTCGCAGGATAACGTAGTCAGGATGATGTTTGCACCCGCCCATAAGACGCAACCAGTTGTTTTCCAGCTGTTTTTGGTCACCCTGTTGGTGGTGGCCCATTGTTGCATGTTTACCATGCCGGCCCACGCCGGGCAGCATGTGGATCAGGCAGCAGTCCACATGGCGGCCCATGCGGGCATGGATGCCGATGCATTCTGGCAGGTGGACGGCCCCTGCTGCGACAGCGCCCCAGTTGCGGTTGCCGCCCGGGCCGAAATTTCCGACGATTCTGTCCTGTTGCCGTCTTACGGTCTGCCTGTTGTGGCAACGGTCGTATCCACGCAGGGCCATCCCCTGCGCGGCCCCCCCGATCCCGCTCCGGCGCTGCGCGTCCGGCTGCAAATCTTCCAGATCTGATTCTCATATTTGCGGGCTGATCCGCCCGTAGGTATTGGTGCGTCCAGGTGTATTGTCTGGTGCGTGCCCGCGCCTGCCGTTTTTCGTAAAACAGCAGGTGGTTTCTGGAACTTTTTGCGAAGAGTCGGGGTATGAAGATTTTCCCCATAAACTGTTTTCTGGCCGCGTGGCTGTGCCTGTCTGCCCCTGCATTCGGGGCGGATGTGCCGTTGACGCTGAACGCCGCAGTGGCGGAGGCCCTGTCCGCCAACCCGGCGCTGGCGATGGCCACGCAGCAGGCCGAAGGCATGGCCTACATGCCCAAACGCATGGGCGCCCTGCCGGACCCGAAGCTGAAACTGGGGGTCATGAACGTGCCCACAGACAGTCTGGATCTGGAACAAGAACCGATGACTCAGGTGCAGGTGGGGGTCAGCCAGATGTTGCCGTACCCCGGCAAGCGGGGCTTGATGTCCACCGCCGCCCGGCACGATGCACGGGCCGCCAGTGCCGCTGTGCAGGAAAAGGAACTGGCGCTGGTGCGGGACGTCACCGCCATCTGGTGGCACCTGTACCATCTGGACCGGGCCATCGAGATCGTGACCCGCAACCGGGAACTGCTGGAGCAGTTTGTGACCGTGGCCCGCACCAAGTACCGGGTGGGGCAGGGGCTGCAACAGGACGTGCTGCTGGCCGAGGTGGAGCTTTCCCGCCTGCTGGACAAGCAACTGGAACTGACCGGTGCCAGAGGCGCTGCACGGGCGCGGCTTGCCGCCCTGTTGGGCAGGTCCGGTGCGCATCCATTTGTCCTGCCGGACACCGTGGAGGAGCCACTCCCGGAGGTGGGAGATATGGAAACGCTGCTTGCGCTGGCCCGTGAAAACCGGCCGCTGCTTGCTGCGGCAAGGGAGCGGGCGGATTCTGCCGACGCGAGGCTGCGCCTGGCCCAAAAGGACCATCTGCCGGATGTGATGGTATCGGCCACCTATGGCTACCGGAGCGGGCAGAACATGACCGGGGAAGACCGGTCCGACTTTGCCACCCTGATGCTCAGTATTGACCTGCCGCTGCACAAGGGTGCCCGCCAGGACCAACTGGTGGCCCAGAGACAAAGCGAGGCGGCCGCGGGCGATTTTGGACTGGTTCACGCCGAAAACGCAGTGCGGGCGGAGCTTGCGGAGGCCCACATCCGCTACCTTCAGGCCCGGGAGCAGGTGAGCCTGCTAAAAGAAGGCATCATTCCGCAGGCGTCCCAGACCGTGGCCTCCATGCTGTCCGGGTATCAGGTGAACAAGGTCGATTTCTTAAATCTGGTGCGCTCCCAGATCACCCTTTACGACTACGAAACCCGCTACTGGAAAATTCTTTCCGAGGCCCGTGGGGCGCTGGCAAGGCTGACGGCTGCGGCGGGTGTGAAGGTAACGGTGGCATATATTCCCGCAGTGGATGAATCAATGGAAGGCGTAGCGCCATGAACAGGCAAACCATACTGGTGGCAGTAATCATGACGGTGTTGGGCGGCACCATCGGCTACTTTATGCACGGCGGCCCGGAGCCGGGCATGCAGATGCAGACGCAGGAACGGCAGCCCATATTTTACCGTAATCCCATGAACCCGGCCATTACCAGCCCGGTACCGGCAAAAGACGAAATGGGCATGGACTACATCCCGGTCTATGCCGATGCGCCGGGGGGGGCGGAACCCACCGGCACCGTCATCATCGATCCGGTATCGGTGCAGAACATCGGCGTACGCACGGCCACGGTGGAGCGCCGCACCATCTCGCGCACCGTACGCGCCGTGGGGCGCATCGCCTTCGACGAGGAACGGCTCACCCGCCTGCATCCAAAAATCGAAGGCTGGATCGAGGAGTTGTATGTGGAATCGACCGGGGCACGGGTGGAGCGGGGCACCATGTTGCTGGGCATTTATTCGCCGCAACTGGTGACCAGTCAGGAAGAGTACCTGCTGGCGGTAAAAAACGCTGAAGCCTTAAAGGACAGCCCGTTTCCCCACATCAAAAAAGGGGCGGAGAGTCTGTTGACCTCCACCCGCCAGCGGCTGGAGTTGATGGACGTGCCCGCCCACCAGATTGCCGAGCTGGCCGCAACCGGTCAGGTGAAAAAGAGCCTGCACATCCATTCCCCGTTTGACGGCGTGGTGATGCGTATGGGGGCCAGAAAAGGGCAGTTCGTCACCCCCCAAACCGAGCTGTACACCATTGCCGACCTGTCCCGGGTGTGGGTGTATGTGGACGTGTTCGACTCCGACCTGCCGTGGGTGGCCGAGGGAGACGAGGCCCGCATGCGCCTTTCGGGCCTGCCGGGGCGCGACTTTGTGGGGCGCATCCGTTACGTCTACCCGTATGCGGAAGCGGCCACCCGCACGGTGAAGGTGCGGCTGGAGTTCGATAACCCGGACCGGATGCTAAAGCCGGACATGTTCGCCGACGTGACCATTCACGCCTCCCGCCAGGTGGATGCGCTGGTGATCCCCACCGAGGCCATTGTGCGCTCCGGCCCACGGGAGCAGGTGTTTCTGGTGCGTGCGCCGGGCAAGTTCATGCCCCGGCTGATCACCCCCGGCGTCACCTCGGACGGCGTTACCCAGGTGCTGGACGGGCTGGAAGAGGGCGATGTGGTGGTCACCAGCGCCCAGTTCCTCATTGATTCCGAATCCAAACTGCGGGAAGCCACCGCCAAGATGATGGAGGCTATGCAGGCGGAAGCGCCGGTGATGGAATCCGACATGGACGGCATGACCGGTCACGAAGGACCCGGTATGACCGCGCCGGAACCTGCGCCCAAACCGGCGCCCAAACCGGTTCCAATGACTGGCCACGAAGGCCATGACATGGGAGCCGCCCAATGATCGGTCGCCTCATTGACCTGTGCCTGAAAAACCGCCTGCTGGTGATCATGGGCGCGGTGTTCCTGGTGGCTGTCGGGGTGTTTGCGGTTAAAAACACGCCGCTGGACGCCATTCCCGATCTGTCGGACGTGCAGGTGATCGTGTTCACCGAATATCCGGGGCAAGCGCCCCAGGTGGTGGAGGATCAGGTGACCTACCCGCTCACCACCGCCATGCTGAGCGTGCCGTTCGCCAAGGTGGTGCGGGGCTATTCGTTCTTCGGCCTGAGCTTCGTCTATGTGGTGTTCGAGGACGGCACCGACATGTACTGGGCCCGCTCCCGCGTGCTGGAATCGCTCAACTATGTGAGCAGCAGGCTGCCCGACGGGGCGGTGCCGTCTCTGGGGCCGGACGCCACCGGGGTGGGGTGGATTTATGAATATGCATTGGTGGATAAAACCGGCCAGCACGATCTGGCGGAACTGCGCTCGATTCAGGACTGGTACCTGCGCTATCCGTTGCAAACCGTGTCCGGCGTGGCCGAGGTGGCCTCTGTGGGGGGGCACGTCAAGCAGTATCAGGTAGAGGTGAACCCCAACGCGCTGCTGGCCTACAACATTCCGCTCTCCAAAGTACGGCACGCCATCATGCGCTCCAACAACGACGTGGGCGGCCGCCTCATCGAAATGGGGGAGACCGAGTACATGGTGCGCGGGCTGGGCTATATCAAATCCCTGGACGATCTGCGGCACATCCCGGTGGGGGTGGACAAGCGCGGCACGCCCATTCGTCTGACCGACGTGGCCAACATACAGATTGGCCCGGAACTGCGGCGCGGGGTGGTCGAGTTGAACGGGCAGGGGGAGGTGGCCGGAGGCGTGGTGATCATGCGCTACGGCGAAAACGCCCTGGAGACCATCAAGGGCGTGCGCAAGAAACTGGACGAACTGCGTGGCGGGTTGCCGGACGGCGTGGAGATTATTCCCGTGTACGATCGGGGCGATCTGATCGAGCGGGCGGTGAGCAACCTGAGCCACAAATTGATTGAGGAGTTCATTGTCGTCTCGCTGGTCTGCCTGCTGTTCCTGCTGCACGCACGCTCGGCGCTGGTGGCCATCCTGACCTTGCCCATGGGGGTGCTGATCGCCTTTATTGTCATGGGGTGGCAGGGGATCAACGCCAACATCATGAGTCTGGGCGGTATCGCCATTACGTTGGGGGCCATGGTGGACGGCGCCATTGTGATGATCGAAAACGCCCACAAACACCTGGAAAAGGCGCACCGGGAGAACAACGGCAAGCCGATTTCCACGGGCGAGCGCTGGCAGGCGGTGGCGGACGCCTCCCGCGAGGTGGGTCCGGCGCTGTTCTTTTCGCTGTTGATCATTACCGTTTCGTACCTGTCCATTTTTACCCTGGAGGCTCAGGAGGGCAGGCTGTTCAAGCCGCTGGCGTTTACCGCCACCTATTCCATGGCCGCCGCCGCCCTGTTGTGCGTGACGCTGGTGCCGCTCTTAATGGGCTATTTCATTCGCGGCAAGGTGCCCAAGGAAGACACCAATCCGGTCAACCGGGGGCTTAAGGCAGTCCACGGCCCGTTGTTAAAGCGCGCCCTGTCTCATCGTCCGGCAACCCTGATCGCTGCGGCGCTGTTACTTGTGGTCACCGTGTATCCGCTGTCGAAGCTGGGCAGCGAGTTCATGCCGCCGCTGGACGAAGGGGACATCCTGTACATGCCCACCACCTTCCCCGGCATCTCCATCACCAAGGCCAAGGAACTGTTACAGCAAACCGATAAAATTCTGTACACCTTCCCGGAGGTGCAAAGCGTGTTCGGCAAGGTGGGCCGGGCCAATTCGGCCACCGACCCCGCGCCCCTGTCCATGCTGGAAACCACCGTGCGCCTGAAGCCCAAGGATGAATGGCCCGATCCGGGTAAAACCACCGCCGAGTTGATGCGCGAGATGGACGGGGCCATCCACTTCCCCGGCGTGTCCAACGCCTGGACCATGCCGATCAAGACCCGTATCGACATGCTTTCCACCGGCATCAAAACCCCGGTGGGCATCAAGGTAAGCGGCCCCGATCTGCTGGAACTGGAACGGCTTGCCGGAGAAGTGGAGCGGGCGGTAAAGACCCTGCCCGACACCCTGTCCGCGTTCGCCGACCGGGCGGCGGGGGGGTACTACTTTGATTTTGAGATCGACCGGGAGGCGGCGTCCCGCTACGGCCTGACCGTGGGCGACGTGCAGGATGTGATCAAGACCGCCGTGGGCGGCATGAACATCACCTATACGGTGGAAGGGCTGGAGCGCTATCCGGTGAGCCTGCGCTACCCGCGGGAGATGCGCGACAACCCGGAACAGCTTGCCCGGGTGCTGATTCCCACCCCGGTGGGAGCGCAGATCCCGCTGGGGCAGGTGGCGGATATCAAGACCCGCCGGGGGCCGCCCGGCATCAAGAGCGAAAACGCCCGTCCCAACGCCTGGGTGTATGTGGATATCAAAGGGTCCGACATCGGCGGTTATGTGCGCCGGGCCAGGCAGGTGGTGACCGAACAGGTCACCATGCCGCCCGGCTATACCTTGATCTGGTCGGGACAGTTTGAATACATGGAGCGGGCCGCAGCACGTTTGAAGGTGGTCATTCCGCTGACGCTGGGGCTGATCTTTTTGCTGCTGTTTCTTAACTTCAGGAGTATCGCCGCACCCCTGGTGGTGATGCTGTCGGTGCCGTTTGCCATGGTGGGCGGTATCTGGCTGATCTATCTGTTGGGGTACAACCTGTCGGTGGCGGTGGCGGTGGGCTTTATTGCCCTGGCCGGGGTGGCGGTGGAGATCGGCGTACTGGTGCTCACCTTTATCGATCAGGAACTGGCCCGCAGGCGCACAAAAAAGAAAGGGCCACTCACGCCGGAGGAGATTATGGAGGCGACCTATGCGGGCACCTCGCTGCGGGTGCGGCCCATTGCCATGACCGCAACGGCGGTGATTGCAGGGCTGTTGCCCATTATGTGGGGCGGCGGCGCGGGTTCCGACGCCATGCAGCGCATTGCCGCGCCCATGATCGGCGGCATGCTCACCACAACGGTTTTGTGCCTGCTGGTGCTACCGGTGATCTACGGCATGGTGCTGACTGCCGGAGAGCGTTTTCGCGGGTAGGGGGGACGCCGTTCTCCTGTCTGTACGGTGGTGGAGGCTTTTCCCTTTTTCCAAGCGGAAAAACGGCGTGTAATGAATACGAAATTCGCAATTTGTCAACAGGTTGTGAACAGGTTGGCCTGCCCTTTTTTCCGGGCAGAAAAAGCCGGCGCAGGGCAGCGGTTTTACATTGTGGTCCCATGGGTATAGTATCTCGCCCGGTATATTGTTTATCTTTTGTTCACTTGGTGTGTTGAGGGACCAGGTGCAAGGGTGTGGCAACTGGCGGGGACACCTGTTGCCATGCGGGGTTCAGGGTGCTGTCAGGCCCTTTTCCCCAAGGTATGTTCCCGTACCGATCGGTTGCAAAAATCGTAAACAGATTTCACATGGGTCGATGGTCCCGGATGTGGGTCCGGACATGGGGTGCCGCTGGTGTTCTGGCGGCGCTTATGGTCCTGTGTACCTCGACCGCCCGGGCGGACGATATTGTGGTGGTGGTGGTCAGTGAGCGTGCCCCGGTTTACCAGCTTTCGGTGGGTCAGGTGCGGGCGATCTTTCTGGGCGTTGCCCCTTTTCATGAAGGCGTTCGCACCCGCCCCGTGGCGTATTCCGAGCACAGCCGGATCATGGAGCTGTTTCTGGAGCAGGTGCTTGAAATGCCCGCAAAGGAATATAAAGGCTGGTGGGTCCGGCGCATTTTCCGCGAGGGGGACGCGCCGCCCATCCGGGCCGGGTCCACGGCCGACGCCCTGCATTACATTATGGTGAATCCGGGGGGCATCGGGTTTGTGTATGAGCAGGATCTGAACGGGGACGAAGGCGTGCGCGCGGTGCTGCGCATTCTTCCGAAAGACGTGATAAGTCACTAACGACAGCCGCTTTCGGTTGCCCCCTGACTGGCACCTCCCTTAAACTCTTCAGCCATGCCCAAGGCCAACGCCAAAACTGTGTTTTCCCAGTATCTTCAGACCCACGGTCTGAGGTCGTCCCAGCAGCGCGACCTGATTCTGGAGGCGTTCTTATCCATGCCGCCCCATTTGACGGCGGAGGAGCTGCACCAGCAGGTGGCCAAACAGGATGCCGGCATCGGCCTGTCCACCATTTACCGGTCCCTGCGCCTGTTTTGCGATGCGGGGCTGGCCAAACAGCGGCATTTTGAAGAAGGGCGCAGCCGCTTCGAACAATCGTTCGAGGAGCGCCACCACGATCATTTGATCTGCACAAAATGCGGGGATATCACCGAATTTGAATGTCAGGAGATTGAAGACCTGCAGGAGGAGATGGCCTCCCGGCACGGCTACACCCTGACCCACCACCGGCTGGAGTTGTTTGGCCTGTGCCCTCGCTGCGGGGGGGGTGCCTGACGATAGAGCGCTAGCTGAGTTCGCCCAGTGCTTCCACCAGTTCCGCGCGGGCGTGGCCGTTGCCCACCCGGTCGGCGGCTTCAATGCCTTTCATGTAGCGGGCTCTGGCCCCTTGCTGATCGTCTACGGTTTCCAGGGCTTTGCCGGAGTGGTGATAGGCCGCCACATAGTCGGGATCGCGGGAGATAATCTCGTCGTACTCGGCCAGCGCCTTGGCGTGGTCCCCGGCCTTCATATGCTCCTGGGCGATGACGTAGCGGGCGAAACTGTTGTTCGGGTCCTTATCCAGAAAGGCCTGATACTGCTCAATTCGACTTTGGGACACGGGCACACCCTCTCTATAATTGGTGGGGAACGGGATTTTTATTATCGGGTGACCCGGACGGGTCGGGCAAGGGGGTTCTTTCCGGTTGGCCATTTGCCCGCCTGCCATTTGACGCTGGGAACGCCAGCTAAATATCATGGGCGGCTTACCCCGTGTGCGTATATAACAAAAGGACTTTATCGCCAGCCATGGATGAACACACTTACAAAGGGGCCGGTGTCGATATCGACGCAGGCAACGAACTGGTCAAACGCATCAAGCCGATGGTGGCTGCCACCGCTATCGACGGGGTGCTTTCCAGCATCGGTGGCTTCGGCGGCCTGTTCGGGCTGGATACGAGCGGCATGACGGCGCCGGTGCTGGTTTCCGGCACCGACGGGGTGGGCACCAAACTGAAACTGGCGTTTGGCACCGGCATTCACGATACCGTGGGCATCGATCTGGTGGCCATGTGTGTGAACGACATCGTGGTGACCGGCGCAAAGCCATTGTTTTTTCTGGACTATTTTGCCTGTGGCAAGCTGGATGTGGAGGCCGCCGTGGGCGTGGTGAAAGGTATTGCCGACGGCTGCAAGCAGGCGGGCTGTGCGTTGATCGGCGGCGAAACCGCCGAGATGCCGGGCTTTTATGCGGACGGGGAGTACGATCTGGCAGGCTTTGCCGTGGGGGTGGTGGATAAGCCCAAAATGATCGACGGCAGTAAAGTGAGCGTGGGCGATGCGGTCATCGGCATGGCCTCTTCCGGCTTGCATAGTAACGGCTTTTCGCTGGCCCGCAAGGTGTTTTTCGAGTCGGCGGGGCTGGGTTTTTCCGACCGGCTGGACGGGCTTTCCGGCAGCCTTGGCGAGGTGCTCATCACCCCCACCCGCATCTATGTGAAGCCGGTGCTTTCCCTGATAGAAAAAGTGGAGGTCCGGGCGCTTGCGCACATTACCGGCGGCGGGCTCACCGAAAACCTGCCGCGGGTGCTTCCCAAGGGGACTTCCGTGCGTCTTGAGCCGGGCGCATGGCCTGTCCTTCCGGTGTTTGAAAAGCTCAAGGAAAAGGGCCAAATACCCGAAGATGAGATGTACCGAACTTTCAATATGGGGATCGGTATGTGCGCGGTGGTGTCGCAATCACAAGTGCAGGAAGCGCTGGAATTGCTTGCCGATACGGGGGATCAGGCGTGGGTGATCGGGGAAGTCGTCGAGGGAGATGGCCAGGTAATTTATGGGTAAATCCCAGAGTAAAAAACTTCGCATAGGCGTTCTTGCCAGCGGGCGTGGCTCCAACATGGAGGCGATCCTGGCCGCCTGTAGCGACGGCCGTATAGCGGGTGAGGTGGTGCTGGTGCTCTCCAACAATGCTTCCGCAGGTGCGCTGGAAACGGCCCGCAAGGCGCAAGTTGAGGCACGCCACCTGGACCCTGCGAAATGCGAAAGCCGCGAGGCGTACGACCGCGATCTGGTTTCGGTCCTGAAAAAGGCCCGGGTGGACCTGGTTTGTCTTGCCGGGTACATGAAACTGGTCACCCGCGAGTTTATCGAGCCGTTTGCCGGACGCATTTTGAATATCCACCCGTCGCTATTGCCCGCATTTCCGGGCCTTGCCGCCCAGAAGCAGGCGCTGGACTACGGGGTAAAGGTGAGCGGCTGCACGGTGCATCTGGTGGAACTGGAAATGGATGCCGGTCCCGTGGTGTTGCAGGCCACCGTGCCGGTGGAGGACGGCGACACCGAAGACACTCTTTCCGCCCGGATTCTGGAACAGGAGCACCGTATTTACGTGGAAGCGGTACGTCTGTTTGCCGAAGGCAACATTCAGGTGCAAAACCGCCGCGTGATGGTTTCCGGAGGGTAGCGCTGTGGAATGCCCCCAGTGCGGCTTTGGACAGCCCGACAGCAACGAGTGCGTGCAGTGCCAGTCCCCCATGGGGGAGATGGCCGACCGAACAAACATCCTCTTTGACGACGAGCCGGAGGCGGAGTTGCCCGCCCCGGAGCCGCCGCCCACGGCCACCGCTGTGGTGCCGCCGCCGCGGAAGCTGAAACCGCACCTGGAGGCCCCTCCGGCAGCCCCACCGAAACCGGCCGCGCCACCGCCGCCTGAGTTTGACGATCTGCCCACATCGTCTTCCGATTTTTCCACGCCAGCCGAAACCGGCGTGACATCCAAACCGCCGCCTGCCGCGCCCAAGCCGCCGCCTGTCGCCGCAACGCCCAAAGCGCCTCCGCCCGCGGCACCCAAGCCGCCGCCTGCTGCGCCGCCTGTGAACCGTTCCGCCCCGTCCGTGGTGCTGGTGACTACGTCGGATGTGCCGGGCAAGCAGATTGGCTCGGTGCAGGGGATGGTATCCGCCCACGCGCTGGTGCAGGTGGAGGCTGCGGTGCTGGAACAACTGGCGGCCAACCCGGCCGTGCCGCTTTCCGGCGCGGCCATGGATCAGGCCACAAAAACCGCAGAAATCGGCCTGATCGGCGCCGCCGTAGCCAAAGGCGCAAACGCGGTGGTAGGCATCACCAGCGACTGGAAACCGGCTGCCGATGGGGCGCTGTTGTTGACCCTGTCGGGTACGGCTGTATCGGTGGCGTAAGTCGGCTCGCTAACGGCTATCCGCTACTCTTCCGCCTCCAGAAACCGCTCCGCATCCAGCGCCGCCATACACCCGGTCCCCGCCGCGGAGATCGCCTGCCGGTAGATGGAATCGGCTACGTCGCCCGCGGCGAATACGCCGGGGATGTTGGTGGCGGTGGAGTGGCCGTTGGTGACCAGGTAGCCGGTTTCGTCCATATCCAGTTGACCGGAGAACACGTCGGTGTTGGGCCGGTGGCCGATGCCCATGAACACGCCGTCGCAGGTGCGCTCGTAGGTTTCGCCGTTCTGGGTATTTTCGAGGCGTACGCCGGTGACCGCGCCGTCCCCTAAAATCTCGTCCACCACGGCGTTCCAGATCATCTCGATCTTGTCGTGGTTCAGCACCTTGTCGGCCATGATTTTGCTGGCGCGCAGTTCGTCGCGCCGGTGGATGATGCTCACCTTGCTGGCAAAACGGGTGAGAAACAACGCCTCTTCCACCGCCGTATCGCCGCCGCCCACCACCATCACCTCTTTTTCCTTAAAGAAAAAACCGTCACAGGTGGCGCAGGCCGACACCCCGGCGCCCATCAGGCGGGTTTCCGACTCGATCCCCAGCAGCTTGGCCGAGGCTCCGGTGGCGATGACGAGGGACTGGGTTTGCAGTTCGTTGCCGTCCACGGTGAGGGTAAACGGGCGGCTGGACAGGTCGGCTGCGGTCACCTGACCAGTCAGAAACTCGGTGCCGAACCGCTCGGCCTGGGCGTGCATTTGCAGGATCAGGTCCGGCCCCTGCACCCCGTCGGGGAAGCCGGGAAAGTTATCCACGTCGGTGGTGATGGTGAGCTGGCCGCCCGCCTGGGGGCCTTCGATCACCAGCGGGTTCAGGTTGGCGCGGGCGGCGTAGATGGCGGCGGTGAGCCCTGCGGGGCCGGAGCCCATGATAACGACAGTTCGGGACATCTTCTGGCTTCCCTTCCAGTGAAATGATGTGGATGGGGGGACACACGTCTGCCCCCCCTGTCCGTTTTTTCGGCCGATTCGGCGAGTGTCTTTAAGCTAAACGCTCAGGCGGCGTGGCCGGGTTCGCCCAGCACCCGCCGGATCATATCCTTGAGGCCTTCCAGCCGGGCCGACTTTACAAAATAGCCGTCGGCGATCCACGCGCCAAAATCGTGCTTGTAATCGCTGTAGGCGCTGCACAGGATGACCGGCAGTCTGGGGTATTTTTGCTTGGCCTTTTGCAGCACCTTGATGCCGTCGATGCCCGGCATGCGGATGTCCAGAATGATCAAGTCGGGACAGCTCTCCTCCAGGGCGTCAAGCACGCTCTGACCGTTGGCGAAGATGGAGACGTCATAGCCGTCGTCGGTGAGTTCCTCCTTTAAAAAGGCGCGGATACTCTCTTCGTCATCGACGACAAAAACGGCTTGTGTTGTCTTTTGTGACGGTTCTGTCATCAGTGCATTCCTTGTCCCACCGCTGCCGAGCCGCCGGAATTTTGCGCTTTGGGAGCATAGCGGGTGTAAACGGCTTCGTACTGCCTGGCGCTGGCATCCCAGGAAACATCATGGGTCATGGCGTTGTGCTGGATGCGGTCAAATATTTCCGGCTGGCGGGCCGTTTCCAGCGCCTGCTTCACGCAGGCTAGCAGGCCGTCTGAGGTAAAGCGGTCAAAACCGAAGCCGGTGGCCGTGTCGGTGCCTTTTTTGTACGGCTGCACCGTATCGGCAAGGCCCCCCACCCGGTGCACGATGGGGGGGCAGCCGTAGTGCATGGCGATCAGTTGGGACAGGCCGCACGGCTCAAAGCTGGACGGCATCAAAAACAGGTCGGACCCGGCATAGATGATGCGGGCCAGGGCGTCGTCGAAACCGATCTTCACGCCCACCCGGGCAGGATGGCTCCGCACCTCCCGTTGCAACGCCTCTTCAATGGCCGGATCGCCCGTGCCCACCACCGCCAGATTGGCCCCCATGGCGATGATGTCATCCAGTACCTCCAGCACCAGATTCAGCCCCTTCTGATCCACCAGCCGCCCCACCAGACCGATGATCGGGTCGCCGTTGTTCCAGATGCCCAGGGCGGCCATCAACGCCTCCCGGTTGGGGGCACGCACCGCCAGCTGATCGGGGCCGAAGTGGCTCACCAGTTCCGGGTCGGTCTCCGGGTTCCAGACGGCCGTGTCGATGCCGTTTAATATGCCGGTAAAGTTATCCTTGCGAGTGCCAATCACTCCCTCCAGCCCGCAACCGAAGGCGGGGGTAAGCACCTCTTTGGCATAGGTGGGGCTGACCGTGGTGATGGCGTCTGCCCGGACAATGCCGCCCTTCATCAAGTTGATGCGCCCATGGAATTCCATCTCCTGCATGGAAAACATCGATTCCGGCAGGCCCAGAACCGGCTTGCAGTCCGCATCAAAGAGCCCCTGATAGGCTAGGTTGTGGATGGTGAACACCGTGCCCGTGGCCATGCTCGACAGGCGCGGATAGTCGGCCCCCTGCGCGCTTAAATAAACCGGGATCAGGGCAGCCTGCCAGTCGTGGGCGTGGATCACCTGCGGGACCGTCTCCAGCCCGTCCAGCAGGGTCAGGGCGGCACGGCAGAAAAAGGCGAAACGCTCGGCGTTGTCCACGTAATCGGCGCGACCGTCGCCGTACAGCCCGGCCCGGTCCCAGTACGGCTTGTGTTCGATAAAAAAGACATCCACCCCCACATGGCTGGTCCAGAAGACCTTTGCCGAACCCGTTTTTTTGCCCACGGAGACGTCCACGGTTTTCCCCGTAGCGGCCAGCTTCCACTTTTTGCGGTCGACCGCGCCATACAGGGGCAGCACGCAGGTGGCCTGATGGCCCATGCGGGTCATGGCGGCAGGCAGCGCCCCCACCACGTCGGCCAGCCCGCCGCTTTTGGCGAACGGCGCCATTTCGGATGCCACGAATGCAATGTGCATCACGCCCCTAGAATTCCCGGTCTACCCGGGCTTCCCGCAGGAAGGTGGTGGCTTCCTCCGGCGGGGTGGGGTTGATGTAAAAACCGGAGCCCCACTCAAACCCGGCTACCTTGGTGAGTTTGGGGATCACCTCCACATGCCAGTGATAGTAGTCGTTGGGGCCTTCCTGCAACGGCATGGTGTGGATCATGTAATTAAACGGCGGGTCGTTCAGCACCCGTTGCAGCCGCAGCAGCAGGTTTTTGAGGATGCGCGCAAAGCTGTTTACCTGATTGGGAGAAAGGCTTTCAAAGCAGGCCTGATGCTGCTTGGGCAATATCCAGGTTTCAAACGGGAAGCGGGCGGCGTAGGGGGACAGCACGGTGAAATCTTCATTTTCCAGCACTACCCGGCTGCCGTCTGCCAGATCCTGACGAATGATGTCGCAGAAGATGCAGCGCTCCTTGTACTCGTGATGGCGGCGCGCACCGGCCAGTTCTTCCTGTACCCGCCTGGGCACCACGGGCAGGGCGATCAACTGGGAGTGAGGGTGTTCCAGGCTGGCTCCCGCCGCTTCCCCCTGATTTTTGAAGATCAGCACGTAGCGGAGGCGAAAGTCGCGCTTCAGGTCGATGTAGCGCTCCTGATAGGCCTGAATGACCCGGCCAATCTGCTCGGGCGGCAGTTCCGCCAGGGGCGTGTCGTGCTCCGGGGTTTCGATGATGACCTCGTGCGCCCCCAGGCCGTTCATCTTATCGTAGATGCCGTCCCCCATGCGGTCCAGGTCTCCCTCTACCTGGAGCACCGGAAACTTGTTGGGGATGACCCGGAGTTGCCACGGTTTGTCGCTGCCCTCACGCACCGAGTAAATTTCCTTGGGGGTGGTGTGCTCGTTGCCGGGGCAAAACGGGCAAAAGCCACCGGGAGGGCGGGGCGGGGCGGGCTCAAAATCGGTGGGGCGGCGACCCCGCTCGCTGGCAATAATCACCCAGCGGCTGGTAATGGGGTCCTGGCGAAACTCAGGCACAAGACGAATCCTTCTTCAATCAGGAACCTGGGGGGATGCCCAACTGGCGAATCTTTTTGGACAGGTTGCTGCGTTCCACGCCCAATTGTTCCGCCGCCCGGGAGATGTTCCCTGAGCAGGCTGACAGCACCTGCCGGATATAATCGGCTTCAAACGAATCGCGGGCCTCCTTGAGCGGCAGGTTGTCCATGCGCCCGTGCTGGGCGGCTTCTCTTTTGCCCGCGCTGAACTCTTCCGGCAGATCGCCCACACCAATCTGGCTTCCCGGACTCATAATCATAAGCCGTTCCACTGCATTTTTCAATTCGCGCACGTTGCCGGGCCACGGATATTTTTTAAGAATATCCAGCACTTCGGGGGCAAACTTCTTCTTTTGCAGGGCGGATTCCTCCACCGCCATATCCACAAAATGCTCGATCAGCCGGGGGATATCCTCCCGGCGGCTCGAAAGCGGCGGCACCTTGATGGGGATAACCGCAAGGCGGTAGTACAGGTCCTCGCGGAAGCGTCCGGCGGTAATCTCCGCCTTCAGGTCCCGGTTGGTTGCGGCGATCACCCACACGTCGACCTGACGTTTTTCTACCCCGCCCAGCCGCTGAAAGGTGCCCTCTTGCAGGGCGCGCAGCACCCGCGCCTGGGTGGCCAGGGTCATGTCGCCCACTTCGTCTAAAAACAGGGTGCCGGTATCGGCCAGTTCGAACATGCCGGGTTTGGACTTCTCCGCCCCGGTGAAGGCGCCTTTTTCGTAGCCGAACAGTTCGCTTTCGATCAGGTGTTCGGGCAGGGCGGCGCAGTTGATTTCGATAAACGGCAGATCTCTGCGGGCGCTGCCCTGATGCAGGGCGCGGGCAACCAGTTCCTTGCCGGAGCCGTTGGGGCCGCTAATGAGGGTGCGGGCGCAGCTGGCGGCCACCCGTTCGATTTCTCCGGACAGGCGATTTAAGGCGGGGGAGGCACCCACCATTTCCCACTTCTTTTGAATCTGCGCCTTGAGCTGGGTGTTTTCCAGCGACAGGTTCACCTCGTTGACGGCGTGGCTCACGGTCAGGGTGACCCGGTCCAGGGAGAGCGGCTTTTCCAGATAGTCGTACGCCCCCAGTTTGATGGCCGACACGGCGGTATCGATGGTGCCGTGGCCGCTCATCATGATGACCGGCAGGTGCGGATGGGTGGTGCGGATTTCCTTGAGCACGGCGATGCCGTCCATGCCGTCCATCCAGATGTCGAGGAGGACCAGATGGATCTCTTCCGTGGTCAGCGTCTTGAGCCCGGACTCCCCATCCGGGGCGGCGAGCACACGGTACCCTTCGTCGGTGAGGATCGCGGTGAGCGAGCGGCGGATACCGGCCTCGTCATCGATAATCAGTACGGTAGGCGAACTCAACGCTGGCTCCGTCTCTTCGGGTTTTTGCCCCTTGTTTTCAGGGGCACGGCCCTTCAGGAGGGCATGCATTTTTCCAGCACTTCCGGCAGGGCGTCTTCCATGGCCACTTCTCCCTGGCGTATACAGAACTCGGCGTGGTCAAAGGCGGCCCAGTGCAGGTGGCCCACCTTGGGGCGCACGATCACGTCGGCGGTCTGCAACTGGATGTCGCATAACATTTTACCCATCACGTTGTTGGCGCGCATCAGCAGGTCGAGGCCGTGCTTCAATTCTTCTACCGGTTCGCGGGTAAAGTCTTCGGAAATATCGATGGCGATGACCGTGTCGGCGCCCAGGTCCCGGGCGGCATCGGCGGGGACCCGGTTGGACCAGCCGCCGTCCACCAGATAGCGTCCGTGATGGGCAATGGGGGGAAACACGCCGGGGATGGAGGCGCTGCCGTAGATCGCAGGTCGTAGCGGCCCTTCGTCGAGCACCAGTGGCACCCCGTGAGAAATATCGGTGGCCACACAGGCAAACGGTATCTTCGTGTCTTCAAAGCGGACGGGGGGGACCAGATCGTCGACGATGCCGGTAAATTCCTCTTCGCTGACCAACTGCCGCATGCGGAACGCCACGCTGTAAAAAAGCTGTTGTTTCAGAAAATTTTTCAGGCCGGTAATCAGCCCGGCGCGCTTTTCTTCCTCAAACTCGTGACGGACGAAATTCACCTTGGCCTTGTGGAATCTTTCGCTGGAGAGCGCCCGCTCCACTTCGGAAAGCAGATGATCCACGCTGGGGTTACAGGCGTAGATGGCGGCGATGATGGAGCCGAAACTGGCACCGGTGATGACATCCACCGGAATCCCCTCCCGCTCCAGTACTTTCAGCACCCCCACATGGGCCAGCCCGCGGGCGCCACCGCCGCCCAGGGCCAAACCGATTTTTCCATTCGGTTTTTTCCGGTTTTTTGTTCCCACGAAGCGCCCTCGAACCGATACATTAAAAGGGGTGGCCGATCGCTCGCCCGTGTCCCCTGCATGAAAAGCTGTGATGTAGGGTACTCACTTATCGATCGTGCTGCCACCCCTATGCCCGGTTGCCCCCGGTTTACCGTGCGCCGGATTTGCTCTGACGCCGGAGTCGGGGTATAGTGAATGTCGATTGCATTTAATCCGATCGAAATAGTATGAATTAAAATCTGGCACACTGGGCCGGAGCCAAAGATATTTCAATGGCAAGAGTCATTGTTCAGTACGGAGCGTTAAGACATGAGTAAGACGGTAAACCCGACCCGGCCCGATATTGGCACCGCCGATGTGGTGGCCGACGAGATTGCCCACTTTGAATCCGAGGTGGCCCGCTTCAAGGCCGCGGAGATTCCGGCGGAAAAATTTCAGGGATTCCGACTGCGGCAGGGGCTGTACGGACAGCGGGGCGGCGACGATCTGCACATGCTGCGTCTGAAGCAGCCGTATGGACGGGTGGATGCCGATCAGCTGGAAGCCATTGCCGACGTGGGCGATCGCTACAGCAAGGGACCGGCCCACGTGACCACCCGGCAGGATTTTCAGTTTCACTATGTGAGTGTCGATGACGCTGCCGCGGCATTTCGCGATCTGGCCGCAGCCGACATCACCACCCGCGAGGCGTGCGGCAATACGGTGAGGAATGTCACCGCCTGCCACTATGCCGGTGTGTGCACCCAGGAAATTTTTGACGTCACCCCGTATGCACGAGTGGTGTACGAATACCTGCTGCGCCACCCGCTCACCCAGAACATGCCGCGCAAGTTCAAGATCGCCTTTTCCGGTTGCGCCACCGACTGTGCCCATACCGGCATCCACGACGTGGGGCTGATCCCGGCGGAAAAAGACGGGGAGTACGGCTTTTCCATGGTGATCGGGGGCGGGCTGGGTTCCGCGCCGCGCGTTGCCCATCCGTTTTCCGACTTCGTCTCCATGGACGAACTGCTGCCGACCATCGAGGCATTTATTCGCCTGTTCGATCTGTACGGCAACCGCAAACAGCGTAGCCGCGCCCGGCTCAAGTTTCTGGTGGAGCGGTTCGGCGAGGTGGAAATCAGAAACCGCTACAGCGAAGAGCGCGCCAAGATCGACAAGGAAAACCCGACCTATCCGGAACTGCCCGCACCCGTACTCAACCCGAACGTGCAGGCATGGCCAGGGGTGGCTCCGGCAGCGGACGGGTTTGAGCGCTGGAAATCCACCAACGTGCTGCCTGAACAGAAAGACGGCCTGACCAGTGTCCACCTCAACCTGTTCCGGGGCGACATGACCACGGATCAGTTGCGCACCACGGCGGGGCTGCTGCGCCGTTACTCCCGTGCCGGTGAGGCGCGCCTGACCTCGGGCCAGAACCTGGCTATTTTGTCGGTACCTGAAGCCGACCTGCCTGCCCTGTACGACGAACTGTTCACAGCCGGTCTTGCCGCCGACGGGGTGGAGACCATGGCAGACATCATGAGCTGCCCCGGTGCGGAAACCTGCAACCTGGGGCTGGTGGCCTCCCGCCAGTTGACCCGGTTGTTGACCGATCACATCAACGCCAACCCCACCCATTACGACGATGCGGGCGGTGCCCGGATCAAGGCGAGCGGTTGCCCCAACTCGTGCGGACATCATCATATTGCCTCCATCGGTTTTCACGGCACCGCCAAAAAGAACGCCGGACATATGGCCCCGTTTTATGAGGTGCATCTGGGCGGTCACGCCGACGGCGCAGGGACGGTCATTGCCGATCCCACCCTGCGGGTACCGGCCAGCCACGGCCCGAAGGTGGTGGATGCCCTGCTTGACCACTACCGGGAAAACCGGAATAACGAAGAGTCGTTCGACCGCTTTGTGGAGCGGGTGGGCAAGAATTCCCTGAAGGAATTATTGCAACCCCTGACCGAACTGCCCACCTACGACGAAGACCCGTCCTACTACAAGGACATTGGCGCAGAAGAAGAGTTTGCCCTGGAAGATATGGGACCGGGCGAGTGTGCCGGCGGTGTGCTGGACCTGATCGAGGTGGGCCTCAAGGAGGCCCGTACCGGTATTGCCCTGGCCCAGAGTGCCCGCGACGCAGGCGACTGGATCGAAGCGGCCAGCCGCGCCGACGAGGCGGTGTTTTCTGCCGCGCAGGCGCTGCTGGTGACCGAAGGCGAAGAGGTGGAACTGGTGCCCGACGCGGTGGCCAAATTTACCGAAAAGTTTGTCGCCAAAGGGCTCATGCCCGCCAGTTGCTCCATGGTCTTTTTTGCCCTGGGCCGCCATACGGAAGGCAGCCCCGCGGAAGATACGGTCAAGGGGCACCTGGAGCAGGCCGAGCAGTTCGTCTTTTTGTGCGAGGCGGCCTACAACAGCATGGGCAACGACCTGCGCCTGACCCAGCCGGTGACCCCGGAGGCCGCCGCCGAATGGGCGGGGGATCAGGGCGATGAGGCCCCGGCCCCTGTGGCCGGTGCCGTGCCCGCAGGCGATGCAGGCGGCGCAGTTGATGCCCCCGATCAGAGCTACGACCTGAAAGGCGTGGCCTGTCCGATGAACTACGTGAAGACCAAGCTCAAGCTGGAGATGATGCCCGCGGGCGCCACCCTGGAGGTCTTCCTGGACGACGGGGAACCGATTATCAACGTGCCCAAAAGCGTGGCCAACGACGGCCACGAAGTGGTGGTCAACGAGCCCATCGGTGACGGCTCCCATCACCGCATCGTCATCAAAAAGGTATAGCAAAAGGCATCTCTGGCGGCGGGGGGCACGCCGTCGGGTTTGTCAAAATCGGGCACCCTCGGTATATTTGGGAGCGATGCGTGTCTGTGCCCTCCCGTTTAAAACCCCGTTTGTCGCAGCCTGCGTTCTCGGGCTGCTGACCCTCCTTGCGTCGACCTCTGCCTGGGCGGGGATGATCGGAATCCCTGAGCCGATGGTCAAGCTGCACACCTATCAGCACGGGGTAGAGGTCGATTACATCGAGCGCAAACTCACCTCCAGCCGCTGGAACCCGGTGGTCACCTACCGAAATGTCCGGTTGATGGCCAGAGAGACCTACGGGCTGATGCGCTGGGGCAACCTGCTGGTCAACGTGTCCGGACTGTTCGGGGTGAGCCGTCCCGAAATTCAGTTCGGCACGGTGGACCTGGGGGCTGCTTTCTGGGACCGGTATGCGCCCGATATTGTGCATATTTCCGGTCGTGCCCCGCTAACCTTTGAGCAGGGATACGGCATGTCCCTGGGCGGTTCCTTACGGATGAATCTGTTTGAGTTCTGGGGCATGGACCTGTCCGCCGGAGCGCAGGGCATCTACTCCACCGCCTCCGACGCCGGGCAACCGTCCATGCGCCTGAGGTACAACGAGTGGGACGTGTTTGTGGGCACCCTGTGGAAGAAAAAACGCCTGAGTGCTTACGGGGGATTCGATCTGTCGTGGGTGACGGGAGAAATATCTCTCACGGGGCAGGGCTCCGACCTGGATCAGCAGACCATTGGCGGCATGTACGGGGGGTTGGTACTGGATTTTTACCGGCATTTGAGCTTCGTCACCGAACTGCGATTATTTAATCAGTCTTCCTATTCTCTCCAATTGATCTATCATTTCTAGGGCCTGTTAACACAAACAGCGACGGTGGCGTTGCTGCCCCAAATGGCGCCAGGCAAGGCGTGAGGAGAGAATTTAAGCGAAATGGCACTGCCACGTCGTAATCGCCGAAGCAGAACAGGTCCTACCGTCACCCAGCGCATGCTGTTCTGGGGGGGGATTGGCCTGTTCACGGTTTACCTGTCGTTTTTTCTGATATTCGGACGCATGGGGCTGATCGCTCACCTGCGGCTGAATGAGGAGGCGAACCGCATCGATTCCGAGATCGTACGCATGAGCGAAGAGATCGACACCCTGTCCGGGCAGACCGACGCCCTGGCCCGCGACCCACACACCATCGAGCGCATTGCCCGCGAGAAGCTGGGCATGGTGCGACCGGATGAAACCATCTATCTGTTTGATGCCGGGGGGGCCGGTGCCCCGGCAGACGGTGGAAGAAGGCCGTGAACCGACCGCTCCATGTGGCGCTGGTGTGGCACATGCACCAGCCGTACTACAAAGACCTGGTCACCGAGCGATATATTTTGCCGTGGGTACGACTGCACGGCACCAAAGACTATTACGACATGGTCAAGGTGCTCGAGGACTACCCCCAGGTGCGCCAGACGTTCAACGTGGTGCCGTCGCTTGCCTCACAGATCATGGACTATGCCAACGGGTCTGCCCAGGACCGCTACATCGACCTGACCTTAAAGGCACCGGAAGAGCTGGATGCCGCAGAAAAGGTGGAAATATTGACCACCTTTTTCTACGCCAATCACGACCACATGGTGCGCCCGTACCCGCGCTATGCCGATCTGCTGAACAAGCGCGGCCCCGATGAGAACCCGGAGCGGCTGGCCCGTGCGGCCCGTTACTTTACCAATCAGGATTTCATCGACCTGCAAGTCTGGTTCAACCTGGCCTGGTGTGACCCCCTGTTCATGCGTACCGACCCGGTCATCAAGGGTCTGGTGGAAAAAGGGCGCGACTACGACCATGAAGACAAGGTGGCGCTGATCGACCGGCACCGGGCCATTTTAGGGATGATTCTCCCCGAATACCGGGCCGCCGCCGAACGGGGGCAGGTGGAGTTGACCACCACGCCGTTTTACCACCCCATCATGCCGCTGTTGTGCGATACCGAGGTGGCCCGGGAATCGCTGCCCCACAATCCGCTGCCGACCCGATACTGCCACCCGGAAGACGCCGCCACCCAGATCGAGCGGGCCGTGCGCTTTCACACCGAACTGTTTGGCGCCCCGCCCAAAGGCATGTGGCCCAGCGAAGGCAGCGTGTCCGAGGCCATCATTGGGCTGGTGGCGGATGCCGGTATCGAGTGGATCGCCACCGACGAGGGGGTGCTGCGCGAATCGCTGAAAAAATCAGAAATGGGGGAGGGGGATCATTTTCGCCCCTGGCGGCTGGAACGGCAGGGGAAAAATCTGTCAATCCTGTTTCGGGACCATCGCCTGTCCGACCGCATCGGCTTTGTCTATTCCCGCCAGGACCCGGAGGAGGCCGCCGAAGACTTTATCAGCACCCTGCACCGTATCCGCCGGGGCATGGGCGGAATGGACCGGGCACCCATCGTGCCCATCATCCTCGATGGCGAAAACTGCTGGGAACACTATCCGGGAGACGGGCACGAATTTCTGGCCGCCCTGTACCGGCGGCTGGGGGACGACCCGGACCTGATCTGCACCACTGTGTCCGACTACCTGTCGGAACACCCGGCCACCGACCATCTGCCCAAACTGTTTGCCGGCTCCTGGATCAATCACGACTTTGAAATCTGGATCGGCCGCGAGGAAGACAACGTGGCGTGGGAACGGGTGCGCGCGGCCCGGGATGCCCTGTCCGAATTTACCGAAACGGAGGGCGACAGTATCAGCCCGGAAACGCTGCACACGGCCTGGGAAGAGTTGTACATCGCCCAGGGCAGCGACTGGTGCTGGTGGTACGGCGGGCAACACGCGGGGCAACTGGTGGCGTTTGACCAGCTGTTCCGCCGCCACCTGATGAATATCTACGAACTGATCGGGCGGCCGGTGCCGGATGTGTTGCAGATTCCCATTTTAAGGCAGGCGAAGGAGGTCACCCCCACCCGCATGGAGGCGGCCCTCATCTGCCCCGAGATCGACGGCAAGGTCGGGTCGTACTTCGAATGGCTGTCCGCCGCCCTGTTTGAGATGGAAGGCGGCGGGGGCGGGGCCATGCACGCCGGAGAGCAGGTCATTGCCCGGCTGTTTTACGGCTTCGATCAGGACAACCTGTACCTGCGTCTGGACTTTTTAAACGAAATCGATACGCCGGAAATGGCGGGCAGACGTGTCATGGTCCGTATACTTGGCCCCACCGATGCCTATCTGGAACTATCCCCTGCGGAAGCCGGCTGCGCGCCCACACTGCAGATCATTGCGGGAGAGTCCGGCCCCCCGTGGCGGGATCAGCCGTTTTCGGGACAGGCGGCAGCGGATGAGGTCATGGAAATATCGATGCCGTTTGCCGACCTGAACTGGCAGCCGGGAGACGATGTACACTTGTTTGTGCGGGTACTGGAGGGCGACAGCGAGATCGAGCGCTGGCCGTCCCAGGGATATCTGGCCATCACCCTGCCGGAACGGGACTACGAAGCGCACCGCTGGTCGGTATAAATTTGCACGGGGGGGAATAGGCTATGCCAATGGGCAGTTTGTATTTACTGAGGTCGGTGTCACTGACGGGTACGACCCGCTGTAAGGGAACCCGCGTGCGATGACCGATCCGGAACGGATGCAGGAGTTTGAACAGGAGGCGTTGGTCCACCTGGACGCGCTCTACAAGTCGGCCCTGCGCCTGTCAGGCTCGCCCGAAGAGGCGGAAGACCTGGTGCAGGAAACTTTTTTGAAGGCGTTTCGCTCGTTTCACCAGTTTCAAACGGGGACCAACTGTCGCGCATGGCTTTACAAGATTCTCAGAAACAGCTTCATCAACCGCTACGGGCAGAAAAAAAAGCAGCCCCACATGATCGATATGGACGACGCCGAACCGTTCATCGGCAAAGCGGACGAAGCCATCGGCATGACGCCCGATACCTACGAGGAACTGCTTGGCCGGGTGCTGGAGGACGATGTAAAAAACGCCCTGATGGCGTTGCCGGAACCGTACCGCATGGCGATCATCCTGGCCGATCTGGAGTCGATGCCGTACCGGGAGATCGCCGAGGTGCTGGAGGTGCCCATCGGCACCGTCATGAGCCGCCTGTTTCGCGCCAGAAAAGCGCTACGCACCCGGCTGACCTCCGCCGCCGGGCGTTACGGCATTGCACAGGGCGGGGGATAGGGATTTGACCATGAGCAGTTGCGAAGATGCCGCCGTCATGATCACCGCCCTGGTGGACGGGGAACTGGACGTGGACGACATGGAAATGGTCCGCGCCCATCTGGACATGTGCAGCGATTGCACCGTCAGAAAAGAGATGGAGGCGCGCCTGAAGCTGTTTCTTGCCGAACGTCTGGGCAGGGTGGATACCCCGGACGACCTGAAGGGGCGTATCCGGGGCGCCATCGAAAAGATCGACCTCGCGGACGGGGGCGGGGACGACCCGTCCACACCGTCCGGAGGCGCTCCCCCGGCAGCAAAAAAACCGCAGAGCCGCGCATGGATGTGGCCGCTGGTCCTCATCGTCTCCGTCATGGTGGTGATGGGTGTGGTGCTGATGGTGGTGGAAACCGGCAATATCTCAAACTCCGGCAACACCGGAGAACTGCCTGTGGAGTTGGCCAACCTGCACTATGCGGCCACTGGCGCGGGGGTCTATCAGATTAGTTCCCATGATGCGGATGAACTTTTTGCATGGTTCTCCGCACGGCTGGAAGCGTTTGCGGGGGTGCCTGACCTTGCCGCCCTGGATGTGGAACCGACTGGTGGCCGGGTGCTGAACCTGATGAAACATCCCATGTCTCTGCTGTTATACCGGAACCATGCGGGCGCGCCGCCGGCGATTACCGTGGTGCAGGCGGCACCGGATTTTGTGCTGCCAACGGGGCCTGACGAGCCGGTGAAAATTTCCGGGCAGGACGCGTACCTGACCCGCCAGTACGGGCTGGAGGTGGTCTGGTTTGCCACCGATGATGCGGTGTGGATGCTGGTCTCCAAACGGGAGCGGGAAGACATGCTGGCGCTGCTTCCGGTGGTGATTGCCGCCGTGGACAAAAAATAAAGGTGCCGCAGTCGCCCTGACAGCGCCCGATCGTTCAAGTACAATGTCGTGTTTTTTTACCCCCTGCCGGAAACGGCGAGAAGAGCGATCTATATCCTGTGAGCCGGATGCTTTCCATCAACCCCGAAACCCCCCAGCAACGGCTGCTTGCACAAGCGGTGGACGTGCTGCGCGGGGGTGGGGTGATTGCGTACCCTACCGACACCACCTACGGCATCGGTTGCGACATCAACAACACCCGCGCCGTTGAGCGGATCTACAAGCTCAAGAGCAAGAACCGCAAGGATACCCTGTCGTTTATCTGTGCCGACCTGTCCCACCTGGCCGATTACGCCATTGTGTCCAACCACGGTTTTCGCCTGATGAAAAGACTGCTGCCGGGGCCGTATACCTTTGTGCTCAAAACCACCAAACTGCCGCCCCGGATACTCCAGACCCGGCAGAAAACGGTGGGGATACGGGTGCCGGATCACCCGATCCCGCTGGCGCTGGTGGACATGCTGGGGCACCCTATCGTCAACACCACTGCAAACATCTCCGGAGAGCCGCCGTTCGTGCATCCGGAGGATATTCGGGATACGCTGGGGCATGGCATTGACCTGATTATCGATGGCGGCCCGATTACGGGAGACTTGTCAACGGTCGTGCTCATTGAAGATGATGACGAGACGATACTTCGGGAAGGCAAGGGCATGGAGGCACTGGCGTGAACGCATGGAATGTGATTAAAAACAGCCGCAAGGCGTATCTGGCGGGCCTGCTGCTGGCCTGTGTGCTGATATGGGCCACGGCCCCGGCGCATGCGGCCAAGTCGCGGGCCAAGGCGGTGGTGGTGATGGATGCCCTCTCCGGCCAGTTTGTGGAAGAGATCGAGGCGGACCGCAAGGTGGGACCTGCCAGCCTTGCCAAAATGATGACCCTCTACCTGATCTATGTCGCCGTGGATCAGGGCCAGGTGACCTGGGACGACGAGGTGCTGATCAGCGCCAAGGCGTGGGGCACCGGCGGCTCCAAAATGTTTGTGCGCGAAAGGGACCGCATCCCGCTAAAAAAACTGGCGCAGGGCATCGGCATCGTGTCGGGCAACGACGCCTGCATTGCCGTGGCCGAACACCTTTCGGGCAGCGAGGAAGGGTTTGTGGAGTGGATGAACGAGGAGGGGAAAAAAATTGGCCTCACGGACACCTACTTCGGCACCGCCACCGGCCTGCCCGTTCCCAGGCAGATTACCACCGCCCGCGACATGGCCCGGATGGGACGCGCCCTGATCACCCGTTTTCCGGAATCGCTCGAAATTCTTTCCACCCTGGAATTCACCCACGAAAAGATTACCCAGCCCAACCGCAACGGCCTGCTCACCAAGGGCATCGGGGTGGACGGCATCAAGACCGGTCATACGGAAGGGTCGGGCTATCATCTGGTGGCTTCGGCCAAAAAGGGGGACCAGCGCTTCGTTGCCGTGATCATGGGGACAAAGAGCCAGAGCGCCCGTGAAGAGGAAGCCCAGCGCTACCTGATGACGGCCTTTCGCACCTATGCCACCATCGATCCGCTCAAGACCGGCGCGCCGATTGCCGAAGCAGTGGTATGGAAGGGGGCGGCCGACACCCTGAGTGTGGTTCCCGAAGAAATCGGTTTTGTTACCGTGCGGCGGGGCCAGGAATCGACGGTGTCTGTCACCTACGAACTGCCCGATGTGGTGGCCCCGGTCACCGTTGGGCAACAGGTGGGCACGCTGCAGGTGCACGTGGGAGAGGAGGTGGTGCGCGAGGTATCCCTCGTGGCCGCAAACGGCGTAGAGCAGGGCGGGCTGTTCAAGCGGCTCTGGCACGGGCTGCTGCTGTTCCTGTCCGGTTGGCTCGACAAATTATTCTAGGGTCCGGACTTGCCGGACGGTTGGACAGTAGGAAAATGGCAAAACGGATTATTCAGGATACGGACGTGGTGATCGCCTCTGCGGCGCGCACCCCCATCGGCAGCTTTCTGGGAGAGTTACGGCAGCTTTCCGCCCCCCGGCTGGGCGCGATTGCGTTGGCTGCGGCCATGACCCGCAGCGGCGTGGCCCCCACCGACATTTCCGAGGTGTACATGGGGCACGTGCTGTCCGCCGGATGCCGTCAGGCCCCGGTGCGTCAGGCGGCCAGACGGGCGGGTCTGCCCGACCACGTGGGCGCGACCGGCATCAACAAGGTGTGCGGGTCGGGCCTCAAGGCCGTCATGATTTCCGCCATGACCGTGGCGGCAAACCCGGACGACGTGGTGGTGGCGGGCGGCATGGAAGCCATGTCCCGCGCGCCGTACCTGCTGCCGGACCTGCGTACGGGCCTGCGGCTGGGCGAGGGGCAGGTGATCGACTCCCTGCTGTACGACGGCCTTACCGACGCCTATTCCGACATCCACATGGGCATCTGCGCCGAGCGCACCGCCGACCGGTACGACATCAGCCGCAAGGAGATGGACGACTTTGCCCGCATGAGCTATGAGCGCGCCATCGACGCCCACAAGAACGGCTGGTTCAGCGCAGAGATGGTTCCGGTCTCCATGGGTTCCACCCAACTCGACCGGGATGAAGAGCCGCTGCGCTATCGCCCGGAAAAGATCGATAAGCTGGCCCCCGCCTTTGCCAAGGACGGCGGGGTGACCGCCGCCAACAGTTCGTCCATTAACGACGGCGCGGCATCCCTGGTGCTCATGAGCGGCAAAAAAGCCCAGGAGCGCTCCCTGGAGCCGCTGGCCCGGATTGTCACCCACGCCAGTGCCGCGGGGGCTCCGGAATGGTTTACCACCGCGCCGCCCCTGGCCATCGAAAAGGTGCTGGATCGGGCCTCATTGTCGGTGTCCGATATCGACCTGTTTGAAATCAACGAGGCGTTTGCCGTGGTGCCCATGGTGGCCGCCCGCGAGATGGGCATCTCCATGGACCGGGTAAACATCCACGGCGGTGCAGTGGCGCTGGGCCATCCCATCGGCGCTTCCGGCGCCCGCATCCTCACCACCCTGCTGTACGCCTTAAAGCAGAAGAGCGGCCGCTACGGCATCGCCTCCATCTGCATCGGCGGCGGCGAAGCGGTGGCCGTACTGGTGGAAAACCTGCAACGGTAACCCCCACTGCCCGTCCAGTCGCCCTGTATATCCCCAACCTGTGGTATATTCTGCGGTTTGACGCCCCATTTTTCCGCGGGGACTTCCGGGGTCGGCAGGAGTCAGATTGGCAGGGAGTTGCATGGTACTGATTGAATTTTCCATGACGCCGCTGGGCAAGGGGGAGAGCGTAAGCGAGTTCGTCTCCCGTTCCCTGGATATCGTGGACAAAAGCGGATTACCGTATCGGCTGACCCCCATGGGCACCTGCATTGAAGGGGAGTGGGATCAGGTGATGGATGTGATCCGCGCCTGTTACGAGCGCATGCGTCAGGACTGTCCGCGCATCACCACTTCCATCAAGGTGGACTATCGGGAAGGGGCCGAGGGGCGTCTGGAATCGAAAATGGCAGCGGTGGAAAAGCGGCTGGGCCGCACCCTTTCCACATAGGTCCGGCTTGCCGGATCGGTTTGTTTAACCTATTGTTTTTTTTAAGGAACGAGAAATCGCATGGATATGAAAGCACTGGCCGACGTGGCCGTCTGGTCGGATGAGAAGATGAAAAAGGTGAGCCTGTTCTCAACGGAGCGGGTCATGTGTGACCAGTACTGCCTGGAGCCGGGCCAGGCCCAGAAGGTCCATGCCCACGAAGGCGAAGACAAGGTCTACTTCGTGCTGGAGGGGTCGGGCACCGTGGTGGTGGGCGACGACGAGTCGGCCATCAGCGCAGGGCAGATTGTGATTGCTCCGAGCGGCGCGCCCCACGGCATCTCCAACGGCGATGGCGGCAAGATGCGGGTGCTGGTATTCATGGCCCCCAATTCTCACTTTGGCGGCGGCCACGGCCACGGACATCATCACCACTAGGGGGATTACGCATGGATGCAAATACCGTGGAGATCGAATGGACACCGGAAGCCGAGGCAGAAATGGCCAAGGTGCCGTTTTTTGTGCGGGGGATGGCGCGCCGCGCCGTGGTCAAGGCCGCCCACGCCAAAGGGGTGGAGTGCGTTGACCTGGCGTTCGTAAACCAGATCCGCTCCAAGGTAAGCTCGAAGCAGGCAGCCGGGGGGCCGCCCGCCTGAAACCAGACTCGGAGAGGGGCTCATGACCGAGGCGGAACAAACCGAATTACCCGACGATAAAAAGGGCGAAACCGTCACCTGTCCGGGATGCGGTTCCGTCTACGATCGTCGCTATCTGACCGAGTGCTGCCGTTACGAGGCGGGGCAGGGGTACCGCTGTCCCGCCTGCAACCACTTTTTGGAAGGGGGCAAGTCCAGCCCGTGAGTACCCAGACCCTTACGCTCGAACAACTGGCCACCACCGTGGTGGAAAAGGCCATGGCCCTGGGAGCCAGTGCCGCAGACGTGCTGGTGATGGAGGCCGACGCCTTCTCCGTGCAGGTGCGTCTGGGCGAGGTGGAAAATACCACCGGCGCCAGAGATAAAGGGCTGGGTTTGCGCGTCTTTCATGGGGAACGCTCGGCGGCGGCGTCCACTTCGGACTTTACCGCCGAAGGG
Organism: uncultured bacterium; assembly: GCA_965371175.1. Taxonomy (GTDB): domain Bacteria; phylum Nitrospirota; class JACRHL01; order JACRHL01; family JACRHL01; genus CBDUXI01. The sequence goes on from CBDUXI010000004.1 coordinate 78,623, forward strand.
GTGGAGCGGCTGGTGTCCGATACGGTGACCCTGGCCAAACTGACCGAGGCGGACCCGTTTTCGGGCCTGCCGGAGTCGTCCGCTCCCCCTGCCGAGGTGGATCTGGAACTGACCGACGGCGGCGTGCACCTGGACATGGACGCGCGGGTGAAACTGGCCCTGCGGGCCGAAAAAGCGGCCATGGATGCCGATCCCCGCATCAGCAACTCGGAAGGCGCCAGTTTCGACACCAGCACGGGCGAGGTGGCTTACGCCCGCTCCAACGGCTTTTCCGGCAGCTACTCAACCACTTCCTACGGCCTGTCCACCACGCCGGTGGCGGAGCAGAACGGCACCATGCAGCGCGACTACTGGTACTCGGGCACCCGCCACTTTGCCGATCTGGAAGACCCGGAGTCGATCGGCAAAGAAGCGGCCCGCAGGGTGCTCCGGCGGCTGGGCGCAAAACAGGTGCCCACCTGCGAGGTGCCGATCATCTTCGACCCGGAAGTGGCCGCCAGCCTCATGGGCCATCTGGTTTCCGCCGTATCCGGCAACTCGGTATATAAGGGGGTGTCGTTTCTGGCCGACAAAATCGGCGAACAAATTGCGAACGGGAAGGTGACCGTGATCGATGACGGCTTGCGGCCCCGGGGGCTGGGGTCTCATCCGTTTGACGGGGAAGGCCTCCCGACGGGTTGCCGCACGGTGGTGGAAAACGGCGTGCTCGGCACCTTTTTGCTCGATACCTATTCGGCAAAAAAGCTGGGTATGGCCTCCACCGGCAGCGCCAGCCGGGGGCTGGGCGGCTCTCCCGCACCGGCCTCCACCAACTTTTATCTGCAACCGGGAACCGACACGCCGGAAGAGATTATCCGCAGTGTGGATCGGGGTTTTTACGTGACCGAGCTGATCGGCTTTGGCGTGAACGGGGTCACCGGCGACTACTCCCGCGGTGCATCCGGCCTCTGGATTGAAGGGGGGGAACTGACCCATCCGGTGGAGGAGGTCACCCTGTCCGGCAACCTGCTCGACATGTATGCGGATATTCAGATGATCGGCAACGACCTGAACTTCCGGCGTCGGGTGGCGGCACCCACCCTCAAAATCGGTCGTATGACCCTGGCGGGCGCATGACGGAATTCGAACGCCCGGAAGAAAAGCCGGTCCGGCACCCGCAGGAAGCGGGCGAGGCCGTGCCGGAGGTGCCGGCGCAGGACGCTGCGCCGGATACGGAAGAGTCGTACCCGTTCCCTGAGGAGTTGGCCGCCGAAAGAAAGGCAGATGGAGGCGGGCCGTATGATCGCCCGGCAGGTGGCCGTTCGGACGAAACAACCTATCCGCCCCCGCTGGATGCCACCCCTTCGGTGTCGCCGCCCGTTGCACCTGCACCGGATCGTGCGGAACCGGCGGCTACGGAACCGGCGGCTACGGAACCGGCTGTCGCACCGGAGTCGGCCCCTGCGCCTGCGTCGGCCCCGCCGGTGACAAAACCTGCGCCTTCACCCGCTTCCATCCAGCGCATCCGCTCAAAAACACGGGAGACTCCGGCCTATATACCCGTGGGGAGGGGTGCGGAACCGATGCTGCAAGTGCAGTCGCTGACCAAGCGGTTTGGCGATATTGCCGCCCTGGACGGGGCCGAATTTTCCATTGGCGAAGGTGAAGTGGTGGGTCTGCTGGGCGAAAACGGTGCCGGCAAGACCACCACCCTCAAACTGCTTTCGGGTGCCCTGTTTCCCACCTCCGGCAAGGTGATCATCGGCGGGCGCGACATGGGGCGGGATTTTCTGGGCGCGCGCCGCATGGTGGGGTATCTGCCGGAAAAACTGCCGCTGGACAAGCGCATGCGGGTGCGCCGTTACCTGGACTATGTGGCCTCCCTGCGGGGCATCCCCGGAAAACAACGGGCCGATGCGGTGGACCGGGTGCTGACCCTGTGCACCCTCGAAGGGGTGGCCAAACGCAACATCGGGCTGCTGTCCCGTGGCCTTAAAATGCGCGTCGGGCTGGCCCAGGCGCTGGTTCACAACCCGGAACTGGTGCTGCTGGACGAACCCACTGCCGGGCTGGACCCGCAGCAGGTGCTCAATATGCGCGAGCTGATTTTTTCTCTGGCCGGCAATCACACCATTTTGTTTTCCAGCCACAACCTCACCGAGGTGTCCGAGTGCTGTAGCCGGGTGGTGCTGCTCCGGGCCGGAAAAGTGGTGGCGGAAGATGCGCTGGCCTCACTGGCAGGCAAACGGGAGGGGAAAGAGACCGTGTTCATGCGCTTTGTCCGACCGCCGGACAACCTCCTGAGTCAGCTTGCCGAAATCCCCAACGTCACCCATGTGGAAGCGGCGGGTGGCGGCGCGCCCGGCACGGTGCTGGTGCAGGTGCAGTCCGCAGAGGGGGTGCGTGAGCGCCTGATCGAAAACGTGGTGTATCGAAGCTGGGGACTGTGCGAATTCAGGGAAGTGACCAACGACCTGGCCGAACTGTTCCAGCGCCGCCCGGAGGAAAACTGATGACCGCAGCCCTGGGTCTGTATCGACGGGAGATGGGGCGGATATGTACCGGCAGCGGTGCCACCATCGCCCTGCCTTTCGGCCTTGCATGGGTGGCGTGGCAACGGTACTACGGCCATTTTGATACCGGTGCGGTGGACGCGGTGGATCATGCTTTCCGGTTGGCGGCGCTGATGCTGGTGCCCCTGGCGGTATGGCTTTCCGCCCCCGCCCTTGCCGCAGAGCGGGCGGAAGGAACCAGCGTGCTGTGGGCCATCAGTCCGGTGCGTCCGGTGGAGGTGGTACTGGGAAAATTCTGCGCCATCATGACGTTCATGCTGATGGCCATCGTGCTGCTGTTGCTGCCGGTGGTATGGGACCCGGCCTTTGCCGAAGTGGCGGTGCAGAGCCGTGTATGGGCGGGCATTCTGGGGATGTTGCTGATCTGTACCATCTCCTGTTCCGTCACCCTGCTGGCCTCGACGCTGGCGAACCATTTTTCCACGGCGTTCGGCTGGGGGCTGGGGGTATTGGTGGTGTGGATATGGAGTGACGACGTGTTGATTCAGATTGTGGATGTGCTGTCCGGGATGTTTTCTCCCGGCACGGCAAGTGGCGACGTGGCGGGGAGCCTGTTCGGGCTGGGCGGCAAGAACGTCCTGTTCCCGCTGTTTGTCGGCTGGGTGGACGCGGCGGCGGTAACCGGCCTGGTCGGGGCCGTCGTCCTGACACTGGTTACGGCCCATCAAGTGGTGGCATCGGAACGATGGCGGAACTGACCGGCACAGCCAGAAAGGCGGTTTTTTCCAGCCAGGCGCTGCTGATCGTGGTGGCGTGGGTGCTGGTGTTGTCGTGGGGGGTGCTTGCCCTTTCCCGACAGGGCGCCGCCTGGGACGGTTCCGGGCGCGGACTGGGCGAGGCGCGGGCACTGGTGGCGGAGCTGACCATGGATACCCGCGTGACCCTGGTCACCCCCACCCCGCTGGAGCGGGTGTTGATACCGCTGGCCCGCCAGACCGGTGGATTTACCATAACCATGGTGGACGGCTCGCGTCTGGCCGAGCAATGGGACGAGTCGGAAATGCCGCTCCGGATTGGTGACGTGCAGGTGCAGGCGGGGGCCTCCTGGCTGGTGCTGGATGACCCGGATTTTTCCACCGTGCTGTCCGCCATGGCGCTGGTTTCCTCTCCGGAAGGCCCGGTGCCGACGCGGCCTGCGCCGTCCTCGTGGATTGACCCGGATCCGGACGGGTTCCGGATGCCCGATAACGGTACCAATCCCGGCGTGCAGGCATTGATCTGGGCGCTTACCGGTATGCTGATCCCGGTGGCTGTGGGCACCGGGGGCCTGGCCCTGCGGGTAAGCCGTCGGGGGCGCTAGTGCGGCTTTCGGGAACCGTCCTGTTGGGCCTGGTGTCGCTCGTGCTTTTTCAGGCAGGGCCTGCGCTGGCCGAACGGGTGCCGTTATTTACCGATACCGGCTTCCCCACGCCCCTTGTTCTGGAGCGGGGGGGGGAGCGGATGACCATCGAAAACGAGGGCGAGCGCTGGTGGGTGAGCGCCGCAGACGGTTCAAGGCAACTGGCGGATGCCGACGGGGCTCAGGCCCTGATCGACCGGGTTCAGCAGTTGACCACCGTGCGTCGGGTGGCCCGTTACGGCTTTCCGCAGGACGAGGCATTCGCCAACGCCACCACCATCCGCCGTGGCAGACAGCAGGTGACGATTGGGGGAGAAAGCCGGATTCCCGGTCTGGTCTACGTGCGGCTGTCCAACGGCGATCTGTACCTGATGCATCCGGTGTCTTTGTCCCTGTCTGCGGCAAAGCTGGTGGACCGGCAACTGTTTCCGGGGGGGCTGGGAAAAACCCGTGAAATCAGCCTGACCGGCCCCGACACGGTGGTACACGCCACAAAAAAGTTTGGTGACTGGCGTTTGAGCGTGCCGGAATCGTCGGCGGCGGACGGCAAGGTGGTGGACGCATGGCTGGGCGCCATCTCTTCCCTGACCGGAGATCCGGCCCCCGGTGGCATGCCGGACGGAGACGCCTACGACGTGGTGTTGACCGACGAAAACGGGAAAAAAATCAACTTCCTGATTTATCCGGGAGAGTTGGTGGCCATGGACGGGGTGGCGTTTCAGGCCGACCCGACGGGCCAGGACCTGTTGCCCGACCGGTTTGCCTGGATGGTCAAGGAGGTGATTCAGGTGGCCGAAGCGCCACTGACCGGCATCCGGGTGAGCCAGGCGGAAAAAACCATCACTTTCTCCCGGGACCAGCGGGGAAAATGGGTGGAAAAGGATACCGGTCTGGTGTTCCGCAGTTGGACTGATGACCTGTTTGCCCACATGAATCCACTGCCTGCCATCGGCATCTGGGAGGGGGACCTGGGGGCCATGGGAGAACCCCAGGTGGTGGTGCGGCTGTGGAAAGGGAGTAAGGTCGTTGATGCCCTGGACATGTGGATGACCGACGACCGCTGGTGGGCTCGCAGGGGCGACTCTGTTTTTGTTTTTGAGATATCCGAGAAACTTCCGAAACACCTGAGCCGCATCTTCTAAAAATGCCTTTCGGGCAATTTTTTTTGCCGAACCGCCCATTATTGTTGACCTTTTTTGCACAACTGAGTATACCAATGCGGGGAAAGGGCGGTTTAACGGCCTCCCTGGGCGGGTGAGTCTGCTTGAAATACTAATCGGGGTGACGCCATCTGCGGGGGACCGCGAAAGGGGGCGTATGGGCATTATGAGTCACGTTGTCGGATTACTGGCGGGGGTTGCCGGGCTGATGCTCGGATATAACCTGAACGGCCAGCCAGGGGCCATTGCCGGGCTGCTCGCCGGCTGGATCGGCGGCTACATTGCCGGTAATCTGCTTTCGGTTACCGTATGGGGGGTACGCACCGCCCTGTTCGTGGGGGGGAGCGTTACCGGTGCCGCAGTGCTTGCCGCCGCTGCATTTATGATGTGGGGCGGGGCCGCAACCGGGCCGTGAGTTCACCCGCCGCCCGCTCCGGGTGGTGGTAAAAAAAACAGTTCAACCGTTCACAAGTGGGGGTGTGGTCCGTCACCGGGTTTGTCCTTCCCCATGCAGTCATCCCAGCCACATACCGGGTTTGAAAAACCGCTGTTCGGAGCGGGGCTTGCAGTCTTTGCCGGGGCCGCCGTGCTGGGGTGGATCAAGCTGCGCTACGGTTTTTCCTTCCACGACGAAGGCATGTACATGGTGGACGCCTGGCGCATGACCGCAGGCGACCGCCTGTTTCCCGACAATGCCACCAGCGTCCTGCGGCTTTATGGCTGTTTGAACGCCGTGCTGTTCTGGCTGGTGCCGGATATCACCATTCTGGGGTTCCGGCAGGTGGCCTATGTGGCCGGGCTGGGCACCTTGCTGGCCATGGGCGTGGCCTGCTGGCGCTGGACCGGGCAGTACTGGTATTTGCCGTGGGTGCTTTCGCTGTTTGCCTTCACCGGGCTGGACCCGAAAGGCATGGTGGTCAGCCTGAGCTATCACACCTGGCCCCACCTGTTTGTCACCCTGTACGTGGTGGCCTTTCTGTTCGGCCTGAACAGCACGGGTGTAAAGCGCCGTCTGTGGTGGGTGGCTGCCGGTTGCTGCATGTGGGGCGTCGGATTTTCCCTGTTGCCCCTGTCGGTGGGGCTTGCAGCTCCGCTGATTTACTGGGCCATGGTCCGCGTGCTGGACCCGGACGGTCCTCCGTTTACCGTGCGGGACATGGCCTGGGTGCTGTTGCCGGGGGTGTTTTTATGGGGGGTTTTTCTAGCCGTATACAACGTCCAGTTTGTGGATGCCCTGACGGCCATGGCGGGCTATCAACTGGAATCAAAAAAACCGCACGGGCGGCTGGATACCGTGGGGTTGCAGTACATCGCCTGCGTGGCGGTGTTTCTGGGGGCATACCTTTCCCTGCTGCGCCTGCCGGTGCGGGCGCGCGCCGGGGCGGCGGTGGTGCTGGCCCTGGCCTTTTACGGGGTGATGGACAGCCGTCTGTTCGGCCTGATTACGCCGTTCTGGAATGGCTGGTTTGACGCCCCCATGTGGTTTGCGGGCCTGCTGATCGCCTTTATCCTGTTTTTTATCGGACATGTCGTTTTGCGTCGGCGGGCGGGCGTCAGGCTGGACCGGGATGAGCGCATGGTGCTGGCCGCACTGGTGCCGGTGGCAGTGCTGGCTTTTGTGCTCATCAATACCTCTGACGGGCGTTCCATGTCGATCGTCTACATGTCGATTCCGGCGGCAGTGGCACTGGCGGTGTGGCTGCTCGGCAGACCGGGCATACGGGAGGCGGGGGGAGTGGTGCAGGCACTGCTGCTGGTGGCGCTGCTGTTCCCGTTTTATGTGCAAACGGCCATGGCCGACTGGAAATTCACCTATTTTGACCTGCCGCCTGCCGGGCTGGATGCCGAGATTGAAACCGGTGCCGCAGCCGGTATCCGCACCAACGAAGTGTATCGCGACATGGTTGGATGGATCACCGACCGTGCCGCCGCTTACACGCAGCCCGGTGATCTGGCCATTTTTATGGAAGAGGTGCCCACAGGCTATGTGCTCACGGGGCTGCGGCCCGCGCTGAATCACTCGTGGACCGGCCTTGCCCGGTCTCCCTCGTTGCGGCGGGACGCGGTGGAGCAGATGATCCGGGACGGGCGGCACCCGCAGGTGGCGTTCCGCTTCGTGCGCGCACCGTACCTGTTTCCGGACCCGGGAGGGGGAAGGCCGCGCGCCGGGGGCGTCATCCACTACCCGCCGGGCGATCCGGTTTATGCATATATTCGGGCTCACATGCGTCTTGCCGACCGGCTGGTCATTGGCGGCAGCCCGTGGATCGAGTTTTACCTGCAAACCGATTCCCCCTGACGACCCCGCTTGTCCGATCGATCAAGCGGTACAGGAAATCTCCAGCGCCTCCACCAGCGCAACTGCCCGGGCGACGCCGTCTTCGGCGGCCAACTGATCTCCCGCTTTATCCGCAGCCTGCTCCATGGCCGGGTTGCCCACTGCTTTTTGAATTGCCCGTGCCAGCTTCCCCGGAGTGACCGTGCGCCGGTGCAGGGGGGCGGGGGCGATGCCCAATCGCT
>CBDUXI010000005.1:0-84422 GCA_965371175.1 uncultured bacterium
GCGGCCTTGGGTTCTTGGGGCCCCGTGGCCCTGTTCGGGCCGCTTTGCGCCCCGAACTGGGACCGTGGGCGCCAGGGAAAACGACTATCCTTCCGGTGCCGTCACCGACTCGGTATCTTCCGGCTCCATCGAATCTTCCACCAGCTTCGGGGCGCCCTTGTGGTTGGTGTGTTTGCCCTTGTAGCGCCTGAGCTGTTGCTCCACCTTGTCCATGGCCTTGTCTACCGAGGCGTACATTTGTTCCCCTTCTTCCCGGGCGGTAATCCGGGAGCCTTTCAGGTTGACGATGATTTCCGCGATATGCCGCAGTTTATCGACTTCCAGGACCACGCGGATGCCGTAATCCCGATGGACGTACTTTTCCACTTTGGCGACTCTGGATTTTACATACTCCTTGAGCGCGGGGGTGACATCCATCTGGCGTCCTGTGATTTCCACCTGCATGGTATACGCTCCTTATTGGCTGGTGATGGGCTGGGTTTTTTCCGACCTTCCCCACAACGGGAAAACCGGGAGATAACAACGCGAGCCGGGTTCGGCGATGCGGGAAGATTGCGGCCCGCCTTTGCGTGGTGTGGCCCCGTCAAAATGGCCGTTTGCGCCGGTTCGACGGGGGAATGTTGAGCTCGGTGCGGTACTTGGCCACGGTTCTCCTGGCCACGGCCACCTGCCGGGCCTGCAGAATTTTGACGAGTTCCTGATCCTTGAGCGGCTTTTGCGCATCTTCTTCGGCCACCAGTATCCGAATCATTTCCCGCACGGTCACCGACGAGACTTCCGCGCCGTAGCCGCCCACCCGGGACAGACCGCTGTTGAAGAAAAATTTCAGCTCCACGATGCCGTGGGGGGTGTGCATGTACTTGTTGGTGGTCACGCGGCTGATGGTGGACTCGTGCATTTCGATGTCGTCCGCCACCTGTTTCAGGATCAGCGGCTTCAGGGCACTGACCCCGTTGTCGAAGAAGTCCCGCTGGAAGCGCACGATGCTTTCGGCCACCCGCACGATGGTACGGTTGCGCTGTTCGATGCTCTTGATCATCCACAGGGCGGAACGCAGCTTGTCGTCCAGATATTCGCGTGCCTCGGGGGGGGCGTTTTCGCGGTTGGCCAGCATCTTCTTGTAGTAGGGGCTGATCCGCAGGCGGGGCATCCCTTCCTCGTTCAGGCGCACCTGATAGTCCCCGTCGACGGGCACCACATAGACGTCCGGCGTGATGGTGAAGTTGTGGGCGTTGGTGAACGGGCGACCGGGCTTCGGCTCCATGCATTCGATTACCTTGGAGGCTTCAAACACCTCTTCCTGGGTAATCTTGAGGGCGCGGGCAATGGGTTGGTACTTGCGCCGCTCCAGCGCTTCCAGGTGATCGCTGATGATCTTTTCGACGGGGGTGTCTTGCAGGTCCAGTTGCTCCACCTGAATCAGCAGGCACTCCCTTAAGTCGCGGGCACCCACCCCGGTGGGGTCGAACTCCTGCACCACGGCCAGCACCTGCTCCACCTCGGCCTCGGTTGCCCCGCAGGAAGCCGCGATGTCGGCGGCTTCAGCACGCAGATAGCCGTTGTCGTCGATGTTGCCGATAATCTCTTCGCCGATACGCACCTGATTTTCCGTCAGGGAGGTCAGGTGCAGTTGCCAGTCCAGATGGTCCAGCAGGGTGGTGCCGCTGGCGATGGTCTGGTCGTAGCCGGGAAGCTGGTCCGGGGCGCTGCTGACGCCGCCAAAATCGCGCCCGTCGCCCATGTCGTTGGCAAAATATTCTTCCCACTTGTAGCCCAGTTCTTCCGCAGCGGTATCCGCCTGGGAGTCGTTCTGGGCCTCGGCGCTGTCTGTTGGCGTGTCGGGTTGCGGGGTGTCGGTGGGGGAGGCGTCCGGCGTGCTCGTCTCTTCGTCCGCCCCGACCTCCTCCATGGTGGGGTTTTCCATCATCTCCTGATCAATGGCTTGCTCAAGCTCTTGTCGGGATAGTTGCAGCAGGCGAATCGCCATCTGCAACTGGGGCGTCATCACCAGCTTTTGAGTCAGTATCGGTCGGAGAGAAAGTTTCATTCGATGTCAGACGATCCAGAAATATTTGACCCCATGTGGTGGCCATGTGCGAATTGGTTGCTCAATATATCGGCATTTTCCCCATTCAAGTTAAAGTGTAAACCGTTCTCCCAGGTAGATACTACGGACATTTGCACTGTCCGCCACCTGTTTGGGCGTGCCCGATTCAAGTATTGTGCCTTCGTGAATAATGTATGCGCGGTCTGTAATTTGCAAGGTTTCGCGCACGTTGTGGTCGGTAATCAGGATGCCCAGGCCCTGTTCCTTGAGTTGTTCGACGATGGATTGAATATCGCTGACGGCGATCGGATCGATACCGGCAAACGGCTCATCCAGCAGTAGATAACGGGGCGATGTGGCCAGTGCCCGGGCGATTTCCACCCGCCGCCTTTCCCCCCCGGACAGGGTGTAGGCGCGGGCGTTGTGCAGGTGGGACAGGCCAAATTCTTCCAGCAACTGCTCGCACCGTTCGGCCTGTTCCCGGTCGGTTAGTCTGGTTCCCTCCAGCACCGCTTCCAGGTTCTGGGCCACGGTCATCTTGCGGAAGATGGAGGCCTCCTGGGGCAGGTAGCCGATGCCTTTTCTGGCACGCATATACATGGGCAGGCGGGAAATGTCCTCATCTCCCAGGTGCACGCTACCGGAATCCGGCCGGATCAGGCCGATGATGGTATAAAACGCGGTGGTTTTGCCCGCTCCGTTGGGCCCCAACAGGCCCACCACCTCACCGGGGGAAACCTGAAACGAGACATCCTTGACCACCGGGCGCTTGCCGTAGCTTTTCTTGAGGTTTTCGGCCAGCAGCGGCATCAGGAGTCCTCGGTAAAGGTGAATGCGCCGCCCTCGACCGTGCTTTCCTGGGTGGCAAGGTCGATGATAATGCGTTTGCCGGTCACCTCCATGCCCTTGTCCTCCACCCGCGGCGCTTCGGTCAGCACGACCGTCTCTGCCTTCGGGTCGTACTCGGCGCGACCGGCGGTGGCGATGCGATCGCCGAAGGTAAAGCGCACGTTCTGCCTTGCCACCATACTGCGAATATTGCGCGAGCCGTTGGTGGTTCCCTCATCGTCCAGGGTGACGGTCACCTGATCCGCCTGCATGGTGTATCCGTTCTTGACGACCTTGACGTTGCCGGAAAACAGGATGCGCCCTTCCGTGCGGGAGAACGACATCTGCTCGGCGGTAATGGTGATGGTCCCGGCCCTGGTTTGCAGGGTGCTGGATGTATTGGTGTTTTCCGCCCCGGCGGGTGCGGGTCCCCCAGCCAGGATTAGTCCCACGGCCAGGATCAGTCCCGAAAACAGCAGCAGGGCAAAAAAGATGCGGGTGCGGCCTACGGTTGCCATGCCACCTCCACGCCGCCGACAAGCTGCACGGTTTGTGCATCGATATCGGCGATCGCTTCCTGGCCCAGTGCGGTAAACCGATCGTCCGTCACCGTGGCGCCGCCCTGGGTGCGAACGGTGCGGTTTTTCGGATCCCAGTGCATTCCGGGCGACTGGATCGTGACCCCCTCGGCCAGGGTCAGGATGACGGGCGCGGCCTCGCCCCACAGGGACACTTCGTTGGAATCGAGTTGCACTTCGCCGACCTCGGCGGACAGACTCAACGCTTCCGCCCCGTCTTCAAAGAAGACCAGTTGCAGCCCCTCGGCCAGCAGCGTCCGGTTCAGTTCCACAAGTTTTGCCCCGTCGGCCTGCATGTGGAAACCGATGCCGTCCGTACTCACCTGATCCATCTCGAAGCCGGAAAGGGACAGGTCGGCTTCCAGTTCCCAGCGGGCACCGCCATCGCCGGTATCGAACCGGGATGCCCGCTCCGCCACCAGGCCAATAATCAGCACCACCCCGGCCACGGCAAAAGACAGCAGCAGCGTACCGAGCATGCGTACGGGCCGGTTCATGTGGGCAGGTTGTCCGTGACCAGTTGCAGCCAGCGGGTGACCACGATGTCGGCGGCGGCTCCCAGGTGTTCATAGCGGGAGGCGGTATCTTTGGTCATATCCGCCGTGTCGATCATATCCCCCAGAGAGTTGAGTTCATCCGCATTTTCGGTGATCCATTCCTTGACCATGGACTCCTCGGTTTCCAGATGGAACTGCAAGCCGTAGACCCGGTTCCTGATGCGGAACGCCTGATGGGGAAACTGCCCGGAACTGGCCAGATGCACGGCCCCGCCCGGCAGGTCGAACCCTTCCCCGTGCCACTGGAAAACTGGCAGGGGGTTGGGCAGGCCGGCAAACAGGGGGTCCTTATCGCTTTCCAGGCTCAGGTTCACGTCGTACCAGCCAATTTCGGGGGTATCGCCCCGAAAAATCCGGGAACCGGCTGCGGCGGCAATGATCTGTGCCCCCAGACAGATGCCCAGGGTGGGAAAGTCGGTTTCGATGGCCTGCCGGGCCAGGGCGATCTGCTGAACGCGCATGTCGTCCCGGTGTTCATCGGCCACGCTCATGGGGCCGCCCAGAATCACCAGTGCGCTGTACGGGTCCAGAGAGTCGGGCAGGCGGGTATTCAGATAGCACGGCACCACTTCTTCTGCGGCACCGGCCCGGCGGAACAGGGAATACATGCGCCCCAGCCCTTCGTGGGCCACCTGTTGCAGCACCAGAATCTTCTTTGTCATCAGCAGGCGCTCCGGCAAACAGGGGGCGACAGGTCAATGTTTGGGTGGCGTGTTTTGCTCACGTCTTTATTTTATCGCATATTCCGCCGAATGGGCGGGTTCTCCGCAAGAAATGCTCGCTAAGGTCCGTCGGCAAGATCCGCCAGGGAGATGTCGTATGCCTTGCCGAACCCGGCCACCAGTCGCAGCGTGTCGGGAACGATGGCGTAGAGCATAAAGTCGGGCAGGGAAAAAATAGGCTTCGCACCGGGAAAGCGGCTCAGGTAATGTTTTTTTGCCGACGGGTCATCGGGCACCGGAGTCGCGGTGCCGGTGCAGGTAACACGCGCCAGCGCCAGCGGGTTTTTTTCGGCCCCGTCCGTGTCGCACACCAGAATCGATACGCGCGGATCGGCCTCCACATTGCGAGTGTGCCGGGCCATGCGGCTCAGGTGCAGATAGAACGCCGGTTTTTCCGCGTCAAACGCAAACGGGGCCATGGAGCAGAACGGCCCGTCGGGTCCCAGGGTGGACAGGCTGGCAATGCGCACCGTGGCCAACAGGGATTGGGTCAGGTCGATGCGTTCGGCGGGATTCACCGGGCCGCGCCCCCGGCCTGCTCTTCCTGCCTGCGCCATGCAGCCGCCTGCGCTCTGGCCCAGGTGTCGGCGGCCAGGGCTTGGGTCAGGGACGTGAGCGGGCGGCCCTCGTGTGCGTCCATGGCGGCCTGCACCAGCCTGGGAATATCGGTAAAGCCAATTTCACCGGCCAGAAAGCGGGCCACGGCCACCTCGTTGGCGGCGTTTAACACGGCGGGCAGGGTGCCGCAGGTGGCGGCGGCGTCAAACGCCAACTGCAGACAGGCAAAGCGCACCATGTCGGGGGCTTCAAAGGTGAGCGACCCCAGCCCCGCAAAGTCGGGCGCGGGGATGTCCAGCGGCACCCGTTCCGGGTACCCCATGGCATAGGCGATGGGGGTACGCATGTCGGGCACCCCCAGTTGCGCCATGACGCTGCCGTCGTGGTAGGCCACCATGGAGTGGATGATGCTCTGGGGATGCACCAGCACGCGAATATCGTCCGGGGCCAGGTCGAACAGCCAGCGGGCTTCGATGGCCTCCAGCCCCTTGTTCATCATGGTGGCGGAATCGACGGTAATTTTTGCCCCCATGTCCCAGTTGGGGTGGTTGGAGGCGGCTTCCGGGGTGACCAGGTCCAGCTGTTTTGCGGAATATTGACGGAACGGCCCGCCGGAGGCGGTGAGGATGATGTGGTCCAGTTCTTCCCTGCGGCCTGCTTGCAGACACTGAAAGATGGCCGAGTGTTCGCTGTCGATGGGGATGAGGGTCACCCCGTGGCGGGCCACCTCGTCCATCAACAGGGCACCGGTCATGACCAGCGATTCCTTGTTGGCCAGCCCCACGTGGTTGCCCGCGCGCACGGCGGCAAAGGTGGAGTGCACTCCGGCGGCCCCCACGATTCCGGCAATGACCATATCCACGTTGATGGTGGCCAGTTCCGTCACCCCGTCCGGTCCGGACAGTACCGTGGGAGCACTCTTGCCCAGTTTTTTTGCCAGTCGCGTGGCGGCCTGGGGATCGCCCATGGCCACGGTTTCGGGGGTAAATTCCTGTACCAGCTCGAACATGGCGGCGTCGCTGCCGTGGGCCGCCAGGCCGACGATCTGAAAGCGATCCGGGTGGCGACGTACCACATCAAGGGTGCTGGCGCCGATGGAGCCGGTGGCCCCGAGCAGGGTGATGCGCTTACGGCTCACTTAGATCGCCCCCCGGCTCCATACGAACAGGTGCAGATAAAAATAGAGGGCGGGACCGGTGAACAGAAAGGCGTCCAGTTTATCCAGCATGCCGCCGTGGGCGGGAATCAGGTTGCTGGAGTCCTTCACCCCCGCCCCGCGCTTGAAGGTCGATTCCACCAGATCGCCCAGCAGGGCCATCACGCCCAGCAGCAGGCCAATCCACAACGGGTCCCACCCGTTCATGGCAGAAGGCATAAGTGCCGATCCCAGATAGGCGGCCGCAACGCATGCGGCAATACCGCCGATGGTGCCTTCCACGGTTTTTTTCGGGCTGATTTGGGTCAGCGGCAGCCTGCCGATGGTGCGCCCCACGTAATAGGCCATGGCATCCCCGGCCCAGGTGATGAGCAGCAGATAGAACAGCCAGCGCCCGCCTGTATCGGCTTCCCGCAACAGCCCCATGAACGACAGCAGCACGGCCACATACAGCAGTCCGCATAACACCATCCCGGCATCAATCGTCCGCTGGGGCAGTGGCTGTCTGGAAAACAGGGTGCCGGTCAGCGCCACCAGGCAGCCGACCGCCACCCCCAGCAGCGGTTCCTGTTCGATGGCGGCATAGACCACGCCCACACCGGCCGCGCACCCGAGCCAGGCAAACGGCGGCAGCCCGTCCTTGAAGTGGAAGCGGTAGAATTCCCACTGGCCGACGGCGGCCACCAGCCCCAACAGCACGGCAAAGGCCGCAGGCGGCAAAAACAGGATGCCACCCGCCAGAATGGGCAGGGCGATGGCGGCGGTAATCAGCCGGTCTTTACCGAGCACGGTGTGTCGCTACCGGCCTTGCCCCGCCCGTGCGGTGGCCTGCTCTCCGGTCAGTCCGAAGCGGCGTTCCCGGCTTTGATAGTCGAGGATCGCCCGGTACAGGCTGTCCTTTCTGAAGTCGGGCCACAGGGTGGGGGTGAAGTGAAATTCCGTATAGGCCATCTGCCACAGCAGGTAGTTGCTGATGCGAACTTCGCCGCTGGTGCGGATCATCAGGTCCGGGTCGGGCAGGCCCGCAGTATCCAGATAGCTTGTGAATCGCTCTTCGGTCAGGTCGTCCGGGGTGATTTCGCCCGCAGAGATCGCGGCGGCGGCCCGGCGCGCAGCATCTACGATCTCGGTGCGCCCGCCGTAGTTGAGGGCCAGCACCAGGGTCATGGATTCATGATCTTTGGTTTTTTCTTTCACCCGCTCCAGGGTTTCCTGCACGTGGGACGGCAGACGCTCCACCCGGCCGATGGTGGCAAGTTTGATGTCGTTTTCGGTGAGGGTGTCCAGCTCGCGCAGCAGATATTCATCCAGAAAGCGCATCAGCGCCCGCACTTCCAGGCGGGGCCGGTGCCAGTTTTCGTTGGAAAAGGCATACAGGGTGAGTACCTTGATCCCCAACTCGCGGCAGGTGGTGACGGTTTCCCGCACGCTCTGGATGCCTGCCCGGTGGCCTTCGATGCGACCGCTGCCGCGGGCCTTGGCCCAGCGGCCGTTGCCGTCCATGACGAGGGCCACATGGGCGGGCAGACGGTTCGGGTCGATACGGGCGAAAAGCACGTCCGCTTCGTCGCTTGCGGATATAGCTGGAACAGGTTGGGCCATCATGATGCGTCAGGTGCGGGGTGGACACCGGTTAAAACAGTGCGTCCGCTGTTGGGTAAAAATGCCGGAACCAGCTAATTTTACGGGCGGGGAGGTGCCTCTGTCAATGAACGGACCCGCCCCCCGGCAAGCCGGGAAGCGGGTCCGAATGACGGCGGGACTACAGTGGGATTACAGCCCGACGCTCAGTTTCATGGAATAGGTGGTTGCCGCGCCAAAGTCGGCCTGGCCGGTCAGCTTGAGGAGCCCCAGGGAGAACTTGGCACCCACGTGATAGCGGGTAAACGAGTCGGACGCTTCAGCCAGGGTGATGGCGGCGACATTCTCGCTCATCTTGTAGAACACCTGATCGATGCCCGCA
The DNA here is from genome assembly GCA_965371175.1 of uncultured bacterium. Lineage (GTDB taxonomy): Bacteria > Nitrospirota > JACRHL01 > JACRHL01 > JACRHL01 > CBDUXI01. The sequence goes on from CBDUXI010000005.1 coordinate 8,410, forward strand.
TACGGGGTGACCAGCACAAAGCCCTTGCTGACGCCAAGGCCCACGCCGTAGGTGGTCACATCCAGGTCGTCGACCCCGGACAGCTTGCTGCCGTGAACGGTCACGCCGACGGACGGGGAAAGCATGCCGCCACTGATGAGGGACTTGCGAATTTCGCCGCCCAGCACACTGATATTGGTGGTGGGGACGCTGACATATGAAACGGCCACGTCGATGCCGAGCGGCAGCCCTTTTCTGGCGTGCAGCCGGGGTACGATCAGAGAGGACGGTGCGGCGCCGTCGCTCACGACCAGGTCCCACAGGGCGCCGTCGATCTTGATGGTGGACACGGACAGGCCCAGATCAAAGCCCAAAAGCCCTTCCGGCGCGGTGGGTGCCAGCGGGTTGTAGGCGAGGGCGGCACCTACTTCCTCGGCCAGGTTGTCGAATTCGACCTGCAGGATGCTTGGATCGAGGACCAGATCGTTCCCAGCCGCCCGTACCGGCACGGACATTGCGGCCACCAGCAGCGCGGCGACCAGTATCGTACGCACAATAGATTGAATCATGTCCCACTCTCCATCACAGACAACATGCTGTGTACAAAAACCAGAAAAATTGTTTTGCCGCCCCTCTCACGGGACAGACCCTCTGATTTATTTAATCGGAGCCTCACAAAAAAACATTAGCGCCCCAGACAAATTCCGATGGCCTCGGCGGTGAGTACCACGCCGGAGTCGAGCGGTACCCACTTGTAATCGGTGATGGCTTCGGCAATGGGCACCGAGGTGACCTCCTGCCCTTTCAGGCAGACCATCTGGCCGAATTTTTTCTGGGTGATCAGGGCCATGGCCTTGGCGCCGAAGCGGGTGGCCAGATTGCGGTCGTAAGCGGTGGGAGAGCCGCCGCGCTGGATGTGCCCGAGCACGGTGACGCGCACGTCCATGCCGGAGCATATGCCAATCTGCTCACCCACCCGATCGCCCACGCCGCCCAGCCGTTCCTTGCCCTTGCCCTTGCCGCCCACAGAGACAACGCTCACGTCACCGCCTTCGGGTTTGGCTCCCTCGGCCACCACCACAATGGAAAAGCCGCTGCCCTGCTCCGCCCGGTCACGAATTTTTTTGCACACCGTTTCCATGTTGAACGGAATTTCCGGAATCAGGATCACGTCGGCCCCGCCGGCCAGGCCGGACTCCATGGCGATCCAGCCGGTGTAGCGGCCCATCACCTCCACCACGATCACCCGATGGTGGCTGGCGGCGGTGGTGTGCAGCTTGTCCAGCGCCTCCATGGCGGTGGTGACAGCCGAATTGAAACCAAAGGTGACGTCGGTGGCCCGCAGGTCGTTGTCGATGGTTTTGGGGACCCCCACCACCGGCAGACCCATTTCAAACAGGCGGTTGGCAATGCGGTTGGTGCCGTCTCCGCCGATGGCCACCAGCCCGTCCAGCTCCAGTTCCCGGCACCGTTCCAGCACGTCCTTGCTGACGTCCTGCACCACGGATTCGCCCGCGACTTCGACGGTGTATTCAAACGGGTTGGCCTTGTTGGAACTGTGCAGGATGGTGCCGCCCATGGGCAGGATGCCGCGGATGGTGTACGAGGTCATCGGGCGGGTTTTGCCCGGCAGGATCAGCCCTTCAAAGCTGTCCTCGATACCCAGCACTTCCCAGCCGTATTTTTTTTCTGCGGTTTTGACCACGGCACGAATGACCGCGTTCAGCCCCGGACAGTCCCCCCCACCGGTCAATACGCCAACCTTCGACATGGAGACTCCTTATTGCCCGGAAACGGGTGTTCCCGCAGGCGAAACCATACTCATCGGGCAAAATCCGATCCCGCTCAAATATACCCCTTTTTTTGTAAGTCGGGCGGGTGTTACAGTTTTTCCGCTTCGTCCACCAGCATGACCGGGATGCCATCTTCCACCGGATAGCGCAGCTTGCAGGCGGCACAGGTGAGCGACTCCGGGTCGGTTTTGTACTCCAGTGCCCCTTTGCATCCGGGGCAGACCAGCACTTCGCGCAGGGCGTCATCCAGTGGCATGAAAAATCCTTTGGTTATTTTCGGCCCGGACATTTCCGATCCGGGCGGTTGATGTGTTCACCTGTCGGCCTCTTCCAGGCGGGCGTTGACCTGTTCCAGGTTTTTTACCACTTTGGCGTGGTAATAGGGAAGGTTATCTGCGGTCACCACCGTGAGCGCCAGTTCAAACGCCTGTCTGGCGTGCAGCAAAGAGGTTTTTACCCCCGGCGCGGGCAGGATGGAAAACAGTACGCCGCGCTTGATCTGGATCAACCCCCATTGCATCGGCTGTTTTTTTTTGGTGATCACCCGTAGCGCCTGATCGTAATGACGGATGGCCTGGAGCAGGTTTTCCCGACGATCTCCCGTGGGGGCGAGCTGAAATGCCATGCCCGCCAACTGGTGGATACGGGCAAACTGCTGCGGGTCGCGCGTTTGGTCCCAGTAGCGCAAGGCCTCCTGGTAGGCGGCGATGGCGCGCCAGGTACTGGCACCGGTGGGATCGTGGGGCAGCGACTGATACGCCTGCCCCAGGTTGCCGAACGTGGCGGCCACCAGATCGGGCCGGTGTTTTAACTGGGGCATGGACAGGATTTGCCGGTACAGGCGGATGGCGTTGCCCAGGTTTTGTTTGCGGTCGCCCACCGGCAGGCGCTGGAAACACAGGGCCATGTTGTGCAGGGCGCTGCGGAACGCCTCGGGAAAGGTATCGGGACTCCAGACGCGCAATGCCCGTTTGTAGGCCGTGATAGCCCGGTGCAGGTGGTAGCCGTCGCGGGTGAGCGGCATGCGCTGCTCGGCGGTGGCCAGTTGGTGCATGATGCGGGCGTGGATGATGGGGGTGCTTGCGGCGGTGTAATACGACAGCGCCGACTCAAACGCGGCAATCGCCAGTCCCCGGGCCACCGGCCCTTGACGTTGCGGGTGCAGTTGCAGCGCCAGCCCCATATTGACCAGCGTGGCCCCCAGCAGATGGGCGTTTTTTACCTTGGCGGCCACGGTTTCGATGGCTCCGAAGTGGTAGAGCGCCTGATCGACCTGCTTGGCATCATCGCCCGCCAGACCGATGAGCAGTTCGGACAGGGCAATAAAAAACACCGTCGGGTAGCGGGCTGCGGGGGCCAGGTCAGGGGTCTCGTTCAGGGCCGATAGCACCTGCAACGCCGCCTTGTAGTTGCCCTGGCGGATATAGCTGATACCCAGCAGCGCATAGACCGTCTGCACCGGGTCGTCCGCATGGAAGTCGGGCAGCCGGTGTACGATCGGAACGATGGGACCCGACCCTTCCGCCTGCAAGGATTGATACGCCGGGGGCAGTGCGTACATGTGTGCCACAAACAGGGAAAGGCCGCCTGCACGGTTGGGCACACCCCACAGCAAAAAGGTGGCGTCCCGGGCGGACTGGAGCATGGATTCCGACGGCAGGGAGGCGGACGGCCCTTCCATCGGGTCAATCATCTGCACCCGCAGCCGTCCTTTCAGGTAGTGGGCGCGTCCGAGTGCCCGGCGGATTTCCTTTGCCAGTTGTTCGGTCAATGCGGCGGTGTCGGGGTCTTTGGTGATGGCGATGTGTATCGTCGCCTCGGTCCCCACCCGGGCACCCTTGCCGCCAGATGCCGCCGTGGCGGCATGGGGCCACAGCAGCACCAGCACCATGGCAAGCGCCCATCCGGGCCACGCCGGGAAGCGTCTTGTGAATAAATTCCTCATCGGAGCACTTTCTCGGACGATTACTCCGGTATCGATAGCAGTCGATGGGTGCCGTATGCGGCAAAGACCGCCACCGGCAGCCACGCGGCCCAAGTGGCGGACAACAGGTCGGCGCGGCCGAGCGCCAGGGCCAGGGAATAGAGAATCCAGTAGCACAGGGCGATAATCAGGCAGGTGCCGATCCCTTTTGCCGTCGTGTGGGTGCGCGGGCGGGACAGACCGTGGGGAATGGCCACCAGCACCATACTCAATGCGGTAAACGGAAACGCCAGCCGCCGGGCCATTTCCATCTGGTAGGGGGAGGCGTCGTGACCGTCGGCTTTTAGCCTGCGAATGTATCTTTTTAACCGGCTGGTCCCCAGCGCTTCCGGCTGTAATCCCACCTCTCCCAGAGCGGCTGGCGCGCGGGCGAACGGTGTGGGGGCACGGTCGTGGTGGGTGAGTGTGGGGCCTGCGGACGTCTCCTTGAATATCTGCGCGTTTTCCAGGTGCCACGCGTCGTCTTCCCACACCATGCGTTCGGCGGTGGTCAGTGTGGCCACGCCGCCCTGATCGTTCCGTTCGATAATGCGAATACCCCACAGGGTGCCCGCGGACGGGTCGGCGGTGCGGATACCGTAAAAGGTGTTGGGGCCGTTGCGCAGCCACACCCGGTCGTAGGTAAACAGGGCGTCGCCCCCATCTTCCGGGTACAGCAGGTGGGCCATGATCCGCTCCGACATGGCAGCGGCATGGGGCACCGCCGAAAGGGAGACCCAGACCAGCAGCACACTCACTGCAAGCCCGACCCCCAGCATGGGCACCACCAGCTTGAGGACGCTGATGCCCGCCGCGCGCATGGCGGTAATCTCGGAGCGGCCGGAAAGCCCGCCCAGCCCCACCACGGTGGCGATCAACAGGGCAAACGGGGTGATTTCCACTATATTTTCGGGCAGGGACAGCAGGAAGTACTGGAGCATCTGGCCGATGGTGGCGTTTTGCTCCAGCATGCGCCGCATGTTTTGCATGATATCCAGCGAGAATATCAGCCCGGTGAGCGCAAGCAGGGTCAACAGCAGCGGCCGAAGTTGGGCGCCGATCAGGTACAGGGCCAGGGTGCTCATCGGACCCCCCCCGTGCCGAACCGTGGCCATAGGGGCTTTTCGGCGTGGGTCCGTATCAGCACATAGGCGCACACGATGGCAAACAGCACGTTGGGCGTCCACGCGCCCACCATGACCGGCAGCTTTTCATCCACCACCAGTGCCTGGGCAATACTCATGACGGCATAGTACGCCAGGATCACCAGCAGCCCCTTGACGAATCCGCCGGCCCGCCCTGTGCGCACGGCCTGGATGCTTAAGGCGGGTCCCAACAGCCCAAAAATAAAGCAGGCCACGCCAAACGTGATGTTGCGGGTGCGGTCCAGCCACAGTTGCAAAATCCGGCCAATGGGTTCCCCGGCAGCCCGACGGCGCGCCAGTTCATTTTCCAGATCGGCGACGGTGGGAAAGATTTCGCCGCTCTCCTCGTTCAGGTGCAGCTTGATGTCGTATTCCCGAAAACGGATGCGTTGCACCACTTCCCCGGAACGGTGAATTTCCCCGGCGGCAAGCCGGAAACCCAGGTATTCCCCTTCGGTATTTCTAAACAGTTCCCCCTCCTGGGCGGTCACCAGCAGCGGTCGGTCCGGGTCGCGCTCGTCCGAGATCAAAATGCCGGTCATGCGGCCCGACGGCGACACCTTGTCGGCATAGACGATCACATCGCCAAACAGGTTGTTGAACTGGCCCTCCACGATGGCGGCCCCGGTATGGGTGCGGATGGTTTCCATGGCCAGGTGCTTGAGCTTGCCCTTGCCCCACGGCTCCGAGGTGACCCCCAGGGTGATGGTGAGGGTTGCGACCACCAGCGAAAACAACAGCACCGGCCGCATCAGCCGGAAAAAGGAAACCCCTGCGGCCCGCAGGGCGATCAACTCGCTATCGGCGGACAGTCGGGAGAACGCCGCCACCCCGGCCAACAGCATGGCGGCAGGCAGGGTGGCCATGAGAAAAGGCGGTATCAGCACCCACAGCAGCTTGCCCAGCACCTCCAGCGATATGCCCCGGCCCACAAACAACTGAGCCAGACGCGCGAACTGGTTGATCAGAAAAAGCGTGGTGAGCGCAAACAGGCCGAGCAAAAACGGCGTGGTCAATTCGCGCAGCAGGTACCGGTCAATACGCATCATGGCCGGACTCCGGCACATTGGGTCCGCATCATCAAGAGGGAAACAGCGCCTTGGTGACATGCCGCCACAGCTCGTCCAGCCCTTCCCGATCTTTGGCCGATACCCGGACGGGGGGCAGGCCGATCTCTTTGGTGAGGCTTTGCACCGCCTTGGCGCGGGCGCTGCGGCTGAGCTTGTCGGCCTTGGTTGCGGCAACTAAAACCGGGCGCTCGTAGTGGGCCAGCCAGTCCACCATCAGATGGTCCTGCTCGCTGGGTTTATGGCGGATATCCATCAGCACCACCACCAGCTTGAGCTGTTTCCGGTTTTTCAGATAGGTTTCGATGCGCTCCCGCCATTTGTTTTTTTCCGAGAGCGGCACTTTTGCGAAGCCATAGCCGGGCAGATCGACCACATGAAAGCGGTCGTTGATGAGGAAAAAATTGATCTCCCGGGTCTTGCCCGGCGTGCTGCTGGTGCGGGCCAGTTTTTTGCGATTTAAGAGCGCGTTGATGAGGGTGGACTTGCCCACGTTGGAGCGGCCCACGAACGCCACTTCGGGGAGTTCCGCCTTGGGGTACCCGGCCGGGGAGACCGCACCGGAAATAAACGTGGCGTCCTTTATCTTCAATGCGAGGCTACCGCACCAGATACGGTTCCGGGTCCACGTCCGGATCCTGCAGGCGCCACAGGTCGGCAGGGGCCACGGCCCCGCGTTCGGTGACGATGGCGCGGATCAGGCTGGCCGGGGTGACATCGAAAGCGGGGTTAAAGGTTTTGACCCCATCGGGGGCAATTTGAGTTTGCCCGAATACATGGGTGATTTCGGTGCCGTCCCGCTGTTCGATGGGGATCAGATCGCCGCTGGCCATGTCAAAATCCACCGTGGACAGGGGCGCGGCCACATAAAACGGAATGTTGTGGGCCTTGGCCAGCAGGGCCACGCCGTAGGTGCCGATCTTGTTGGCGGCGTCGCCGTTTCTGGCGATGCGGTCGGCCCCCACCACCACCGACTGGATCATCCCCTGCTGCATGACGTAGGCGGCCATGTTGTCGGTGATCAGGGTCACGTCGATGTTATCTTGCATCAACTCCCACGCGGTCAGCCTTGCCCCTTGCAGCACCGGGCGGGTTTCGTCGGCATAGGCCATCAGGGTGCGCCCGGCTTCCACCGCGCCGCGAATGACGCCCAGGGCGGTGCCGTAGCCGGCGGTGGCCAGGGCTCCGGCGTTGCAGTGGGTGAGCACGCCGCCGTCGGGCAGCAGATGCGCGCCGCTTTTACCGATGGCCTTGCAGGTGGCGATGTCGTCGTCCAGCATGGTTTGCGACTCGTCCACCAGCATGGTTTTGAGGGTGGCCACCGGCTCGGCCTTGTGCGCCTCCACAAACGCCAGCATGCGCCCCACCGCCCACGACAGATTGACGGCGGTGGGGCGTTGCGAAATGAGCATGTCGCCCACTTTTTTCAGTTCCGTAGCAAATGCATTATGATTGTCTTCCGGCAGGTTTTTTGCCCCCAGGGCCATGCCCATGGCGGCGGCCACACCGATGGCGGGGGCGCCGCGCACCCACAGATCCTTGATGCCTTTGGCCACGGTTTCGGCATCCGCGCAGGTGTTGTAGGTGACTTCGATGGGCAGCCGGGTTTGATCCAGCATTTCCACGTTGCCGTCTTTCCAGTACAGGGTCGGGGTCATTTTGGTCCTTATGCGCGGTGGGACATGGATTTGGAGTTTTGCTTGGGATTCTGGTTGTACAGATCACGCTTGGGCTGCTCGTCGGGCGGGCGGCTTTTCCAGCGTTTGTGGCTCCACAGCCACATTTCCGGGTGTTCGATGATCATCTGTTCCAGAGTTTCCAGACACTTTTGGGTGGTGTCCCGGATATCGGCGGCCTTGTCTTTGGTGCGGTGCGCATGGATGGCGGGCAAAAAGTGGCCGATGTAGGTGCCGTCGCCGTTGGGCATGCAGGAAAAAGCGATGATGGGTGCGCCGCTTGCGCGCGACAGGGCGGCCAGGGTATCGGCGGTGCCCGCCTCGATGCCGAAAAACGGTACGAAAATCCCCTGGGAAAAATTCTGGTCGATGGCAAGGCCGACGATCTCGCCGCGCTTCAGCGCCGTCAGGGTCTTGCGCACGGCCCCTTCCTTGTAAATCACACGATTGCCGGTGACGGTGCGCAGGCGTTCGATAAACGGGTTGGCCCAGGCCGACTGGCGCTTGGCCACGGCGTTGATCGGAGCCAGGTCCATGAACGACATGGCGGCGCCCATGAGTTCCCAGTTGCCGTAGTGGGAAAACATGACCAGCGCGCCGTTGCCCTTCTTCAAGTGCTCGCGAAAGGCGATCAGGTCTTCCTCGGGTATGTGGAGCATGTCGCGCCAGTTGTCGTGGGTCAGGCGGGGGATCAGGGCAAATGCATCGAACAGGCATTCGCCGAAATTCTGAAAGCTCTTTAATGCCACCTCTTGCTTGCGAGCGGCGGTCATGCTGTCGCCGAACGCCAGGTCCAGGTTGATCTGCGCCGCCTGCCGCCTTTTGGCGTGCCGTTTCGCCGCCAGCGTACCGATCCAGTGGGCCAGCCCACGGCGCATGCGCCACGGCATGATGCGCAGGGAAAAAATGACCGGGGCCGTCAGCATGGCCTTGATGACGCCCCCGAAAGAGCGGCGTTCGTGATGTGATTGGGTGTGGGAACTCAAGGTGTTTTTGTAAGCAGCAACGTATTTTTGTAAACAGATGGTCAGTCAGGGAACTCATCGCCGTGATGGCGCGTCCTAAGCAGCCAGATATTGTAGCAGACCCCCTTCGAGTCGCGGGCGGCTTCCAGGGGGCACCACTAAAAACCGTCGTGAGCAGTCCGATTGCTGCGTTGGGCGGTGCTCTTGCCCCTCGCCTATCACATGATATGTCTCGGGTTCTGCGCTCCGTCCGCCTTGCACTCGAACCGCTCACGACGGTTTTTAGAGGTGCCCTTAAAGTGGCGCTTGCCGCCACAGGCTGCCGGGGGCCAGCAGCCGCACACCGTTCCGGTACTCCCCGGCCAGAGGCAGCCCTGCCCACGGGGCCAGCCGCGCCATACGTAACTCACGGGCGGTGACGACCTTCAGGTGGATGCCGTCGGAGGTCATCATGACCGCCCCGTCCGACGCGGTGACATGGGTGGGGATGCCGTGTTTTTTGTATGCATCCTGCACCTTTTTGTGGGGGTGGCGATACGGGTTGCCCGGCCCCGCGCTGATGACTGCCAGACGGGGGGCGACCCGGGTCAGAAACGCATCGGTGCTGGAACTCGACGATCCGTGGTGGGGTACCTTGAGCACCGTGGCGGCAAGGGTTTCCCCGGTACGCACCAGCTCGTCTTCCGCCGCCTGTTCGATATCTCCGGCAAACAGGAATGAGTGGTTGCCGTACTGCAGCCGCAGCACTACCGACCGGTCGTTTTCCGACAGGCTTTCCAGGCTGTTTTGGGCCGGGTGCAGCACGACGGTGGCGACCCCCGGCAGGGGGGCAAAATCGCTGCCTTTGTGAACGGTTTGGGCGTGGGACTGCTGCGCCTTTAACGTGGCGTGAAAGACGTCGTCAAAACGGGTGCCACGGCGGCGCACGCCGTTGGTATAGACGCCTGCCGTGGCAAAGCGTTCGGCCACGTAGGAAAGCCCTCCCTGATGATCGATCTGCGGGTGGGTGGCCAGCAGCGCCGGACGGTCGATGCCCTGTTGCCACAGGTACGGGGCCACCGCCAGCCGCCCCAGATCGAACCGGCCCACGCGGGTGCCGCCGTCGATCACCAGGGTAGCCCCGTCGGGGCCGGTGATGATGGTGCTGTCGCCCTGCGCCACATCCAGAAAGGTGACTTTCAATTCACCCGTGGCGGGCGTGGGGTGCAGGGCCAGCAGCCAGACCACGGGCAGGATGATGGCCCCGGTGAGCGCCGCTCTGGTGTCTGCCCGGCCCCGTCCCAGAAGCAGCAGCACGGCCACGGCGTAGGTGCCCGCCACCAGCATCAAGGGCGGCGACGGCACATGGGTGAGGGCGGCGGGCCACGTGGCAAAAAAATCGGCCCCGGAGATGAAGCCCGCGGACAGCGTCTCTACCCACTCGGAAAAAGGCAGGGTGCCGAAGGCGGGGCTAAGCACGGCAGAAACCAGAAATACCGGCAGCAGCACAAACCCCAATATGGGCAGTAGCACCAGATTGGCAAAAAATCCGGGCCAGGCCACCTGCCCGAAATGAAACGCCACCAACGGCGCGGTGGCAAGCCCCGCCGCTACGGTAACGCCCACGGACCCCACCGCCCAGCGCCGGATGCGCTGATCCGGTTCGGTCAGCTTTTCCAGCAGCGGCGGCAGTACCAGCAAAATGGCCAGCACCGCCGCAAACGAAAGCTGGAACGAGGCGGTGCCCAGCGCTCCCGGATCGGCCAGCAAAATCAAAATCGCCGCCAGCCCCAGCCCGGTGGGGGCGTGGGCATCTCTTCTTGCAAGCAGCGCCAGCATGACCAGCCACACCATCACCAGCGCCCGCAGGGTGGGGGTGTGGCCGCCGGAGAGCAGGGCGTAGCCGGTGACGGCCACAAGGGAGAAAACCCCCGCGATCTGCCGGGGGGTGATGCGGGCAGTCAGGCGCACCAAAATCGAATACGGCAGCACGGTAATCAATCCCCGCACCAGCATAAACACCACTCCCGCCACCAGCCCCAGGTGGGTGCCGGAGATGGCCAGCACATGGGCCAGCCCCGCTGCCTGAAACCGCTCCCGCAGCGATTGGGACACCCCTCTGGCATCGCCAATGGCCAGCGCGGTCACCAGCGATGCGGCCTCCGGCGGCAGGGCGGCGTGAATGGCGGTTTTCATGCGGGAACGCCAGTCGTGGATGAAAGCGAACCCGGCAAGACTGGATGCCCCTTCCCGGACCACTTCTGTTTTGCGTGACAGGCTGATGCGGCTGTGGATGCCCTGCCGCCACATATAGGCGGCATAGTCGAAGCCGCCGGGATTGTTCAGCCCAGTAATGGGACGCAGGGTGACGGTGGCGGTAAACCGGTCGCCGTAGGTGAGCGGCGGCTCTCCCTTGTTCAGATAGTGATTTACCCGCACGCGGCCCGAGGCCGGGCGCATCTGATCACCTGATCCAGTGGCAACGGCCTGAGCGATAAAACGGGATTTGCTGCCGGTGGTTTCCGGCAACTCCGCCACCATCAAGGTGACGGCCAGGCGCTGGCCGTTCAGGTGCCCGATGTTGTCACTGGGCACATGCCAGTAGTGAAACTGGCCGTACAGCACAGAAACCAGCAGCAGCGCATACAGCCCGTGGGCGGCCCGCCCGCGGCCTGCTGCAAACAGACCGATCAACCCGATCACGACGGATGTGACGACGGGAAAATAGCTGTACGCCTCGGACAGGGAAAGCCCTGCGGCAAAGACAATCGCAATGGTGAGGATCAGGTAGTGCCGCATGCCCCTTGCGTCTGGTGAGTGGGTGTCTCAAACCGGTCACGACCCGAGGGGGGAAGGTAGCAGAATGGCGGGGCGGGTGGCTATGGGGAAAGATAAAAAAGAGGGGGGGGGCTATTGGACCGCTTGTGCGGCGGCTTGCTCCTGAAGCTCCTCAAGCCACGCCTGCCAGCGGGCGACGCCCTTGGCGCGTTTTTTCTTGCTGGCGTTCGGGTCAAAGCCGTGGTCGGTGCCTGCCATTTCCGTCAGTAACGTCACCGCATACCAGCGGGCGACCGGGCTGTTTGATTCGAGGGCGGGGATCAGTTTTTCGCCATCCTCTGCCAGCATGCTGGCACGGTTTTCCGACCACCATTCAGTCAGCAGAACGGTCAGTTCAGGAGCTTTCTTTTCATGAGTAATTCTCGGGCGGGGAAGATCATTTTCACTCGCCTTGGATAATATTTGCTGAGTGGCGTAATAAATAGTCCTGCCCTGTAGGGTCGGTGAAGTATTCAGTACGCGGATTGCGGCTACGATGGACACACTGTGTGGCAAGGCTCTGAGGAGTCTACGGACGACGCAACCTTGCGCATGAAGGTTTGGATCGTTCAGCAACGGTAATATGTAGGCTATATTTGCCATATGCCGGTCATATACATCTGGCAGTATGTCGACGAGGGTTTGGGGTACCTGAACCCAACACGTCATATACCGGACGAAAGGGGTGGGTGACGTGACCATTTTACGGAAGACGGTGTGTGCCGCTTCGGCACTTTTTGCCTGCTCCAGAGCGACCAGTGCCCGGGTGGCTTCCTCCACCGCATCCACTTTAAGATCGGGAAATAAGACTATCTGGGGCTCCCCCGTGGAACTCGGCAAGACCAGGAACTTATTGGTTTTGTAAATTTTGTTTTCCACCACATCATCTGCCAACAGGACCAACCGCTCTCCGTCCTGATAATGGGCAGCCCACCTCGAGGGGTCATGCTGGTGGCCCTGAGAGACAATTTGGTAATTACCCGACATTTCCCCCTTGATAGACTCCTGAACCCGAAACTCGATCACTTGATCACTTCCGCGGTGCAGGGTGCCGACTGCGATGAAGGGGTGCCCGCTTGTTGTTGGCGGCAATATGGGTTGGTTGAAAATTATCATGGCGGAAGCAGGCAGGCTGCCAGCCATCATCACCCCCATCGCGCACAGCCACACGATGGCCCACTTCCACAACCGGGCACCTGTAAGGCGGCATCGAGTCAGCATATTGGAATCCCCCATAATAAAAACCATAAAGGCGGTGGAGATTGCGGCAGATGCAAGGCGCGTGAAGGGCAAAAACCGGAGGCGTAGCGACGCTACGTTGAGGATTTTTTCCCGAGCGGCAACGAAGCAGGTGCCGTGATATCCGCCGCCTTTACTTGTCGTGGCAAACCAGGCATAAGTTCGGCGGCATCTGGCGCAGATACGGAGCCACCGTGTTGTCGTGGGGATTGTGGCAGCTTTCGCAGTGCAGCTTGCCGTCCCGGCTGCGGACCGCATTGGCGATCCGGTGGGCTTCGTCCATATCGGCAAGGTTTTGATGGGGAGAGGTGGGGCCGGTGGGCATCAGCAGTGCGCCGCCCGCAATATCGGGGATGGAAAAGAACTGGCGGTTCTGGGGCAGGGGCGTGGCCACCACGAATGTTCCCGCCTCGTTGCGCGGATAGGTGATCTGCACCGGATGGTCCGGGTGGTTGCTGCCGCCTTTTTCCGGGATCACCTCGGTATCCGGCTGGGTAACCCCCTTGGCCAGCACCCCGTCGTGGCACGACAGGCACGACTGGGTGGTATCGCCGTTCATCGGGTCTGTCCCCACCAGAAACGTGCCGTCCACCGTGCCGCCGCCCCACATGGGCTGGATGGACAGCAGTTTTTCCTCTTCGGTCAGATCGGCTTGTTCTTCCGGCAGGTGGCAGCCGATGCACGACTCGGCGGCGGTTTCGGCACCAGTGACGTTATGGCTGGTGGCGACCACGGTATCGTACGGGGTGGTCTCTTCCGCTGCCTGGGCGGGGGCTGCGCCCCACATGACAACGATTGCCAGCGCGGCAAGCAGCACCGTTTTTTGCGCAGGTTTCATTAACTACCTCCGCTTTTGGCCTTGGGCCGGTCTTCGCCCACATGCGCGAGAATGGTGTCCAGCATCTCTTTGGCCAGTTTTTTGATTTCGGCCTCGTTTTGCCCTTCCAGCATCACCCGCACCAGCGGCTCGGTGCCGGAATAGCGCACTAAAATGCGGCCGTCGTCCCCCAGTTTGTCTTCGATGGCCTGTTGGCAGGCGGCCACTTCCGGGATGCTGTCCAGATCCACCCGTTCGGAAACCCGTCCGCCGATCAGCACCTGGGGCAGGGGGGTCATGCAGTCGGTCATTTTGGACAGGGTGCTGTTAGCGCGCCGCATAAAGTAGGCCACCTGCAGGGCGGTAAGCAGGCCGTCGCCGGTGAGGTTGTGCTCTAAAAAGATGATGTGCCCGGACTGTTCGCCGCCGAAGGTGAACCCTTCGGAGAGCATGCGCTCCAGCACGTACCGGTCGCCCACCTGGGTGCGGACGGTGTCGATGCCATGCTCTTTCATGGCCAACTCCAGCCCCAGATTGCTCATGACCGTGGTGACCAGGGTGTTTTTGGCCAGTCGCCCGTCATTTTTGAGCTCGATGGCGCACATGGCCATGATGCGGTCGCCGTCGATCAGGTTGCCGTTCTCGTCGGCAAACAGCACCCGGTCGGCATCGCCGTCGTGGGCCAGGCCAAAGTGGGCACCGTGTTCCACCACCGCTGCCTGCATCAATTCCGGGTGCAGACAGCCGCAGCCGGCGTTGATGTTGGTGCCGTTGGGCTTGACCCCCAGGGGAATCACCTCGGCCCCCAACTCTTCAAAGACGATGGGCGATACCCGATAGGCCGCGCCGTGGCCGCAGTCCACCACGACCTTGAGGCCGGAAAAGTCGAACCCCTTGGGCAGGCTGGCCTTGACGAATTCGATGTAGCGGCCCACCGAGTCTTCAATCTTGCTCACCTTGCCGATGTCGGTGGCGGTGGGGCGGATGGCGTCGATCTCGCCGGAAAAGATCAGCCGTTCGATCTCCCGTTCCATGTGGTCGGGCAGCTTAAGGCCGTCGCGGGAGAAAAATTTGATGCCGTTGTCTTCGTAGGAATTGTGGGAGGCGGAAATCACCACCCCGGCGTCGGCCCGCATGCTTTTGGTAATCACCGAAATGGCCGGGGTGGGCATGGGACCCACCAGATTCACGTCCACCCCCATGGAGCAGATGCCGGAGGTGAGGGCGGATTCCAGCATATAGCCGGACAGACGGGTGTCCTTGCCGATGACGATTTTGTGGCGACCGTCCCGGTTTTTAAACAGGTGCGCGATGGCCCGGCCCAGCTTCAGGGCCATTTCGCTGGTCATCGGGTCGACATTCGCGACACCGCGAATGCCGTCGGTTCCAAACAGTTTGCGCAAGGTGGGGGAGGCTCCTTGTCAGGACGTACTACGGCTTATCTTCCAAGGTAATCGTAACATATGCGTGCAATTCTTCCGTGACCTCCAGATCGCGACCGCCCAGATCCAGCCGTACTTCCCGGCGTTGGGACTGGTGGATGCCGGTCACATCCACCGGCTGGGTACGCAATCGGGACAGCCCCTTGAATGCGCTTTTTGCGCCGGTGAGCGTCACCTCTTGCGGCGCTACCGTAATTCCGGCGATTCTTTTTCCCGCTGCCGGTTTTCCCGTGATGTCGGCCACCAGCCGCACGGCGCGGGTTTCCCTGGGCTCAATACGCACCCGCACCTGCCGGGGGGTCACCCCGGTAATGTCCACCGGGCGGGAAACCTCGATATCGGGAGAACCCAACGTGATCCACTGTTCCCCCGGCGTGCTTTGGGACAGATCGAGATAGGCGTGAATGTGGTGCGTGGTAATCAGGGCCAGGGTGTTTTCCCTTGCAGTAATGCGCACGTCGGCGGTTTCGGCGTTGATGTCGACAAGCACCAGATCGGGGGACAGCCCCACCGGCTCGATCGGCACGGCAAAGTTGACGGTAATCTGCCCCTGGGAATTCACATACAGCCACACGGCGAACGCCAGCGCCACCGACATAAACTTGAGCCCCAGATTGCGCCGCCACCACGCGGTTTCGTGCTGCCGTTTCATCGGGCGGCCCTTTTGCCGGTGCGTCCGCGCAGGCGGGACAGCCACACCTTGCCGCTCCCTTGCGGCAGTGCTCCGGCATTGGTAAACAGGGAGGCCAGCTTTTTACGCAGGGCGGTGCCGTCCAGATTGGCCGAAATGCGCCCGCCTTCGGCAATGACGATGCGCCCGGTCTCTTCACTGATGACCAGCGCCACCGCGTCGGTCTCTTCGGTCAGCCCCACGGCGGCCCGGTGGCGGGTGCCCAGGGAGGCGTCCTTGACCCGCAGGGCAATGGGCAAAAAGCAGCCCGCAGCCAGCACCCGCCCCTGATGCAGGATGACCGCGCCGTCGTGAATGGGCGAGGTGGGGTGAAAGACGGCCAGCAGCACATCCTTGGAGACCACCGCATCCAGCCGGGTGCCCACCTCGACAATATCGGCCAGATCGGTTTCCCGTTCCAGCACGATGATGCCGCCCATGCGGCGACTGGCCATGGCCACCGCTGCGCGCACCACCTCGTCGATGGATTTGGACTCTTCCATGACCGTCAGCAGGCGCGAGAACGGGTTTTTGCCAAACTGGGCCAGGGTGCGGCGGATTTCCGGGGCAAACAGGATGATCAGGGCCAGCACGATTTGCGACCAGAAGCTGGTGACGATCCAGTCCAGGGTAAACAGCCCCAGTTGCTTGGCGGTGACCAGCACCACCAGCAGCAGGCCGATGCCGAATACCATCTGCAACGCCCGGGTACCCTTGATGATCAGGAGTATCCGGTAAAAGATAAAACTGACCAGCAGGATGTCGAGCAAATCCTGGGGGAAGCGGAATGCCTGCAGGGTTTGCAGCATCAGGCGGTGCGAATGGCGTCGATCATGCGGGTAACGTGGGTCATCTCTTGCACGGCATGCACCCGCACCATGCGGGCGCCGTGGGCGGCGGCCCAGGCCACGGTGGCGGCGGTGCCCCATTCCCGTGCGTCTACCGGGGCGCCATCCAGCACATGGCCGATGAACGACTTGCGGGAGGTGCCCACCACAACGGGCAGCCCCAGGTCGGTCAAACGGGCAAGCCCCTTGAGCAGGCGCAGGTTGTGGGCCACGCTCTTGCCAAAGCCGATGCCCGGATCCACGGCAATGGCCTCTCTGTGGATGCCCGCGGCGACGGCCACGCGGATGCGCGCGGCCAGATAGCCTGTCACCTCACCCACCACGCTGCCGTAATCCGGGTTGTTCTGCATGCTGCGGGGAGCGCCCTGCATGTGCATGAGGATCACCGGCACGGTTAGACCGGCCACGGTTTCGGCCATTCTCTCATCCAGCGTCAGGGCAGAAATATCGTTGACGGCGTTTGCCCCTGCGGCCACGGCGGAGATGGCCACGGCCGCCTTGCTGGTATCGATGCTGATGGGGGTGGTGATACCCCGTGCGCGGATGCCGGAGATGACGGGAATTACCCGGTCGATCTCGTCTGCTTGCGTCACGGGTTCTGCCCCCGGACGGGTGGATTCACCGCCCACGTCGAGCATATCCGCCCCGGCGGCCACCAGCGCCGCCGCGTGGGCGACGGCCTGATCTACAGAAAAGAACCGGCCCCCGTCCGAAAACGAATCGGGGGTGACGTTGACCACCCCCATGACGGCGGTTTTGCCCGCCGGCAACAGGTCGGTCCATGTGATGTTCCGGGTGATGTTCCGGGCAGCGGCGGGTGGGAGCGGTGCGGGCATGGAGCCCCGCGCCGTATGGTCGGGCGGGTGGGGTGCGGGAGGCCGGATGGGGGTCCGGGAGTCTGTCATGCTTAAGGCTCAGGCCGGGAGCGAAATACCCTGCTCGGTCAAGAGCTCGGCCAGGTCTTTGGTGTCCAGCGTTTCCCGCTCGATCAGGGCTTCGGCAATGGCGACAAGCCCTTTTTTGTTGTCGGTAATGAGCTTTTTGGCGCGGGCGTAGTTCTCGGTGACCAGCTTGTACACCTCTTTGTCGATGGATACGGCGGTGGCTTCGCTGTAGTCCCGGTGCTGGGAGATTTCCCGCCCGAGGAAGATTTCTTCCTGTGCCTTACCGTAGGAAAGCGGCCCCATTTCATCGCTCATGCCCCACTGGGTGACCATCTTGCGGGCCAGGTCGGTGGCCCGTTCGATGTCGTTGCCGGCACCGGTGCTGATGCGGCCGATGAACACTTCTTCGGCGATGCGTCCGCCCATGAGGATGGCCAGATTGTTAATCAGGAAGTCCTTGTAATAGGTGTACCGGTCTTCGGTGGGCAACTGCATGGTGACACCCAGCGCCTGCCCACGGGGGATGACGGTCACTTTGTGGACCGGGTCGGTGCCGGGCAGCAGCGTGGCCACCAGGGCGTGCCCGGCCTCGTGGTAGGCGGTGTTTTTCTTTTCGTCCTGGCTCATCACGGCGCTTTTGCGCTCCACCCCCATGATGATTTTGTCCTTGGCGTCCTCGAAATCGATCATCTCGACCTGCGACTTGCTGCGGCGGGCGGCAAGCAGAGCGGCCTCGTTCACCAGGTTTTCCAGGTCGGCGCCGGAAAATCCGGGGGTGCCGCGAGCGATGACTTTGAGTTCGACTTCGGGGGCCAGCGGCACCTTTTTGACGTGTACCTTGAGCACTTCCACCCGGCCCTTGATGTCGGGGCGGCCCACGTGGACCTGCCGGTCGAAACGGCCAGGGCGCAGCAGCGCCGGGTCGAGCACGTCGGGCCGGTTGGTGGCGGCCACCAGAATGACCCCCTCGCTGCTCTCGAACCCGTCCATTTCCACCAGCAGCTGGTTCAGGGTCTGCTCGCGCTCGTCGTGTCCGCCGCCAAGCCCTGCGCCGCGCAGACGGCCTACCGCGTCAATCTCGTCAATAAAAATGATGCACGGAGCGTTTTTGCGCCCCTGCTCGAACAGGTCGCGCACGCGGCTGGCGCCCACGCCCACGAACATTTCGACAAATTCGGAGCCGGAAATAGACATAAACGGCACCCCGGCCTCGCCCGCAATGGCGCGGGCCAGCAGGGTTTTACCGGTGCCCGGCGGACCCACCACCAGCACCCCCTTGGGGATGCGGCCACCGAGTTTCTGGAACTTGGGCGGGTCTTTTAAAAACTCGACGATCTCCTGCACTTCCAGCTTGGCCTCGTCCACTCCGGCCACATCGGCGAACGTCACTTTCTTTTTGTCTTCGGAGAGTACCTGGGCCTTGCTTTTACCAAACGACATGGCGCGGTTGCCGCCGCTTTGCATCTGACGGATAAAGAAGATCCACAGGGCGATGATCAGCAGCATCGGCCCCCAGGATAAGAGGAAGGTCACGTACCAGGGGCTTCGGTCCGCCGGACGCACGGTGATGCGTACTTCCTGCTCGCGCAGGGTGCCCACAAGGTCGGTATCTCGGGGGGCGTAACTGCGGAACTGGGAGCCATCCTTCATCTGCCCGGCGATGGAGTTTTCCTTGATGGTGACTTCGCTCACCTCGCCCCGCTCCAGGGAACTCATGAAGTCGGAGAAGACCAGTTCCTGTTCCAGCGGGTTGCTGGGCACATTAAACAGGTTGATCAGCAGAATCATGAACAGGCCGATGACGATCCACAGAGCGAGGTTCTTGTGTTTCGGATTCATTTGTTGCTGATCTTGGCCCATAAAACCGCCTGAAATAGGGAAAATTTGATCGTAGCACAGCCCCCCCGGCTGTACAACAGGATAGCGTGCCGGGTCAGGCCTCTTCGACCGTGTCCAGCGCCGCAATATGCGGGAGATTCCGGTATCTTTCGGCATGGTCCAGGCCGTAGCCCACCACGAATACATCGGGAATGGTAAAGCCCACGTATTCCACCGGCACCTGGATGCGCCGCCGGGCCGGTTTGTCCAGCAGGGTGCAGGTGGCAAGCGATTTGGGGTTCTTGGCCAGCAGTACCTTGCGTAGATACTGCACCGTTACGCCGGAGTCGACAATATCCTCGACGATCATCACATGCTTGCCGGACAGCCGGTCAAAGTATTCCGGCTCGGACAGCAGCCGCACCTCGCCGCTGGAACTGGTGCGGCCCTGATAACTCTTGGCCTGAATAAAATCGAGGGTGACCGGCACGTTGATATGCCGGATCAAATCGGCATAAAACAGCACCGCGCCTTTTAACACACCGATGACCAGTAATTCACGGCCCTCGTAGTCGGTGGTAATCTGGTGGCCCAGTTGCCGAATCCGGTCGGCCAGGGTGGGGGCGTCGATCAACGCTTTGCCAAATTGCCTGTCGTTCAAGATGCTGCTTCCTTCCACTTTTCTGCCGACGCGGTCGCGCCGGTCACAATACGCAGGGCGAGCGGTGGGTGCCTCTCCAACCCGTCTGGTGGGCTCTTTTTTACCATAAAGCGCTCGTCCTGTCTTGTCCCCACCACCCACAGCAGCCCTTCCGGGGCGGCAAGCACCGGTACGTCGGCCCGCATTCTACGGGGCACTTTGGTGTCGATCAGAAAATTTTTGAGCTTTTTGGAGTGCCCTCCCATGCCGGATGGGCAGAACCGGTCCCCCGGATGCCGCGTGCGCACGGTGAGCGGTGCGCTGAAGCTGTCCGGGTCAAAATAGACCCAGCCCGCTTTGTCATCCATTTTCCGGTAGCGGGCCTCCAGGCTCAAATTTGCCCACGGAATCGGGGTGATGCCGGGCACGGCCAGCGCCACCGGGCTGTGGTGATGAGCGACCGGTGCGGGACCCATGCGGATGCGTTCGTATTCCGCCATGGCCACATGGCCACCCGGCAGGTCCACCTGCCGCCCGCTTGCGCCTTTGGCAAGCTGGCGCACGGCCTCCACATGGGGCCATTCCACCTGCCCCGGCAGGGCGTGGACGAGGGCCATCTGTACCACCCGGCGGGCCAGCGCCACAGGCAGGGCGGCAAGCTGTACGGCGTCGATGACCATTTCGCTGGCTACGTCTTTTGCCTCCTGCACCACCTGTTGATAGTGATAGGTGGCCTGATCTGCCATGTAGCGCTCTTCGTCCGCCAGCAGACGGGATTCCCGCCCCAGGGTTTCTACCAGATTGGGATTCAGGCCGGTCAATACCGGCAGCAGTTCCTTGCGGACCCGGTTTCTTACGTAGCGCGGGTCGGCATTGCTGGCATCTTCCCGGTAGGCAATGCCTTCCGCTTTTGCGTATGCGATCAGCGCATCCTTACGCACGCCAAGCAACGGGCGAATGGTATCCGCGCGGGCGTTCGCCATGCTGGATAAGCCCCGGAGCCCCGCGCCGGACAGCATCCGCATCAGGAAGGTTTCGGCCAGATCGTCCGCATGGTGGCCGGTGGCGATGCGCGCCGCTTCGTACGTTGCCGCCACCTGCCGCAAAAATTGGTAGCGCACCCGGCGGGCCGCTTGCTGGGTGGATTCTCGCGCCTGTTTTTCCACCGTGCGCCGCTCGGTGGTGACCGGTACGTTCAGGTGCGCGCACAAGCCGGCCACAAACCGCTCATCCGCATCGGCTTCGTCCCCGCGAAAACCGTGGTTCAGGTGGGCGGCGTGCAGCGAAAATTTCAGGTCGCCTGCCAGCGCTGCCAGCAGGTGCAGCAGCACCACCGAGTCCACCCCGCCCGATACCGCCACCAGCACTTTTTCGCCGGGGAGAACCATCGACTCCCCGGTAATGGCTGCGGCCACCCGGCGTTTGAGCGAGTCCTTGCCGGTCACAGCTCCAGGATCTCCCGGGTGCGGGCCACGTCGGCTTTGATCTGCCCGGTCAGTTCATCGGCGGAGTCGAACGTCATTTCCGGGCGTACCCGATCGACAAACTCCAGGCGGATGCGGTGGCCGTACAGGTCCAGATCGGCCTCCAGCAGGTGCACTTCGATGAGCCGCTCCACCTCGTCAAAGGTGGGGCGGGTGCCTACGTAGACCGCCGCCGGGTGCAGGGCCACGTCTCTGGGCTCTTTATTATCCGCATCCTGCACCGCCACCCATGCGGCGTAGATGCCGTTTTCGGGCACCAGTTCCTCGGGGATGTTCAGGTTGGCGGTGGGAAACCCCATCACCCGGCCCCGGCGGGCGCCCGGCACCACCTGCCCCTTTAGACAGTACGGATGCCCCAACAGGGCGTTGGCGGCGGCCACGTCGCCTGCGCGTAGCGCCTTGCGGATGCGGGACGACGACACCCGTTTGCCGTCCACCGAATAAAATGTCTGCGGGTGCACGGCAAAGCCGTAGCGCTTGCCCAGATCGGTCAGGGCGTCGGCATCGCCCGCCCGGCCCATGCCGAACTTGTAGTTGGCCCCCACGAACACCTCTTTCACGTTCAGGCGCATGAGCACCTGTTTGACGAATGTTTCCGGCGACTGGGCGGAAAATGCCTCGTCAAAGGTCAGGCACACGGTCAACCCCATGCCCACGGCGGCGAACCGGTCGGCCTTGTCTTCAAAGGTGGTCAGCATGTCGTGGGGCAGGTCGGGCCGCAACAGCAGGGTGGGGTGGGGATCGAAGGTGAGCACCGCCGGTTCCAGCCCCGCCTCCCGCGCCCGCTCCACGGTGGCGGAAAGGATGCGGCGGTGGCCCAGATGCACCCCGTCAAAATTACCGATGGCGACGATGCGGCCGTCCGGCGCATCGGGGATTTCGTCCAGATTGGTCACGACACGCATACCGCTGCCTTTTCCTACCCCAGAATCCGGGCGGCGTCTTTGGCGAAATAGGTGAGGATCAGGTCGGCCCCGGCCCGGCGGATGGCGGTGAGGGTTTCCATCATCACCTTTTCGCCGTCGATCCAGCCGGCACTCTCTGCCGCCTTGATCATGCTGTACTCCCCCGATACGTTGTAGGCGGCCACCGGCACATCCACGCTTTCGCTGATGTCGCGGATGATGTCCAGATAGGCCAGGGCCGGTTTCACCATGACCATATCGGCCCCTTCCGCCACGTCGATCAGCGACTCGCGCAACGCCTCCCGGGCGTTGGCCGGGTCCATCTGATAGCTTCTGCGGTCGCCAAACTGCGGTACCGATTCGGCGGCGTCCCGGAACGGGCCGTAGTAGGCGCTGGCAAACTTGGTGGAGTACGACAGGATCGGCGTCATTTCGAACCCCTGTTCGTCCAGCCCTGCGCGGATGGCCGCCACCCGGCCGTCCATCATGTCGGACGGGGCCACCATGTCGGCCCCGGCGCGGGCGTGGGAGACGGCCTCCTGTACCAGCAACGCCACGGTGGCATCGTTGTCCACGTCGTTCTCTTTAATGACGCCGCAATGGCCGTGGTCGGTGTATTCGCACAGGCACACGTCGGTGACCACGGTCAGCTCCGGCACGGCGCGCTTTACCGCCCGTACGGTTTCCTGAACGATACCCGCTTCAGCGTAGGCCTCGCTGCCTTCGGCGTCCTTGTGATCGGGAATGCCGAACAGGATGACCGCGGGGATACCCAGTCCGTGCACCTGCTCGCACTCGGCGACGATCTGATCGATGGAAAGCTGGAACACCCCCGGCATGGAGACCACCTCTTTTTTGACCCCCTCGCCGGGTACGGCAAACAGGGGATAGACGAGGTTGTCCGGCGACAGGCGGGTTTCGCGCACCATGCGCCGCAGGCTTTCGGTGCGCCGCATGCGGCGGGGTCTGTCGATCTGGTTCATGACGTATCTTTCATTTGTGTGTCTCCCATGGCGTCGTCACAGATGGCGGTGACCAGCGCCGCAACGCTGGGAATTTCTGGCATGACGGCCACGGTAAGCCCCACCTTTTTTACCGTATCGGCCGTCACCGGACCAATGACGGCCACCCGGCAGGCGGACAGCCGCTCATGAAACACCTTTTCCCCCAGTATGTCATGAAGATTCTTTACCGTGGAGGAACTGGTAAAGGTCACGTAATCGGGAGCGGGGCCTGCGGTCAGCCGTGCCAGTTGCTCCGGGTCCGGATCGGGCCGGACGGTGCGGTAGCAGGTGGCGGCTTGCACGGTGGCGCCCGCTTCGGTCAGCAGTTCGGGGAGCGCCCGGCGGGCTTTTTCGGCCTGGGCCAGCAGCACTTTTTTGCCGTTTACCCCGAAATCGATCATGGCGGCGGCAAGCCCCTCGGCGCGGGCATCGTCCGGGATGATATCTGCGGTAATTCCGTGTGTTTTCAATGCTTTTGCGGTTTCCGCTCCCACGGTGGCGATGGCCAGGCCGGACAGGGCGCGGGCGTCTTTTTTGTGGTGGACCAGCCGGTTAAACAGGGCGTTTACCCCGTTGCCGCTGGTGAGCACCAGCCAATCGTAGTCGGCCAATGTCTGGATGGCGTCATCCAGCGCACCAAAATCGTCCGGCGGCACGATCTGAATGGCGGGCACGGTGACCACTTCGGCCCCCCGCTCATACAATAGCCCGGCAAGCGATCCTTTGCTGCCCCCCCCTGCGCGGGTGACCAGCACCCGATGGCCAAACAGGGGCAGGGTTTCAAACCAGTTGATCCGTTGCCGCAGGGCCACCACGTCGCCCACCACAATCAGGGCGGGGGGGAGCAGGCCCGCGGCGCTGACCGCTGTTGCCAACGTGGCCACCGTGCCGGTGACGGTGCGCTGGCACGGGTGGGTGCCCCAGTGGATGCACGCCGCCGGGGTATCCGGGGCGCGGCCCCCACGGGTCAGCCGCTCCATGATGGCAGGCAGGCTTTTCACCCCCATAAAAAACACCAGGGTCTCGCGGGTTTGGGCCAGTTCCTTCCAGCGGATCAGGGAGTCCTTGCGATCCGGCGTTTCCTGCCCGGTGACAAACGTGACCGAGGCGCTGGTGCCCCGGTGGGTGAGCGGAATGCCCGCATAGGCCGCAACCGCCGTCGCCGCCGTCACCCCCGGCACCACCTGAAACGGGATGCCGGCTTCGGCCAGCGCCATCGCCTCTTCGCCCCCGCGCCCGAAGATGAACGGATCACCCCCTTTCAGCCGCGCCACCGTGCGCCCGGCTTTGGCGTGCTGCACCAGCATGGCGTTGATGTCTTCCTGGGGGTGCCGGTGGTTGCCGTGGCGCTTGCCCACGTTAATGCGTTCCACTTCGGGTGCCAGCTCTTCCAGCAGGTCGGGATTGGCCAGATAGTCATAAATGACCACGTCGGCGGCCAGCAGGCAGCGGCGGCCTTTTACTGTCATCAGGCCGGGATCGCCCGGCCCTGCGCCGATCAGGTAGACCGTGCCGGTGGATGCGCTCAAGCGCCGCTCCCCGGCCCCACCGGCGCACCGTAGACGGCTTCCAGAATGGCGTCGCCGCCGTCGCTTAAAATGGTTTCGGCCAGCGCGACCCCCAATTTTTTTGCGTCTGTCCGGGGGCCGCTGGCTGTCCTGCGAACGATTTTGGAGCCGTCTTCGGCGGCCACCAGTCCGGTCAGGGTAATCTGCTCGGCCTTGTCGCCTGCGATGGTGGCCAGGGCCGCGATGGGCACCTGACAGCCCCCTTCCAGCCGGGCCAGAAACGCCCGTTCCGCCTGCACCGCATCGGCGCTGTCGGCGTGGTTGAAGTGCGCCATGACCGGGGCCATGCCGGGATCGTCCACCCGGCACTCCAGCCCCAGCGCCCCCTGGCCGATGGCGGGCAGGCAAAGCGCTTCGGGCAGGTAGTCGGTAATGCGCTCTTTCCAGCCCAGACGCCGCAGCCCGGCGGCGGCAAGCAGGATGGCGTCAAACTTTCCCTCGTCCAGCCGTTTCAAGCGGGTATCCACGTTGCCGCGCAACGATTCCACCTGCAAGTCGGGCCGCGCCGCCAGAATCTGGGCGCGCCGCCGCAGGGAACTGCTGCCCACCTTTGCGCCTTGGGGCAACTCTTCTAATGTCTTGTAATTATTGGAAATAAACGCATCCCGGTGGTCTTCCCTTGCAGGGATTGCGGCCAGCGTCAGGCCGTCTGGCAACTCGGCGGGTACGTCTTTCATGCTGTGTACGGCCAGGTCGGCGCTGCCGTCCAGCAGGGCTTCCTCGATCTCCTTGACGAACAGCCCCTTGCCGCCCACCTGGGCCAGCGGCACGTCGGTGATCTTGTCGCCGGTGGTCTTGATGATGTTGAGCGCTACGGTGGTCCCGGCAAAGGCGGATTCAATCTCGCCCTTGACCCAGTTTGCCTGCCACAGGGCCAGTTTGCTGCCACGGGTGGCGATGATCAGTTTTTTGGGAACGCTCATGCTCTGTTTTTTCAGTCGCTGGATTTTCCACCGGACGCATCGTCCCGGTGGGTGTCTTCGTCTTCGTCGTGTAAGTCGAACAGCCTGCGGGCCACATCAACGATATCCTTGCCGCCGTCGTTCTGGGCCTCCCTTCGCAGGCTGGACAGGGGATTGTGCAGCAGCTTGTTGACGATGGAATTGCCCAGCCCCTCGATCAGTTCGCGCTCTTTTTCCGGCAGGTGCGACAGGCGCGCCAGCACCCGTTCGATTTCGCCTCTGGCAATCTCGTCGGCATGTCCCCGCAGGGCGGTGATGGTGGGCACCACGTCCAGCGAACGCAGCCAGCGGGCGGTGATATCGACTTCCTGATTCACGATGTGATGGGCCTTTCTGGCTTCTTCCTGCCGTTCCTTGAGATTGGCGTCCACCACCTGTTGCAGGTTGTCAATGTCGTACAGGTAGACATCGCTTAAGGTACCCACTTCGGGGTCGATGTTGCGGGGCACCGAAATGTCGATCAAAAACATGGGCCGGTGGCCGCGTTTGCGGATGGCGCTGGCGGCCATTTCCGGGCGGATCACATAGTCCGGCGCACCGGTGGAGCAGATGACGATATCCACGTTTTGCAGCTGCTCGGCAAACGCTTCAAACGGTACGGCGGTAGCGATCGTGTCGGTGGTGCCAAATTCGTCGGCGAGCTTCTGGGCGTTTGCCAGTGTGCGGGTGGAGATCATCACCTCGCGGGCGCCCGAGCTGATCAGGTGGCGCAGGGCAAGTTCGGCCATTTCGCCTGCGCCCAGCAGCATCACCCGTTGCCGGGACAGGTCGGAAAACACCTTGCGGGCAAGTTCCACGGCGGCGTAACTCACCGACACGGCGTTTTCGGCCACTTTGGTTTCGGTGCGTACCCGCTTGGCCACCGAGATGGCTTTTTTGGCCACCTTGTTCAACACCATGCCGGTGCTTTTGGCGGTCAGGGCGGCCTCGAACGCATCTTTGAACTGCCCCAGAATTTGCGGTTCGCCCAGTACCATGGAGTCGAGGCTTGCGGCCACCCGGAACATGTGGCCGATCGCGTCGTTGCCGGGGTAGTGATACAGGTGGGGCGTCAGGTGGTGGGCATCCACTCCGGGAATCTGGCGGCCCAGAAATTCAGAAACCGTGTCAAACCCGGCCTTGGGGGTGGGGGCCACGGCGTACACCTCCACCCGGTTGCAGGTGGAAAGCACCATGGCCTCGGTGGTGTCGGACTCTTCGGTGATCCTGCGGCACACGTCGGGCAGGGCGGTGGCGGAAAACGCCAGCTGTTCGCGCACCTCTACCGGCGCGGTTTTATGGGACAGGCCGACGACAATGACGTTCATCGGTGCACCCGGATATGGGAAAAAACAGAATCGCTCATGAGGTTATGTTCCGGCCATCAAAAGTGGCGATGCTCTCCCATGATGGTGTCGAGCCCGACAAAGCTGAGCATGACACCGACGAACCCGAAAATGGCGAGGTATGCGGCCCGTTTGGCACGCCAGCCGAACCAGAA
Organism: uncultured bacterium; assembly: GCA_965371175.1. Classification (GTDB taxonomy): domain Bacteria; phylum Nitrospirota; class JACRHL01; order JACRHL01; family JACRHL01; genus CBDUXI01. The sequence continues at coordinate 35,555 of CBDUXI010000005.1, forward strand.
CCGGCCAATGACCACCAGCAGATAAAACCCCCAGATGAGTGCCGAAAGGCTTTGCTTGGGGGTCCAGTCCCAAAAACTTCCCCACACATAATTGGCCCCCACCGAACCTGCAATCAGGCCCAGCGTGGTCAGGGAAAAGCCCACCAGAATGCCTTTGGCGATCAGGCTGTCGCAGGTGTCCAGCGGCGGCAGATGGTGATACAGACTGTTGAACTGCTTGCTCTTGAGCAGGTTCATCTGGATCAGGTACATCATCCCCGCGGCAAACGACAGGCAGAACGCCACCCAGCCCAGCATCATGAGTGAAGTATGCACCGTCAGCCCCAGCCCCTGCAGGGACGGGTCGATGGGTTCGGCGTATTCGCGCAAAAAAGCCGAGGCCAGGGTGGACAAAAACGCCATGGGCACCACAAATGCGCCCAGCACGTGGGACTTGTAGCGGAAATCGAGGGACAGGAACACCAGCACCAGCCCCCAACTGAAGAACGACGCTGCCTCAAACGGGTTGGTGACCGGGAACCCACCCACCTCGCCCCAGCGGATCACCAGCGCCACGGTGTGGAAGAAAAACCCGAGCAGGGTGCCGATCAGGCACGCGCGGGTCAGGTGTTCACGGCGACTGGCAAGGTACACCATAAACAGCACGGCCACCACCAGATAGGCGGTCATTGCCAGTTCGAAAAAAAGGACGTTCACTGTCGCTTGCTACCTGAAGTGTTAGTCAATAAACTACTGTCCCGATCGTAAAGCATGGCTTGGGCAGACCGAGGGTTGTGGAACGGCCTGTGGCGACAGGTCACGGCGGTTTGCCGTAATTTCCCGCTGCCTAAAACAGCCTAGTGTATGAATCAGCGGCCTTAAGGGTCAAGCGGTTGAGCACTTTGGCGCAAGTGACGGCCCGTATAAAAACAGTCCGGTGGAATTTTTTTGGGAGAGGGATTCATGGAATCTATGCAGGCGTTACAGGGGGGCACCGATGTGCTGTTCCTGATGCTGGGAGCGATCATGGTGCTGGCCATGCACGGCGGGTTTGCCTTTCTGGAGGTGGGCACGGTGCGGTACAAGAACCAGGTCAACGCCCTGGTGAAGATTATCTCCGACTGGGCGGTTTCCACCGTGGTGTACCTGTTTGTCGGCTATCAGGTGGCGTACGGGGTGGGTTTTATGGCCCCCGCGGCGGACCTGCTGGGCAACAACATGGGGTACGACCTGGTGAAGTTCTTCTTCCTGCTGGCGTTTGCCGCAGCGATTCCCGCCATTATTTCGGGGGGCATTGCCGAGCGCGCCAGGTTCTGGCCGCAAGTGCTGTGCGCGGCCCTTACGGTGGCGCTTGTCTACCCGTTTTTTGAATCGCTCAGTTGGGGCCAGAACGGCGCGTTTCAAGGCTGGTTGACCGAAACCACCGGTTTCGGATTTCATGATTTTGCCGGCTCCGTCGTGGTGCATGCGGTGGGCGGCTGGATTGCCCTTGCCGCCGTGGTGGTGCTGGGCGCCCGCCGGGGACGGTACGGGACGGACGGCCGGTCCACCCCGTTCCCCCCCAGTAGTATTCCGTTTCTGGCACTGGGCTCGTGGATGCTGATTGTGGGCTGGTTCGGCTTTAACGTGATGAGCGCCCAGGCGGTGACCGGCATTTCCGGGCTGGTGGCGATGAACTCGTTGATGGCCATGGTGGGTGGCATTCTGGCGGCGCTGGTGATGAGTAAGGCCGACCCCGGCTTTGTGCACAACGGGGCGCTGGCCGGGCTGGTGGCCATTTGCGCCGGCTCGGACCTGGTTCACCCCATTGGCGCGCTGGCCATTGGCGCCATTGGCGGGGCCCTGTTCGTCTACATGTTCCACTTCACCCAGGAAAAACTGCGGGTGGACGATGTGCTGGGGGTCTGGCCCCTGCACGGCATTGCCGGGGCGTGGGGCGGTATTGCCTGCGGCCTCTTTGGCCTGGAGGCCATGGGGGGGCTGGGCGGGGTGAGCATCATGGCGCAGTTGATCGGCACCGTGACCGGGGTGCTGGTGGCGCTGGTCGGCGGCTTTGTCATCTACAAGGTTGTGGATATGACCATTGGCCTGCGGCTTTCCGAGGAGGACGAGCACCGGGGGGCAGACCTGGCCATTCACAACATTGGCGCCAACCCGGAGGCCACCCAGAGACCGTAGCCTGCGGGCCGTAGACCCTCAGGGGGTGATATTGAATTGCACGGACGTCGTGGACGGGTTGGCCCCCGCGTCCCGCGCCGTTAACAGGCTCAAGGATTAACAGGAAGGATAACTGGCGATGAAACTGATAATTGCCATCATCAAGCCGTACAAGCTGGACGAGGTAAAAGGGGCGCTCAACGATGTGGGCGTGACCGGCCTGACCGTGTCCGAGGTCAAAGGGCACGGGCGTCAGAAGGGGCACAAGGAGATGTACCGCGGGGCGGAGTACTTCGTGGACTTTGTCGCCAAGGTACAGATCATGATCGCGGTACCCGACGACCTGGCTGATGCTGCGGTCGACGCCGTCCGCAAGAGCGCGGTCACCGGCGAGATTGGCGACGGCAAGCTGTTCGTGCTGGAGCTGTCCGAAGCGGTACGTATTCGCACCGGCGAAACCGGCGAAGAGGCACTGTAACCGGCGCCTCTGCACCGGCTGATCAAACCATGAGCTTTGCTGTCATAAGGGAATGGATTGCCGTGGAAGGCGCGTGGGGGTGGATTGCCCAGGCGTTCGTGGTGGTGTTTGTGGCGCTGACCCTGGATTTTGTCCAGCGCATGGCTCTGCGCCGTCTGCACCGGAAACTTACCGCCACCGACAACCCATGGGACGACGCCCTGGTGGAGGCGCTGGCCAAACCGCTTTCCCTGCTCATCTGGGTGGTGGGCATTTCCTTTGCCGCTGAAATCGTCGCCCGTGCGTCCGACGCACCGATCTTTGCCGCGGTGGGGCCGTTGCGCGACATTGGCGTGATTGTGGCGCTCACCTGGTTTTTGATCCGCGTGGTGCGGCGCATCGAGCACAATATTATTGCCACCCGTAAACAGGCCGATCAGGCTGTGGACCAGACCTCGGTGCATGCCTTGGGAAGGCTGTTGCGCGCCTCCATCATCATCACCGCCGTACTGGTGGCGTTGCAGACGATGGGGTACAGCGTGTCCGGGGTGCTGGCGTTCGGTGGGATTGGCGGCATCGCCATAGGGTTTGCCGCCAAGGATTTGCTGGCCAACTTTTTTGGCGGCCTGATGATTTACATGGACCGGCCGTTTTCGGTGGGAGACTGGGTGCGCTCGCCGGATCGGGAGATCGAAGGCACGGTGGAAGAGATCGGCTGGCGGCTCACCCGCATCCGCACCTTCGACAAAAGGCCGCTGTACGTCCCCAACTCTGTCTTTGCCACCATTGCCCTGCAAAATCCGTCGCGTATGAGCCACCGGCGCATTTACGAAACCATCGGCATCCGCTATGACGATGCCGACAAGATGCCGGTGATCACCCGCGACGTAAAAGCCATGCTGGAAGGCCATGCCGACATCGCCACCGATCAGACGCTGATGGTGAACTTCAACAGCTTTGGCCCCAGTTCCATCGACTTTTTTGTCTATACGTTTACCCGTACCACCAATTGGGCCGAGTATCACGAGGTGAAGCAGAACGTGCTGCTCAAAATCCACGACATCATCGCCGGGCACAAGGCCGAAATCGCCTTCCCCACTACCACGGTGCATGTGCCGGATGTGGTGCGGCTGAAAGAGATGCAGGCCGGCGGCAAGTCAAAATAACCGCAGAGGCCGCCGTATATGGCCGGGTTCAGATTTCGGTATAGACCGGGCGGGCGGGGATGTTGAGCTGGTCCATCTTGTATTTGAGCACCCGCCGGGTAACCCCCAGCATGTTGGCGGCGCGGGTCTGTACGAAGCCGGTTTCGTTCAAGGCCCGCAGGATGATCTCGCGCTCAAATCCAGCCACCGCCGCATCAAAGGTGACCTTTCCGGTCATCACTTCCTCGCTGACCTTGGGTGTCTTGGGGCTCTTTCTGATATGTCCGGGCAGGTCTGCCGCACCAATTACATCGCCCGCAGTGAGAATCATGAGCTGCTCCAGCACGTTTTCCATCTCGCGGATATTTCCCGGCCAGTGGTAGGCGGTAATCAGGTCCGCAGCTTCTCTGGAGATACGCTTGGGCGTCTGCCCCGACGGGGCCTTGGTCGACAGAAAATGTTCTGCAATGGGCAGGATGTCTTCCGTTCGATCCCGTAGCGGAGGCAGTTCGACGGGCACCACGTTCAGGCGGTAGTATAGATCTTCCCGGAAGGTGCCTGCGGCGATGGCCTCTTCCAGATTTTTGTTGGTGGCCGCAATCAGGCGCACATCCACCTGGATGGGGCGTGAGCCGCCCACGCGGACAAACTCGCGCTCCTGTAGCACCCGCAGAATTTTGGCCTGGGTGGCCAGGGACAAATCGCCCAGCTCATCCAGAAACAGGGTGCCGTTATCGGCCAGTTCAAAGTGGCCGATGCGCTTGCCGGTGGCGGAAGTGAACGCCCCTTTTTCGTGCCCGAACAGCTCGGTCTCGATCAGGTTATCGGGAATGGCCGCACAGTTGAGCGCGATAAACGCCCGGTCCTTGCGGCAGCTGCCCATGTGCAGGGCGCGGGCCACCAGTTCCTTGCCGGTGCCCGACTCGCCGGTGATAAGCACCGTGGAGGGGGTGTCCGCCACCTGATGAATGCGCTGGAAAACGTCGAGCATCAGGGGCGAGTTGCCGATCATGTGGCAATCGTTGTTGCTCTTTCTTGCCGCCTGCCGGTGATACTGCACTTCGTTGTACAGCTCGCTGGTGGTGATGGTGCGGGCGATCACGTGCTTGAGTTCCACCACCTCGAACGGTTTGGCCAGATAGTCGGCGGCCCCCAGTTTCATGGCTGCCACTGCCGTCTGGTACGACGTGGTGGCGGTCAGCACCACCACCGAAACATGGGTATCCCGCTTGCGGATCTCTGCCAGCGCCTCCATGCCGGACATGCCGGGCATCATCAGATCAAGCAGAATCAGCTTGGGGTGATGTGCTTTAAGCAGCTCCAGACATTCCTCCCCGCAGGTGGCCTGAACCACCTCGTATTCGTCCGAAAGGACGTCGAACAACACCTCCCTCACGGTGGCATCGTCATCGACAATCAGGATGGTTTTCTTTACGGGCAGCTGTGTCTGATTTTCCATAGGCGCTATACGCGGGCATATCGGGCCGAACTTGCGGCTTTTTCCGAACCCGGTCCTTCCTGGACCTCAAAATCCAATAATCGTTTCCTGATTTATCGGGTGTCCGGGGGGGATAGTTTAGGCAAACAAGGGGGACTGGACGCCCTTAAATGACCAAAGTGTGCACAAATAGCTGACAGTTAAAGGGGATGCGCCGAAATAAAATTTAATGATCATTCGGGCGGGAGGGCCGGGCTCTGGCCGGGTGGGGCGGGTTAGAGCCTGTTAACAGGCCCTAGTCGGTGTTCAGGCCGTAATCGCGGATTTTGTACAGCAGGGCCTTGTAGCTGATATCCAGGATCTTGGCGGCCTTGCGGCGGTTCCAGCGAGTGTAGTTGAGTACCCTCAAAATTGCCTCGCGCTCTGCCACGCCGGCGGCGTGCTTGCCGATTTCCTTTAACGGCAGGTGGCCTTCGGCCAGCCCCTGTTCGATGGTGGCAAGCAGGGTGCTGTGTTCGTCCGTGGGTGCTGCGGGGGCCGTGGGAGGCATGCCTCCGACCGGGGGGGCGGCTGCAGGTGTGGGAGCAGGCGGCAGCGGTGCCTGCGGCGTCTGCATGGGGCCGCCGAGGGCGGTGGGCGAAGGCGGCAGGTCGGATGTGGGCGCAATACCCACCGGGTGCATGGAGCGGAACTGTTCAAACTTTTGCAGTACCGCCCGTTCGTTGCCCAGCACCACAATCTGCTTGATCATGTTTTCCAGCTCCCGGATGTTACCGGGCCACGGATAGGTCATGAAGCAGTCCATGGTGGCTTGGGACAGGTGCGGAAAATCTCTTTTGTACTGGCGGCTGAACTTGTCGATAAAGAAGTCGCATAAAAACGACACCTCTTCCATGCGGTCGCGCAGGGGCGGCAGGGTGATGCTGACCACGTTCAGGCGGTAGAACAGGTCCTCTCTAAAGCCGCCGGACTTGGCCAGCATTTCCAGATCGCGGTTGGTTGCGGCGATGATGCGCACGTCCACCCGCACGTCCTGCTCGCCGCCCAAGCGCACGAACTCGCCGTCTTGCAGCACTTGCAACAGTTTGGACTGGAGGGTGAGCGGCACCTCGCCGATTTCGTCCAGGAAAATGGTGCCGTGGTGGGCAATTTCAAATTTGCCGGGCTTTCTGCGGTGGGCACCGGTAAATGCGCCGCGCTCGTAGCCAAACAGTTCGCTCTCCAGCAGCCCTTCCGGCAGCGCCGCGCACAGTACCTTCACAAACGGCTTGTCATGCCGGAGCGAACGCTGGAACAGGATGCGGCTGATGAGCTCCTTACCGGTACCGGATTCGCCGCGCACCAGCACGGTAATGTTGGTGGCGGCCACCTGATCGACCATATCCATCACGTCGCGCATACCGGCGCTGTGGCACAGCATGGTGCCGTAATCGCCCAGATCGGCCACCTGACCGACGACGGCTGGCGCGATGGATTTTTCGGTGGTGGTCACCTTGCCGATGACCTCGCGCAAATCGTCCGCTACAATGGGTCCCTTGATGGTGGCGGTGGCGCGGCCTTTTAGTGTGGGGGCGGTTTTTTTCTTTTTGGACAGGAAGATCACCGGCAACTCCCGGGCCACTTCCTGCATGCGGTCGATGATGGAATACCCTTCGGCCTCCTGGGCCTCCAGATCGAGAATCAGTACATCCGGGTGCTGGGCTTCAATCTGGGCCAGCGCATCGGCGGCATCGGCCGCGTTGAGCAGTTCCAGCCCCATCTCCACCACCACAGGCGTCAGCTGCTTGAGGCTGGATGAGTTAATATCGAGCGTCAGAATCTTCACTGGAGAGGTTTGCCCTGTTACCATCGGATTCCGTTCAATATAGGTACTCGTGGTCCGGCCAGTCCGGTCCGGTGCCCACGGCACGCAAGACTAGGCCCGGTTTCACTATTCGTATCGGTTTCCAAGAGTGAATCTTAAGTTCGATTGTATAACCTATTTTTCCTATTCCCAACAAATAACTGTGCGCGAAACGTTCGTTTTATGACGATAACACACAAATTTGTCTGCTTTTGGCAGACAGGCGGCATGCGGTATGGCCTCTATGAGTAAAGGCGATGACGGCATGTCGGCAGAGCGCCCCACACTGGCGCAGGTGCGCGCGTTGCAGGAAAAGGTGGAACGGCACAACCGGCTCTATTACACCGATGCGGCGCCGGAGATCAGCGACCCGGAGTTTGATCAGCTGTTGAAACAGCTGGAGGCGTGGGAGGCATTTTACCCGGACGAGGATTTCTCCGCCTCGCCGACACAGCGGGTGGGAGGGGCGCCGCTGAAAGGGTTCACTCCGGTCACCCACAAAACGCCGATGATGAGCCTGGGGAATACCTATTCCCATGATGAGCTGCGGGAGTGGGACGCGCGGGTGAGGAAGTTGGCAAAGGAGGAAGGGTACACCGATGCGGACGTGACCTATCAGGTCCAGCCCAAATATGACGGCGTGGCCGTGTCGCTCACCTACCAGGGTGGAAAGCTGGAAGTGGGGGTGACCCGTGGAGATGGAAAAGTAGGGGACGATGTAACCCGCAACCTGAAAACCATTCCGGCCCTGAAAAAGAAGCTGACTGGCCTTTCCGGCACGGTGGAACTGCGTGGTGAGGTATACATGCCTCGCAGCCGATTCGAAAAGATGAACCGGAAGCGGGAAGAGGCGGGGGAGGAGCCGTTTGCCAACCCCCGAAATGCTACGGCGGGCACCCTGCGCCAGCTCGACTCCCGCATCACTGCCACCCGGCCCCTGGACATTTGGATCTACGGTACTGAGACGGAGGAGATCAAGGAAAGCTCTCTGACTTCCACAGTTGCCATGATGACCACGGCGGGCTTCAAGTCTCTTCCAATAAACCGGGAAAAACTTCGGACCTGTGATGATATCGATGCGGTAATTGCCGTTTGCGAGCAGTGGCAGACAGAGCGGGCAGAGTGGGACTACGAGGTGGATGGCGTGGTGGTGGCGGTGGAGTTGTACACGATGCGCGAAAAATTGGGCGCCACCGCCAAGGCCCCGCGCTGGGCCATCGCCTACAAGTTCCCGGCGGAGCGCGCGCAGACTAAACTGAACGCTGTTCATTTACAGGTGGGCCGCACCGGGGCGATTACCCCGGTGGCGGAGCTTGAACCGGTGCAACTGGCAGGCACCACCGTCTCCCGCGCCAGCCTCCACAACGAAGATGAGATCCGTCGGCTGGGCCTCATGATCGGCGACACCGTGGTGATCGAAAAAGGGGGCGAGATCATCCCCAAGGTCATCGCCGTGGATACGGATGCCCGAAGTGGTGCCGAAACGCCGTTTGCCATGCCGTCCGCCTGCCCCGAATGCGAAGGGCACGTGGTGCGCGAAGAGGGCGAGTCGGCCCTGCGCTGCATCAACCGCGCCTGCCCGGCCCAGTTGCAAAAGGCGGTGGAGCATTTCGCCAGCCGCACCGCCATGGACATCGACGGCCTGGGCGAGGCGCTGGTAGAGCAGTTCCGGAACACCGACGTGGTGCGGGACGCGGGCGAACTGTTCCTGCGCCCGTTGAAAGACGTGTCCGACCTGTACCACCTGGATTTTGAGGCGGTGGCGGCGCTGCCGCGGATGGCGGAAAAATCCGCCGAGAATCTGAAAGCCGCCCTTGAGGACAGCCGTAAAATCCCGTTTGAGCGGGTGCTGTTTGGCATCGGCATCCGCCACGTGGGCCGCCGTACCGCCGAGCGCATTACCGAAGAATATCCCACCATGGAGGAGTTGATGCAGGCGGCGGGCGAAGCGCGGGTGGCCCTTACCCTGACTGACCTGCTGGCCCCGATCAAGACCGGCAAAATGGGCGCGGACGACTTTTCCCATGTGCTGAACCGCATCACCGACATGGTCCGTGCACCGGAAAACCTGCCTCATCTACAGCAGATATCCGGTGCGTTCAACCTGATCAAGGAAATGGTCACCCCCAGCGCCGGGGATCAGGATGCGGCGGCGGCCCGGAAGGTTGCCCGCTCGGTGCAGCAGTTTATCAAGAAGGGGGAACCGCCACTGGTGCAGGTGGACGACGTGGGTCCCATCGTCGCCCGATCCATCGCCGACTTTTTTGCCGACCCCCACAACCTGACGCTGGTGGAGCGGTTGTCCGCCGCACGCCTACAGATGGAGCGGGAGGTGCCGGAAAACGTGAGCGATCTGCCGCTTTTCGGCCAGCGCTTTGTGTTTACCGGTGCCCTGTCGGTCCCGCGCCCGGAACTGGAAGACCGGGTCAAGGCGCTGGGGGGAGAGGCGTCCACCAGCGTATCTAAAAATACCGACTATGTGGTGGCGGGCGACAAGGCCGGATCCAAACTCACCAAGGCAAACAAACTGGGGGTGACGGTGCTGGATGAAGCCGGGTTCGAGGCGTTGATGGCAAAAGTCGGGGAGGGCGAATGAGCGCCCCGAAAAAAGTGGGCATGATCAATCTGGGCTGCCCCAAAAATCAGGTGGATGCCGAATCCATGCTGGGCAGGCTGGCCGCTGCCGGGTACGAACTGACCCCGGATGCGACAGAGGCCGAGGTGATTATCGTCAACACCTGCGGCTTTATCGGCCCTGCCAAGGAAGAATCGGTGGACGCCATTCTGGAAATGGCGGCACTGAAAAAATCCGGCAAGTTACAAAAACTGATCGCCACCGGCTGCCTGACCCAGCGCTACGGCACCGAACTGGCCGAGCAGATTCCGGAACTGGACGCCGTGGTCGGCACCGGCGAGGAGGGGAACCTGGCCGCTCTGATCGATCAGGTCGGGCGCGCCGCCACGCCGCTGATCCAGATCGGCCCGCCGGGGGGCGAGGCGGGCGGGGCCGACCGGGTGCGGGTGGGACCGGCCCACACGGCCTATGTAAAGATCGCCGAGGGATGCAGCAAGCGCTGCACCTTCTGCATCATCCCGCACCTGCGCGGCGACCTGAAAAGCCGCACCGTGGAAGAGATTGTCGAAGAGGTCACCGGGCTGGTGGCGCAAGGGGTGGTGGAGATCAACCTGATCAGTCAGGACACCACCAACTACGGGGTGGACAACTATAAGAAGAAGATGCTGCCGGAGTTGATCCGCCAGGTCTCAGCGGTGCAAGGGCTGGGCTGGCTGCGGCTGCTGTACACCTATCCCACCGATTACACCGACGAACTGCTGGACGCGCTGGCGGCAAGCCCGGTCTGCGTGCCGTATATCGACCTGCCGTTGCAGCACGCCGCCACCAGCGTGCTTGCGCGCATGAACCGGCGCGGCACCACCGAATCGCTTGTGGCCCTGATCGAAAAAATCCGTACAAAACTCCCCGGCGTACGCCTGCGCTCTTCATTTATTGTGGGCTTTCCGGGGGAGACGGAGGCCGAGTTCGACGCCTTGTACCGGTTTGTGGAGCAGGCCCGGTTTGACCGGCTGGGGGTGTTTACCTATTCCCACGAGGAGGGCACTCCGGCGTTTGCGAGCAAGGACGACGTGCCGGAGGAAGAAAAGGAGGCCCGGCGGGACCGGCTGATGACGTTGCAGGCGGATATTTCGGCAAAAAATCTGGCGGCGCTGGTGGGGCAAACGGTGGAAGTGCTGGTGGACGGCCTGTCGGCCGAGACCGATCTATTGATCGAAGGCCGCATGCAAGGCCAAGCCCCGGAGATCGACGGCGTGGTCTACATTGCCGACACGGGCGACAAGCCGCTGGAGCCGGGCCAGATTGTGCAGGTCATCATCACCGAGGCTCACACCTACGACGTGGTGGGGCGATTGGCGGACTAACTCCCCGAACGACCGGTTTGTTGGCGAAGGGGGCGATGGGTTTCGGGGGAGGGGGCGGGGTGGAGCTTTTGGTTTTGGGGTGGGATGTGTACCATTCGGGGCATGGGCAGACACCTGACGGAAGGACACACCTCCCGTGTCGTAGAGCGCATGACCTCTAACCTATTTGCAGAGCTTTAGTTCTCCCGTACTAGCAAAGCCTTCTATTTTCACCGGAACCAAAATGAGCACGAAGAAAGCACTCACCGTCGAACGCAAAGGTGGAAAAATTTATAGCCATGTGCGTAGAAAGTGGCTTCACGAAACACCTGAAGAGACCGTTCGTCGGGAATACCTATGCGTCCTAGTTAATGAATACGGTTTCAGCCTAGACCAAATTGACGAAGAGCTTGAAGTCACCGGACGGGGCTCTGGGAACGCCCGAGCCGATCTCGTCATCTGGCGCACAGAAAAGGACAAAGCCGAATCAAAAAATCCGATTATCATCGTTGAGTGCAAGTCGGATAGCGTCACGATCAAGCCTGACGACTACGGCCAGGGTGATAACTACTCTCGCCTCGCAGGAGCCCGCTTCTTTGTCACCCACAATAGCCGCGAGACGAAGTACTGGCGTGTGGTGCACGATAAAATGCCAAAATCTCTGGAGGAAATCAGTAATATCCCCCACGCTGACGCAAGCGACAAGGAAATTGAAAAACTCATCTCCGAACTCAAGGTTTTCAAGGAAGAAGAGTTTGCGGACCTGCTTCATAAATGCCATAACGTCATTCGAAACCGCGAAAAGCTCGACCCAGCCGCCGCTTTTGATGAAATCGCAAAAATCCTATTCGTGAAAGTCTTTGTAGAGCGCGAACTTAGCGCGAAACGCCAACGTGAAAACCTCTTCAATACCAAATATCTTGATAGCCAGCTCAGCAAACACCCACTTAACTTGCTCTTCACGAACACCAAGGAAGCCTACGAAGATGACAAGATTTTTGAGCCTGGTGAGGAAATCCGACTAAGGCCGGCCACTGGAAGGGAAATTGTCAAGCTACTGGAACGCTACAACCTTTCTGACACCAGTGAGGACATCAAAGGCATTGCCTTCGAGCGCTTCCTGGGTCGCACTTTCCGAGGTGAGATAGGACAATTCTTCACTCCGCGCACAATCGTAGAGTTCATGATTCGCATGATTGATCCCAAGGAAGGTGACATCATTTGTGACCCGGCCAGCGGGTCTGGTGGGTTCCTCATCCGATTTTTTGAGATCGTCCGCGAACAGATCCACTCGGAGACCGATGCCGAGTATCGGGAGTTCAAGGCCAAGCTTGAGGCAAAAAAGCTACCTGACACAGAGCAAGCGGATGCCCTACGGGAAAAGTTCGCTGAGATTCAAGAGACGCTAAACCAGCGGAAGCGCGGATCACGCTTATGGAATCTCGCCAACCGATGCATCTACGGCACCGACGCCAACGACCGCATGGCGCGCACTAGCAAGATGAATATGATCATGCACGGCGACGGCCACGCTGGGGTTCACCACCACGACGGATTCCTGAATGTGAACGGAATCTTTGAAGGCCGCTTTGACGTTATTCTCACCAATCCGCCCTTCGGTGCAAACGTCGAACCTTCCGATGTTGTGCATGAATCAGATGTAATGACCGACCGATCCGCGGAGCGGCGCTACACTGAGGTGTATGGAGACCTTTACACCGAAGCACTTGCGCAGGTACGCGCCACCATAAACAAGCCTATTGCCAGCCTGTTCACACTGCCTAAGAACAAAAAGAGCAAGGTCAAAACGGAAATCCTCTTTATTGAACGCTGCCTTTCTCTGCTCAAGCCTGGTGGCCGCCTCGGCATCGTTCTACCTGAGGGCATCTTCAACAATCCCTCCCTCACTTATGTTCGGGAGTTCTGTGAGAATCGCGCCTTCATTCGTTCTGTGGTCAGCTTGCCGCAGGAGACTTTCTTGTCCTCTGGTGCAAGCGTGAAAGCCTCGTTGCTCTTCCTGCAAAAGTTCTCAATTGATGAGCAGGCCGACTTCGATGCCAAGCACGCAAATTCCCATTCCAAGATAAAGGCAAGATACGTCGACGAAATCGCCAATGAAACCCAACGAATGAAGGATGAAATCGCCAGCAGCAGGGAAGCTCGTGACACTGAGCATCGAAAGGCCCTACAAAAAAAGCTCAAGGACTACGAGAGGCACATGGCTGATACCATCGCCACAGAGACCCGAGCGTTACTCAAGAGACGGTTCCCGTATCCCACCTTCCTCTATGAGGCTGAGAAAGTTGGCATCTCCGCCACAGGAGAAGCAGATCAAAATGAACTAATCCCGAACAACGATCTTCCTGCAAGCGTTGCCAAGAGCTGTCTTGAGCTTTATCAAGAGTTCAGGCTCAATCCGAAGCCCTTTTTCCTTCCGGACGCAGCTCAATGACGGTGGAGCAGGTTACCTTTCCAAAGGCCTTTGCTGTCTGGTTCAAGGATTTGGAACGTTGGGATGCCCCCAGCTTTCACCGAATAACTTGGCATTGGCCGAAAGAGGTCATGATGCCTATCGGAGGCACCGTCCTGCTTAGAAAGGAGCGAGTTGATAAAGTAGCATTCAAATTTTCTGACCTGCAGCCCCTCACGATTCATTTTGACGGTTCCGTCGAAAAACGGATGGTCGATGAGGCTCGCGAATACACGATGGACTTATGGTTTGCACGCCCTGGAGATATCGTGGTCTCTAAAATCGACTTAAAAAATGGGGCTGTGGGTATTATTCCGCCTGATTGGAATAATGTTGTCGTAACCGGGCACTTCGCAGTTTATAAGCCAGACCTAACTAAGCTCGTGCCTGAGTACCTTCACCGCATAATCCAGGCTGATTTTTTTAAAGCGCATCTATGGCGAAATAAGGTCGGCGCAGAGGGTCGCAAGGAAGTGAAACTCGATTTCTTCGAGAAGGAGAATATTCCACTTCCACCACTCGCCGAGCAAAACACCATCGTCGATCGTTGGCGCAAGGCAAAGGATGAAATTAATGATGCCCTCGAACGCGTGGAAAAGCACAAGAATGAGATCGATACTCGCTTCTTCGATAACTTGGGCTTGAAGTCGCCGGGCACAGTCTCCATGCCGAAAGCCCTCGCGGTCTGGTGGGAAGATCTTCTTCGCTGGGGTGTCCGGTTCAATCAGTTGAACCAAAGCGGTGCTGACATCACGCAAGGCAAATATCCAGTGGCGGAACTCGACTCAGTCTTAGAACTCGTGCAATACGGTACCAGTGAAAAGGCTAACACCAAAGGAGAGGGAGTTCCGGTTCTGAGAATCGGCAACATTAAAGATCGCGCAGTAGACTTTTCTCGCTTGAAGCACATCCCGCTACCGAAAAAAACACTTGAAAGATTGCTATTACAAGACGGCGATATCCTTATCATTCGAACAAGTGGCAGCCGTGGCTTGGTAGGAACGTGTGCAGTATTTCGAGGCGAAGGCGATTACATCTTCGCATCCTACCTCATCCGCCTGCGTGTCAATCCAGCCAAGGCGAGCCCCGAATTCCTCTCCTGGTTTCTAAATTCACCCTTGGGCCGCCAGCAAGTGGATGCTGTGAGCCGCCAAATCATGCAGAGCAACATCAACAGCCAGGAATTGCGCAGTCTAAAAGTTCCGCTCCCCCCGCTGACCGAGCAAAACAAAATAATGGCGCGAGTCGCTACTGGTCGTTCCAAAATTGCTCGTGAACGCGAAGCTTCCGAAAACCTTGCCAAAGAGATCAACGCAGAAGTCGAAGCGTTAATTCTAGGCACAAAATCACTCCAGGACGCATAGCATGGCGAAAAGTGCCCGCTATCTATCGTTAGAAGGCCAGTTTTCAAACAGTGTACTCGGCACTTTCCGTATCATTCGGGGATTCGCCAATCTCCAGGACCTCGCGAAAATTTCGGTTCCTTATGAGATGGAAAATGGTGGTAATGGCGCAGAAGTCAAAGGCCAGCAACGCCAACTCGACCTCCCGCACGCAAAACGAATCAAGAGCTACTTAGAGGGTGGAGACCAGCGATTCCTGCCGGAAGTAATCTTATCAATTCGTACGGACATAGGTGAGGAAGTAAACAAGGAGCAGAAGCCTATTGGAGTCATAAGCTTTGGCAATGACGGCATTACAATATCGCGAGCATGGAAAAATGAAAGCATGCGGATTCACCGTGTCACTATTGATTGTGAAATGCTCGATGAGATCCGGGAAAACAAACTTATTCGCCGTGTAGATGGAAATCACCGATTGGCAATGGCCCATATGCTGGAAGAAGACCCGAGCCTGCCCACTAAGTACCTTGCGCCGTTTTGCCTCGTACTTCTTGGCCCCCCGGAGGAAGCGGCAGACGACTATTCCGAATCACTAATCTTCCACACCATCAACAGTACGGCACTTCCCCTAGAATCAGAGCATGCGCTGAAACTTATCCTCGGTCAGGATGCTGGCTACAGCATGGCGCCAGATATGGAATTCGCCTCTAGCCCGGACTTACACTTCACTCGCCTCCTTCGGGATGGCTTGCTACAACTTCCGGCTCCTGTGCAATCTCGCATTGGCAACCAACCATTGACGAGCTTGCATGGAGCCGTGCAAGGGTTGCTGGACATTGACCCCACCGTCGCAGCAGATTTGACAACCTTAAATACTTATTCAACGAATCTATTGGCTGCACTCAATGATATTGTCACGCGACTGGAGCCAAAACAGACTTTGCTTTGCAATGCCGAGCTTTTCATTGAACTAGCAGCTCGCGTCTGGAAAACAACCCCAGAGAGTGACGATCACAACACCCGAGTGAATGCAGCTGTTGTCTATTTGGAACAGCTTGCCGCCTGGCTTGGAAAAGACGGACTGGTAGATCTGAAAGAGGGGAGCTCATTGAGCAAGCAAATACTGGATGTCTATTCCACTGTGCGCACTCGGATTCCGAAAAAGGTCTTCCTCGCCCGATGGTATCCCAGGGCGGAGGACGGAGAGGAGTTAACGAAGGCAGACCTGCGGCTCGGTCAAATCCGCCAGGTACTGGCGGATATTGAGACCGATGAGGGTGTGAACCTTGAGCTTAAGGACTTGGGCACTCAGACAGGTGCAACGTTCCCAATCCATACTGAGATGTACGACGCCATTGCTTCTGCCGATATCATCCTCATTGACTTAACCGGTTTGCGTCCCAACGTCTGCATAGAAGCGGGCTATGCCCTGCGGAATCACGAAAAGAACCGGCTCATTTTTATCTTTCAGCCGAACGGTGACCACGCCGAGGTTCCCTTTGACCTGAACACATATCGCTACGAGCTTTTCAATGACACCGGGGAAATCCCTGGCAAGATAAAGCCACACATCATGACAATTCTGCGTGGGGCTGCGGTTGGCACTTGATGAGCCCCCAGCTTCTTAACGGGTATTTTATAAATGTCTAGTCCAATCCAGCTAGTCCATCGGCATCAAACTCCAGCAGGTCATGCGGAGTTCTCTCAATTCCAATTCCATGCTCAACGAGCAGGGAAATCAGGCTCTCACCGTCCATCAAGCCTACCGGTGTGGCGTCTGAACGCTGAGCTTCATCCTTTGCCTGCTTGGTAAATGCGCTGGTGGTGACAATCAACCCCTGATCGTGCGCCCCCAAGCTGCCGCGCATCTGTTGAACCACCGGCGCACCTACGTTTGCTTTCCAGCGTTTGGCCTGAACGGCCATGCGGGTACGCACCACGTCCCCAACCACCAGGGTACCGCGAGCATCGATTCCCCCATCGGCGGATACCTTGGTGACTTCCACCCCTTCAAAGCCCATCACGACCAGTAACCGCCCCACCAGTTCTTCAAACTCCTTGGGTGAAAGGGCCTGTACCGCCTCCGCCAACACCTTTCGGACGCCCGCATTATGTTTGGCAATCTGCCCTTCCAGCCCGATCAGCCGTTTTGCAGACAGTCCGATCATCCCCTTGGGCTGCCGATCAAACCGAAGTGGCGCCCCACGCCTGTTCCGCCTCTGATTCTCCTCGTAGATAGACACATACATTGTGTCACCAGGAGTCTGCCCCTTGGTCCGAATCAAGCCCAGCTCCAAGGCCATATTCGTGATTGCCTTGTAGTGCATTGGCTCACCGCCTGCATGGTCCCGCAGGACCACTTCGGCAGCATCGGTGAAGGAAAGTGGGTTACCCATCGTGGCTAGAAGTGTAACGGACTATTGCGAAGGTTCAAACCATCCCCCCAAATCACACCTTCTTCAAAAAACAGGTTTTCAGCACGAGTACCCTGGAAATTCCGGGGACAACACCTAATTCCGGGCCAAATCCCTGATCCTCCACGATACAGCCAGCGATCTTTAACCGGCACGGTGCTGGACGGCATCACCGGACTACTTTTACGATTCGGGAGGTGGGGGCTAAAAAAGTAGGCCGGGGCACCCGCCCGAGCGCCCCGGCCCGTCGGCGGTTGGCGTATGCGGGGAATGGCCCCCGATACGGGTGACCACCAACCCCCCATCAATCGGGGGACCATACCGCAAGACGGTTTACTAATTAATTACTGCGGCGGCATATCTGCCGACAAAGATCAGCCGTTTTGAATCCGTGCATAAATCGCCTTGGTGGCAGCCGCCGGGGCAAGCCCCAGCGCTTCGTCCAGCGCCGTGCGGCAGCGCTGATATGCGCTGGCGGCCTCGGTTCTGCGGCCCTGCTCCAGGCAGGCGGTCATGAGCCCCTGATGGAACGGCTCGGCCAGATGGTCTGCGGCAAGCCCCTGCCGGTTGATCGCCTCCACCTGCGTCCAATCCCCCTTAGCCGCATACGCTTCAGACAGGTGCATCAGGTGGCGCACATACAGCCCGCGCAACCGGCTGCGGGTGTCCAGCACCCAGGAGGGGTCGCCCGTGGCAGCCAGAAACGGCCCCTCATAAAGCCCGATGGTGGGCTCCATCCGGATGGGATCAGCGGTGATGTTGGCGTCGTTCAGACGTCTTTCGAACGCCCAGGCATCCACCCACACACGATCCGGGTTCAGCCGCAACCAGCCGTGTTTGCGCGTTATGCAGGCATCGCAACGGATCAGCACACGCAGCCGGTGCAGGGTGGTCGCCAGCACGCGCAGCCCCGCATCGCCTTCCGCATCGGGCCACAGGGCGTCGATGACCTGTGCTTCGGGCAGCCCCTGCTCGCCCGCAGAGATCAGCAGTTTCAAAAGTTCCAGCGGCTTTTTTTGCGCTTTTCTGGCCTGGACCAACGGGCCGTCACGGGTGATGACTTCAAACGGTCCCAGGGTGCGGACCCGCACCGGCCACTGATCGCCCGAAATATCGTCCGGATGCCTGTTTTCCAGAGGCTCGGACAACTCGCCCATGGCAGAAAAATAGTCGGCCAGCGCCCGGCGCACGGCCATGGTGCAGCGCCCCGCAGGCTGGGTGCGGGCCAGCATCCAGGAAAACCCGGCCACCCAGCCGCCACTGGCCGCATGCATACGGGAAATCGTGAGGGCGGACAGGTCGGAGCGGCCCGCAGTGGTGGCAATTTGTGTGGCCTCTGGCAAGGTGAGTTGCAACTGGCTCCAGCCGATCACGGCCATCTTCACCGGCGTTTTTGCGACAGGTTTGGGCGGCGCAGCCCGGCTGATCAGCAAAAAACGCACGCCGGGCGGGGCGGAGTTGATCTTTTTAAACAGGGTGGCAATCGTTTTGGGGACGATCCGTTGCAGGTCGTCGATGACCACGGTGAGCACTTTGCCGTCTGCCTGCGGCCCGAATGCGGCATCCAGGTCGGCTTTCCATGTGTGCGGGTCTGCCGGAACCCACCGGCACGGGTGAGGGTGGGATTGCAGATACCGTGCAGCCAGTAGCGTTTTGCCTGATCCGGGTGGCCCTTCCAGCCATACAATAGACGGTTCTTGAGGCGGCCTTCCCGTCCGCTCGAACGCCCGGTCGAGCGCGCTATGCAGCCGCTCCCGGCGCACCGTTGCGGCAGCAGATGGTGGCCCGTGCACGTTGCCTTGCACAGCCGCCCGGTGGTTGTCCCCCATGCGTTCCATCCCCCCTCGCTCTGGCCGCTGATCCCCCATTGGCCGCGGCTGTCACGGTCGATATTATATCATGGCGCTAAATTTGTGGGAACAAAAAAAATGGGCGGGCCGGAAACCGGAAGGTCGGGAGCAAGGGTCAGGCCGGAAGGATATCCATGGACATTTCCGCCGCCTGCGCGGAGTGGGTCAGGCGACCGACGGAGATGAGATTGACCCGGGTTTCGGCAATCGTCCGCACGTTTTCCAGGGTGACGCCGCCGGAGGCTTCCACGATGGCCTTGCCGTCAATGATGGAAACGGCGTCGCGCATGTCTTCCACGGAAAAATTATCCAGCATGATGATGTCGGCCTCTGCGGCCAGGGCCTGTTCCACTTCGTCCATGCTACTGGTTTCCACCTCTACCTTCACGTCCGCACCGGCCAGTCCCCGGGCCATGCCCACGGCCGCGGCCATGGAACCGGTCAGGGCGATGTGGTTTTCCTTTACCAGCACCTGATCGTACAGGCCCATGCGGTGATTGTGGCCGCCACCGGTCTGCACCGCATACTTTTCCAGCATGCGCAGTCCGGGGGTGGTTTTGCGGGTATCGGCGATCATGGTGCCGGTACCTTCCACGGCGTTTACATAGGCGCGGGTGAGGGTGGCGATGCCGCACATGCGTTGCAGAAAATTGAGCGCCACCCGCTCGGCGGCAAGCAGCGCCGCACCGGTGCCGGTGCAACTGAGCAACAGTTGGCCAGAGCCCGCCTCTTCGCCATCGGATACGGGAATCTCCACCGAGGTGTTCGGGTCCACCTGCAGGAACGCCTCGCGGGCCACGGCCAGACCGCACACCACCAGGTCCTGCTCGGTCACGATGCGCCCGGTGGCCTGGGTGTCTACCAGATGCCCGCCGGTAATATCGCCGCCCCCCAAATCTTCGTGCAGGGCGTTGGCAACGATTTTTGTCAGCTGTTCGGCGTCCATTTGTATCGTCCCTTATTGGTCGGGCGTTTCCTGTTCCAGGTGGGCCAGTAGCGCAAGGCTTTCCTTCAGTTTTGCCACCCGCTCGCCCAGTTCTTCCTTGCGGGCACGGTCTTTTTCCACCACGTGGGCGGGGGCTTTGTCGACAAAATCGGCGTTCCCCAACTTGCGCTCCAGGCCGGACAGGTCTTTGCCGATCTTGCCCAGTTGCCCTTCCAGCCGGGTGCGCTCTGCCGCCACGTCGATGAGCCCTGCCAGCGGTACATACAACTCGCCTCCAGGAAATACAGCGGTGGCGGAGGCGTCAGGGCGGGGCGCGTCGGTGGCGGCGGAAACCTGCGCCACCCGCCCCAGACGCTCAAGCAGTACGGCCCCCTCTTCCACATGGCGGGCGGTGGCCGCATCGTTGGTTTTGACCACCACCGGCAACGGCACGGCGGGCGAGATGTTCATGCTGCCGCGAATGCTGCGCACCCCGGTCACCACCTGTTGCAGCACGGTAATAATGGCGGTGGCCTCCGGGTCGTCCAGCCGTTCATCGGCCTGCGGGTAGGGGGCGAGCATGATGGTTTCGCCCTCGTGGGGCAGGCGGGCGCGGATCTCTTCGGTAATAAACGGCATGAACGGGTGCAGCAGCCGCAAAATGGCATCGAACACGGCGGTGAGTACCGCCTGTGTGGCTGCGGCCTTGTCGGGGTCGTCGCCATTTAAAGCCGGTTTGGAAAGCTCCAGATACCAGTCGCAGAACTCGCCCCAGACAAAGTTGTAGAGCACCCGGGCGGCCTCGTCGAAGCGGAACCCGGCAAGCTGCCGGTTCACCTCGGCACTCACCTCGTTCAGGCGGCTGACCACCCAGCGGTCCGGCAGGTTTTTGCTATTTATCAGCGTGGCCAGATCGGCTGGCGGGGGCTGGTCCTTCGGCAGGTTCATATCGATAAAGCGGGCGGCGTTCCACACCTTGTTGCAAAAGTTGCGATAGCCCGCCACCCGCTCTTCGGCCAGACGAATATCGCGTCCGGGGCTGGCCATGGCCGCCAGGGTAAAGCGGAAGGCGTCGGTGCCGTACTGGTCCATGATGGTGAGCGGGTCCACCACGTTGCCCTTGGACTTGCTCATTTTCTGGCCGTCGGCATCAAGGATCAGGGCGTGGATGTAAATGTCTTTAAACGGCACCTCGCCCATAAACCGGAGGCCCATCATAATCATGCGGGCGACCCAGAAGAAGATGATGTCGAACGCCGTAACCAGCACGCTGGTGGGGTAGTGGGCGGCAAGGTCCGGGGTTTTTTCCGGCCAGCCCAGGGTAGAGAACGGCCACAGGGCCGAGCTGAACCAGGTGTCCAGCACGTCCGGGTCCTGGCGGATGTCGGTGTCGCCGCAGCCGCCGCAGCTCGTGGCCTCCTCGCGGCTCACAGTGATGTGTTCGCAACGGTTGCAGTGCCAGGCTGGAATGCGATGACCCCACCAGAGTTGGCGACTGATGCACCAGTCGCGAATATTCTCCATCCAGTCGAAATAGGTGTTGCTCCAGTTTTCCGGGAAAAAGCGGATATCGCCGTCTTTGACCGCTTTGATGGCCGGTTTCGCCAGCGGCTCGATTTTGACGAACCACTGGGTGGAGATCATCGGCTCAATCACGGTTTTGCAACGGTAGCAGTGGCCTACCGAGTGGCTGTGCAGTTCAGTTTTGACCAGCAGGCCGGCTTTTTCCAGATCGGCGACGACTTTTTTCCGGGCGGCATCCAGGGCCATCCCTGCGTACGGGCCGGCGGCGGCCGTCATGACCCCTTTGGTGTCCAGAATGGACACGGTTTCCAGGCCGTGTTTTTTGCCCAGTTCAAAATCGTTGGGATCGTGTCCCGGCGTGATTTTCAGGGCACCGGTACCGAGTTCCATATCCACATAGCTGTCGGCAATGACGGTCAGGGGCGTGTTCAGAAGCGGCAACAATACCTGCTTGCCGATCAGGTCTTTATAGCGTGCATCGTCCGGATGCACGGCCACGGCGGTGTCGCCCAGCAAGGTTTCCGGGCGGGTGGTGGCAATCACCAGTTCGCCGTCGCCGTCGGCGTAGCGATAGCGCAGGTGATAGAACGCCCCTTCGGCGTCGTGATGCTCCACCTCCAGATCGGACAGGGCCGACTCGCACCGGGGGCACCAGTTGACCAGATATTCACCCCGGTAGATGAGGCCGTCTTCGTACAGGGAGACGAATACTTCGCGCACGGCGGCAGACAGGCCGTCGTCCATGGTGAAGCGTTCGCGGTTCCAGTCGCACGACGAACCCATGCGGCGCAACTGGTGCATGATATTGCCGCCGGACTCTTCTTTCCAACTCCACACCCGCTCTAAAAATGCCTCGCGGCCCAGATCGGAGCGGCTCTTTTTTTCTGCCAGCAGCTGTTTTTCCACCACGTTCTGGGTGGCGATTCCGGCGTGATCGCAGCCGGGCAGCCACAGGGTGCGATCCCCCTTCATCCGGTGCCAGCGGGTGAGGATATCCTGCAGGGTGTTGTTGAGCGCGTGCCCCATGTGCAGGTTGCCGGTGACGTTGGGCGGCGGGATGACAATGGTAAACGGATTGCCGGATCGGGCGTTGTCATCGGGGGTGAAGTAGCCGCGCTCTTCCCACACGGGATACCAGCGGGCCTCGGTTTCGTGGGGCTCGTACTGCTTTGCCAGACGCGCCTCGTCGGGCAGAGCGGATGGTTTGGGATCGACCGGCTGACTCACGAACGTGCCAACAACTTAAAGGGTTTGACTGGCGCGGCAGCCGCATACACATGCGCTGACCGTGCAGGCAGATTGTACGGGTGGATGCGGGCCAGATGCATCACACAGGGGCGTGTTTGCGCTCACTAATCTTCGTTGGTGAGGCGTGCGATCTCATCTTTTACGATCGACGTGGCCACATCGGGCAGGGTTTCCCACACCACCCGCTCCACCACTTCGATAAACAACTGATCCTGCTCCGCCTGTTTTTCGTTGACCACCTTGAGCACCATGGCGGGCACGGTTTCCCACACCACACGCTCCACCACCTCGCGGGCGATGTCGCTGACGATTTCCTCCACCCGCTCAATGGGCAACCCGGCCAACTGGTCGGGCAGGGTGGGGGCGGGGGTCGGCGCCGGGATTTCTCCCGGGGGCGCGACCGGCGTGTTTGCGGCCGCTTCCGCAGCACGCTCTTCGCGCAGGTCGGACAACCCGGAATCGAGCAGGTTCTGGAGGCTTTCCAGCACTTCCTGGCCCGCATCGCCCAGCCCGCCGGGGCGGACTTCGTCGGGTTTATCGTCGTCCTTGCCGCCGTCTCCGGCCATGGCCGTCATGGCAACCGGTCCGGGCAGGTTCTCTGCCCGGGCGGCGTCACCTTCCGCACCCTGGATCAGCGTGGCGCCGACCGCCTGAGCAACCATCGGCTGCTCGACGGCGACCTCCTTGACTGCCCGCGCTGTCAGGGTGGATGGGTCCCCCTGCTCGTCGGGCATCCGGGTGCCGTCAATCAGCTTGCGGGCCTGATCGACCAACTGCACGGTATCCACCGGCCGGGGGATGGAGACGGTGGCGGGAAAGTTCGTCCCCGTGCCCAGGGCAATCAGCGGAATGCCGGAAAACGCTTCCTGTGCCTGGGACCACCAGCTGTGGATTGATGCCGCCTGGGTTTCGCTGGACAGGACAATGACGTCCACGTTCAGCCGGCGATTCTGTACCGTATCCAGCGCCTCTTCCACGGAGGCGGTGGCCGTCACTTCGTACCCTTCGCGCACCAGGGCGCCGGAGACGAGAATGCGCTCGGTCGCAGATTGATCAATGACAAGAAATTTAACCCGCATGATTTGCTGGCTCATTACAATAAAGATGGCGTGAACAAGGGTCGAAACGTACCATGCCGTTTTCCCAAAGGTCAAGAATCATCCGGCCGGAGAGGGGGCTTTCAGTCACGGCTTAATTTCCCCAGACGCTGGCGCGCAACAGTTGCCTTGCCGGTGTCGGTCTCCACTTCCAGATAACGCGTCAGCACGCGTGCCGCATCCCGGTTTTGCCCCAGCCGTTCATACAGGATGGAAAGATTCACGAGGGCTTCCAGGTCCGGGGCACCCGTCTGCTTTTCAGTATGCTCAATCAGCCATGCATATTCCGCCGAAGCCGCGTACAGGGCACCCGTGGCCTGCAATGCCCTGGCCAGTTGCCGGTGGGCTTTCATATAGGTGGGACGCAAGCGGATGGCCGTGATCAGCGCATTTCGTTCGCGCGGATGGAGTTTTGCCCGGTAGAACACCTGGGCCAGATTGAAGTGCACCAGCGGGTCTTCCGGGTCGATCACCCGCAGGGTTTCCAGCACCGCAAACGCCTCACGCAGGCGGTCGGTGCGTAAATAAAGGATGCCCAGGTTGTTCAGCAACTCACGGGAGCGGGGGTGGTCGGCAAGCAGGGCTGTGAAGATGCGTTCAGCCTCCAGGTAGCGTTCACCCTTCACCGCGACAATACCCACCTGCAACCGGGCCGCATCGGCACCGGAAATCGGTACTTGTGCAAAGCCCGTGGTGGATCCGCCTGCCCACACCACAACGGCCAGTGACAATATGACGGCCAGGTTTTTCATGGTGCAAGCAGTGCCGACTCTTCCCGTCTGGACTGGGCTTCAAGCGCTGCCGCCCGCGCCAGATGCCGGGTAAACTGGCGTTGCAGATAGATGACCCGCCCTTCCACGCGCCCGGCCCGGGCAATCAGACGGCGCAGTGCCTCGGCCCCTGCTGCGGTCCCGGCCGACTGGATGGCAAGGAGCGCTTCCAGCGTGGCCTGCTCCTGCCTCAGGTTGGTCAGTTCGCGGGTGAGCGACTGGCCGGTGATGCGAATTTTTTCGCTGGTATCCTGCATGATCTGGGCGATCTCGAGCAGTTCATCGGGGGTTTCGTCACCGGTCAGGACAATATCGTCCTGAATGGCGAGCCGATCCTTCGGGTACTGGAGGTGCGCCTGAGGTGGCCTGACCGTGCCCTTGATCAGCAGATAGTCCATGGCCATCGCAAACCGGTCCCGGCCAATTTTGTAGTCGCCTGCACGGATGGACTTCTTGCCCGCCCGAATCAGCGCTTTGGCCTCCCTTTCGGTAGCTTTGATCAGGGCCACCTGCCGGGTCTGCAGGGTGGTGCGAAGGATGCGCTCCAGATGGGCCAGGTTACGCACGTTGGCCAGGATGGCGCGCAGATCCTTCAGGGCGGTCTTGAGCTGGGTGTCGCGCACGACCCCGGATGTCTTGCCCTTTAGTTTTTCAACCTGCGCGGACAGGAGGTCCTCATGGCGTGACAACTCCTGCCGTTGACGGCCCACCTGCGCGAGCCGTTCGGTAATGGCGGCCACTTCCGTGTCGAGGGCGGTCACCTCCGTACTCAGCATTTCCGTGCGGGCCTGGGCCGGAGCGGGGGATGAGCCGGACAGCAGCACCATGCCGGACACCATGAGGATGGCAACGGCCCGCAAGGTCATGGTTCTTCCGAACCGGAAAGGCCGTGTTTTTTCATTTTGTATTGCAGGGAACTGCGCTTCAGCCCCAGGGCGCGGGCCACCTTGCTCTGGTTCCAGCGGTAGCGGGTGAGGGACTCCAGGATGATGCTTTTTTCCAGGGTGTCCAGCCGCCCGGTAAGGTCCATGGGGGTGTCCGGCGTTGCGGCCTGAACGGTGGCGTCCGGTACGGTGGCCACGGCCTCCGGCATGCCCGCAGCTTCCTGGTTCTGAAGCTCGCGGGGCAGGTCCAGAACCGTCAACTGTTCTTCGTCGGAAAGCACCACCGCCCGTTCGATCACGTTTTGCAGTTCGCGGATGTTGCCGGGCCATGGGTAATGCACCAGCCGGTCGATGATTTCCGGGTTCAGCTCACGCTTTTTGGCCATTTCGGCGCCGTATTTATCCAGAAAGTGACGGGCAAGCAGGGGGATGTCCTCCACCCGTGCGCGCAAGGGCGGCAGGTCGATGGAAATGACGTTCAGCCGGTAGTACAGGTCTTCCCGGAAGCTGCCGTCGGCGATGGCCGCCTTCAACTGTTTGTGGGTGGCGGCAACGATGCGGGTATCCACCTGAAT
This sequence comes from uncultured bacterium, assembly GCA_965371175.1. Classification (GTDB taxonomy): domain Bacteria; phylum Nitrospirota; class JACRHL01; order JACRHL01; family JACRHL01; genus CBDUXI01. The sequence continues at coordinate 61,592 of CBDUXI010000005.1, forward strand.
GGTTTTGGCGCCGCCCACCCGCTCAAACTCCTTTTCCTGTAAAAACCGGAGCAGTTTTACCTGGATGCTGGGGGACAGTTCGCCGATCTCATCCAGAAACAGGGTGCCGCCATCGGCCAGTTCAAACCGGCCTTTACGCATGCCGGCGGCACCGGTATAGGCCCCTTTTTCGTGGCCGAACAGTTCGGACTCCAGCACGCCTTCCGAAAGCGCCGCGCAGTTGATGGCAATAAACGGCCCGCCGGCGCGCAGGCTGCGGCGGTGGATTTCCCTGGCGACCAGTTCCTTGCCGGTGCCGCTCTCTCCCAGTATCAGTACCGGCGAGTCGGTGGCGGCCACCTTGTCGATCAACAGGTGGACCTGCTGCATGGACGGGCCTTCCCCGATCATGGGGCCGGTGCGTTTGTCCTCCTCTTCCTTCAGGTAACGGACCTCGAAGGCAAGCTGCTGCCGGTCGAGGGCGCGGGCCACCTTGAGTTCCAGCTCGTTGATGGAGAACGGTTTTAAAATGTAGTCATGGGCGCCCAGACGCATGGCTTCCACGGCGTTTTCCACGGTACCGAAGGCGGTCATGACGATGACCTCGGTTTCGGGAGAGATCTCCTTGATTTTTTTGAGCACCTGGATGCCGTCCTTGCCCGGCATACGCAAGTCGGTGATGACCACGTCGAAGCCCGATTTGGCCTGTTTGATGGCGGCATCGCCATCCGCCACCGACACCACGTCGTACGATCTTTCCTGCAATGCCTGGGTCAGCATCTCCCGCATGGATGCCTTGTCGTCGGCAATCAGAATGCGATTCATATCGGTTTACCCACCTTCGGATTTTCGGTCTGCATCGGGATATCCCGCATTTCCAGCGGAAACCAAAGTGCAAACCGCGCACCATTTTCGGTGCTGGTTTCAAGTCTGATCTGTCCCCCGTGCCCTTCCACCACCTTGCCGACAATGGCAAGGCCCAGGCCGGTACCGTCGGCCCGGGTGGTAAAGAACGGGTTGAATATCTTGTCGCCGATTTCGGCGGGGATGCCCGGGCCGGTATCGCCAATCCGGAAAGTAATGCCTTCCCGCTCACGGGTCACCTGCACCGACAGGGTGCCGCCCGCCTCCCCCATGGCGGTGGCACCGTTCTGGAGTACGTTCACCAGCGCCTGTTTGACCTGCACCGGGTCCACCTCCAGGTCGGGCAGATTATCCTCGATTTCCAGTTGCACCGCCACCGCCGTATCCGAACCGGGCAGGGCGATGGCCAGGGCCTCGTTGATCAGTTCGGCGGGGTTCACCATTTCCGGAGCCAGGGACGGGGCGCGGGCAAAGGTCAGAAAGTCGGTGACCAGATGGTTCAGGCCGGTGACTTCCTTGAGTACGTTTTCGACGATGCGCTGCCCTTTTTTATCCTTTATCTGGCGGCCCAGCAGTTCCACAAACCCCCGGATGGCGCCCAGTGGGTTGCGGATTTCGTGGGCGATACCGGCGGAAAGCTCGCCCAGGGCGGCCAGCCGCTCCCTGATCTGCACCTGATCCTGCAACTGGGCCACCTCGGTCAGGTCCGAAAAAATGGCGATGGCGCCCACCGGGTTGCCTTCGGTATCGGCAAGCGGAAAGCTGGTAATGCCCAGCACGACGGCCTCTCCGTCCGGCGTGGTCCAGTGCACGTCTTCCCGCAGGTATTCCAGCTTTTCGTTCAGGCTGCCCATCAGGCACCGATGCACCGGGCTGTCCGGGGTCAGTACGTCATCCAGCGCCGGGGGGATTCCGGTTTCCGGAAACGGGTAGCCATCAATCGATAAAATGGCCGCCGCCGCCGGGTTGCACAACAGCACCCGGGACGACAGGTTGATACCGATCACCCCGCTGGGAATGCCCTCAAATACCAGAAAACTAAGGCCCTGAATCCGCTCGGCCCGTTCCCGCTCCACCTGATACAGGCGGGTCAACTCCTCGTCTTTTTCCCTTAAGTGGCGGGTCATTTCATTGAAGGAATGGGTGAGCAGGCCCACCTCGTCGCGGGTGGCCACCGGCACCGTGGGGTAGCGCTGCACTTCACCCTCGGCCTCGCTGCCGAACGCGGGAACGGCCTTGCCCCGCACCTGACCGAACGCCGATACCAGTCGCTTGACCGGCCCCGCGATGGAGCGGGACAGGGCCATGCTGATGAGCGCCGTCAGGATCACAGCGATGGCCACCAGCACCATAATATCCTTGCGTAGACCCGCCACCGCGCCCAGGAACCCGGCGCCCGCTTCCACACCGACCGCGGCGAACACCTGGCCGGTTTCATCCACAATCGGGGCGTATCCGCTCTTGTAGAGCGCGCCCGCATCGTCCGCATAGAGGGTGGAGGCGGTCGGCACCCCCTGCCACACTTGGGACAGTTCTGTGGCGTCCAGCTTTAAAAACAGATATTCCTGCCCGATCGGGGTTTCCTCATCCACGTCCAGCAGCACCCGCCCGTTCCGGTCGATGATAAACAGGTCGTCCACTTCGGCGGCTGTGGCGTGGGCCGACAGCTTACGCATTAAAATCCGGTACAGGCGCGTATTTTCGTCCCCTGGCCCCAGCCGTTTCAGGTAGTCCGGACGCAGGCTGCCGGCCACCACCTTGGCATGGCCAAGCAGTCGTTTGGAGAGTGATTCATCGAGGGCGGAAACGGCGGTATGCAGGAAGAACCAGCCCGCCACGGAAAAGGACAGGGCGATCAGCAGGGTGTACGGGACCAGCAGACGGGTCAGCAGCCTCCCGGTAAAGCGCACGACCACCTCGCCCCCGTTTTTCCCTGCCGGGGAGGGGGGAGGCGGTTCGTGGTCGTCGGGCGGCCTGGATTGGGGATCGTCATGCACCATACCCCCAAGGATATCGGGAGTTTAGCCAAACTGCCAAATATTCGGCTGTTCGGCTTTTACCAGGGGATCAGGTACCGACCCTCTGGATGCTTTCCATAAAGATTTCGATGTCGGCCTGCTGGCGCAGAAAATCGGAGTAGGCAGCCACCAACTGAGACTGTTTCATGTTCAGCAATCCCGCCCTGCGCGCCCGGTCCTGATCCGCTTTTTCCGTAGCGGACAGGCCTTCATTCTGTCCGGAAAATACCGACAGATCGGTGGGGGTGACCACCGCTGCCTGGCGGATTACATCCCGCGCCTTGTCCGCCAGAATGTCCTCCCGCAGACTGGTTTCAAACCCTTCCGCCGTCATTCTGGCGCGCTTTAATACCCGGCGGTACTGGGCGCTGTTAAAGCGGTTATTCACATGAAAGGCGGTGATGGCGGTGACCTCGTCCCGCAGTTCCCTGTCGCTGACGGCGATGCCCATGTCGTCTGCAACGCGGCTCCACAATTCGTGATCAATCATCCCGCTCAAGGCGCGCATACGCAGCCCCAGGGTTTCCACCAGTTCATCGTCCCAGTTTTCGCCGTACCGGTCGCGGAAGCTCTGGTACTGGTTTTTGTATACCCGTTGATAATCGGTGAGCAGGATGACTTCGCCATTTATCTTGGCGGCATAGCTGCCTCCGGGGCCGGACATGCCAACCATACCCATGCCCCCCACGAACGCCAGGGTGGCACCCCCCATGACAATGCCGTAGACCCAGCGTTTTTCTACCCCTATTCTCCGAACCAGTTCAAGCATGACGTACCGTATCTTTCAAATTTCACATAGATGGCAAGAGACCGCCTGAATTCTAGCCGGATCGGGGCGGGGGATCAATCTGCTTGGGGAGTGGGCGGGCATTACGATGGACGGCAGACGGGGATTCAACCAACTGAATTACGCATTTTTTTGCGATCCGGGTTGACGCTGGGCCGGGGCTGGTTAAATACGGCTTGTACGGGTTTGGGCGGGTGCCCGATCCCGGATGGATTTCAACGGCTTATGGTGAACTGGATTTTTTAATGAGTACGGATTCGGACACGGCTCCCAAGCCGGTAGATGCGTCGGCAGATGCGCTGGAAGCAGAGGTGGATGCCCCCGCCAAAGAGGCCGGTACAGGTGCGGAGGACACCCCGGAAAACGCCTCGGTAGACGCGCAGGAGCCGACGCCCGAAGAGGTGTTGGCACAGGCACAAGAGAAGCACGTGCGGCTGTATGCGGAGTTTGAAAACTACAAAAAGCGCACCAGCCGCGAGAACGAGGATTTTAAAAAGTACGCCAACGAATCGCTGCTGCGGGAACTGCTGGGCGTACTCGACAACCTGGAGCGGGCCATTTCCCACGCCCGTGAGGCCGAAGGCGGCGGAGAAACCCTGCAGGAAGGGGTAGAGATGACCCACAAACTGTTTATCGACACCCTGGAAAAATTCGGCGTCACACCCATTCCGGCCGCCGGGGAAGTATTTAATCCCGCAGTGCATCAGGCGGTTTCCCAGGTGGAAGCCAAAGCCGTAGCGGACGGCGCCATCGCCGAGGTATTCCGCACCGGTTTTTTCTTTAAGGAACGTGTATTGCGCCCGGCCATGGTCGTGGTCGCCAAAAATAAATAGATACAAAACGGCGCGTCGCACACACGCTGCACGCCGGTAGGAGGACAGACGTTATGAGCAAGGTTATCGGTATTGATCTGGGCACCACCAATTCCTGCGTTTCCGTCATGGAAGGCGGCGAGGCCAAGGTGTTGACCAATGCAGAAGGGACGCGCACCACCCCGTCAGTGGTCGCCATCAACGAAGAGGGCGAACGGCTGGTGGGGCAGATCGCCAAGCGCCAGGCCATCACCAACCCGGAGAACACCATTTTTTCCGTCAAGCGGCTCATCGGCCGCAAGTTCAAGTCACCTCAGGCACAAGACGCTGCAACCAAATTGCCGTACCACATCAAGGCCGCCAAGAACGGTGATGCCCATGTGGAAATTCAGGGCAAGCTGCACTCCCCTCAGGAAGTTTCGGCCATGATCCTGCAGAAAATGAAGACCACGGCAGAGGAATACCTGGGCGAAAAGGTGACCGATGCGGTCATCACTGTGCCCGCCTACTTTGACGACTCGGAGCGGCAGGCCACCAAGGATGCAGGCAAGATCGCAGGCCTCAACGTGCTGCGTATCATCAACGAGCCCACCGCCGCCGCCCTGGCCTACGGCCTGGACAAGAAGGCCGACGAGCATATTGCCGTCTACGACCTTGGCGGCGGTACCTTCGATATCTCCATCCTCGAAATCGGCGATGGCGTGTTTGAGGTCAAGTCCACCAACGGCGATACCTATCTGGGTGGGGACGACTTCGACCTGCGGGTCATGGACTGGCTGGTGGATGAGTTCAAGAAGGATCAGGGCATCGACCTGAAGGGCGACAAAATGGCCCTCCAGCGTCTGAAAGAGGCGGCGGAAAAAGCCAAGATCGAGCTGTCCAGTTCGCAGGATACCGAGATCAACCTGCCGTTCATCACCGCCGATGCGTCCGGGCCGAAGCACCTGCAGATCAAGCTGTCCCGCGCCAAGTTTGAGCAACTGGTGGACGATCTGGTCACGCGCACCATTGAGCCGTGCAAAAAAGCCATGAAGGATGCCGGGCTAAAAGTGGACCAGATTGACGAGGTGGTGCTGGTGGGTGGCATGACCCGCATGCCCGCCGTGGTCAGGAAGGTGCAGGAGTTCTTCGGCAAAGAGCCCCACAAGGGCGTCAACCCGGATGAAGTGGTGGCCATCGGTGCCGGCATCCAGGGCGGCGTGCTCAAGGGCGAAGTGAAAGACGTGCTGCTTTTAGATGTCACGCCGCTGTCTTTGGGCATCGAAACCCTGGGCAGCGTGTGTACCACGCTGATTGAGCGCAATACCACCATCCCCACCAAGAAGAGCCAGACGTTCTCCACCGCGGCAGACAGCCAGACCGCCGTGTCGATCCATGTGCTGCAGGGGGAGCGCGAAATGGCGCCCGACAACAAAACCCTGGGCCGCTTTGAACTGGTGGGCATTCCGCCCGCACCTCGCGGGGTGCCGCAGATCGAGGTGACCTTCAACATCGACGCCAACGGCATCGTGCACGTGTCCGCCAAGGATATGGGCACGGGCAAGGAGCAGTCGATCCAGATCACCGCCTCTTCCGGCCTGTCCGACGAAGATGTGGAGAAAATGGTCAGGGACGCCGAATCCCACGAGGCCGACGACAAGGTCAAAAAGGAACTGGCCGAGGCCAGAAACGAGGCGGACAGCCTGGTCTATGCCGTCGAAAAATCGGTGGGCGAGTTGGGTGAGTCGGTAGATGAAGCGCAGAAAACCGACATCGACAGCAAAATCGAAGCGGTCAAAACTTCGCTGGACGGCGACGACATCGAGGCCATCAAAAGCGCCACCGAGGCGCTCACCGAAGTTTCCCACAAACTGGCGGAAGAGGTCTACAAGAAGGCCGCTGCCGAGCAGGGAGAGCAGGCCGCCGCAGCCGGTGAATCCGCAGGCGATGCCGAGTCCGAAGACGACGTGGTGGATGCCGACTTCGAAGAGGTGGGCGACAAGAAATAACCCCGATACCTGCGGGGGATTCCTGCACAACGGGTGCGTGCGGCCGGGGTTTCCCGGCCGCACCTTTTTAAAGCTGTAACTGTCCGGCCGAACCTACGGGCCGGAGCAAGAGTAAGGAAACCGGGTGTCCAAGCGCGATTATTACGAAGTCCTGGGCGTTTCCAAAGGGGCGACCGATGCCGAAATGAAAAAGGCATATCGGAAGCTGGCAATGAAATACCACCCGGACAAAAATCCGGGAGACAAGGCCGCCGAGACCAAATTCAAGGAAATCGGCGAGGCCTATGCGGTGCTCTCCGACGAGAAGAAGCGCACGGCCTACGACCAGTTCGGGCACGAAGGTCTGGGCGAAGGGTTTGGCGCTGGCGCTGGCGCTGGTGGCTTTGGCGGTGGCGGTGGCGGATTTGCCGATATTTTTGAAGACTTTTTCGGCGGCGGCGGGGGCCGCACCCGATCCCGCGTGCAGCGGGGCGCCGATCTGCAATACGGCCTGGAGATCTCGTTCGACGCATCGTTTTTCGGCGACGAGGTGGAAATTCGTATTCCCCGCTTCGAAAGCTGCGATTCGTGCAGCGGTACCGGCGCGGCGAAGGGCAGCGGTATGCACACCTGTCGCACCTGCAAAGGCGCAGGGCAGGTCCGTTTTCAGCAAGGTTTTTTTACCGTAGCCAGGACCTGTACCGATTGTCAGGGTGTGGGCCAGGTGGTGGAAAAGCCGTGCAAAAAGTGCCGGGGCCACGGCAAGGTGCGTACCGAAAAAAAACTATCCGTCAAAATCCCACCCGGTATCGAAACCGGCAATCGTCTGCGCCTGTCCGGAGAGGGCGAGGCGGGCGAGCGGGGCGGTCCGCCGGGCGATTTGTACGTGGTGATCGACGTGGGCTTGCACGACAAGTTTGACCGGCATCACGATCATATTGTGTACGACATGGAAATTCCGTTCACCCAGGCAACGCTGGGCGCACAGGTGGAGGTGCCCACCATGACCGATCCCGTAAACCTGAAAATTCCCGCAGGCACCCAGACCGGCAAGCGCTTCCGCCTGAAGGGCAAGGGATTCGACAGCGTATCGGGCCACGGCATTGGCGATCAGATTGTCACCGTGCATGTGGCGGTGCCCAAAAAGTTGAGCCCGCGCCAGCGGGAACTGCTGGAGCAGTTTGCCGAGGAATCGGGCGAAAGTTACCTGCCCCACGACGAAAGCCTGCTCGGCAAGGTCAAAGGTCTGTTCGAGTAAACTGCATTTTTTTCGCAATCGCCTTTTTACAGGCGACGGCGCGGGCGTGTATAGTTATTCCCTTGTAAACTTTTTGCTCGCAAACCGTTGCGGGTACACGATATGGAGCGGTAAGTACGATGGTCATCGTCATGAAAGCGGGTGCATCCAAAGCAGAAATTGATGCTGCGGTCGCCCGGATCAAGGAACTGGATTACACCCCCCACTTAATCAGCGGGGTGGAACGCACCGTCATTGGCGCGGTGGGTGATGAGCGCGGCAAGGGCGTGCTGCAAACCCTGGAAACCCTCGACGGGGTGGACTCCGTCGTCCCCATTTTAAAGCCGTACAAGCTGGCCTCTTCCGAGGTCAAAAAAGAACGCAGCATCATCCGCGTCGGCGATTCCGGTGTCACCATCGGCGGCAACAAGCTGTGCATCATGGCCGGTCCCTGCTCGGTGGAAGGCGAAGAGCAGATCCTGCAGGTGGCGGAATCCGTCAAGGCCGCCGGTGCCCACATGCTGCGGGGCGGTGCCTACAAGCCGCGCACCAGCCCGTACAGCTTTCAGGGCATGGCCGAAAAAGGACTGAAACTGCTGGCCAAGGCCAGAGAGGTTACCGGTCTGCCGTTCATCACCGAGGTGATGGACACCTCCCAGGTCGATATGGTCGAAGAGTATTCCGACATCGTCCAGATCGGTACCCGTAACGTGCAGAACTTCGCGCTGCTCAAGCGCGTGGGCAAGTGCAAAAAGCCGGTGTTTCTAAAACGCGGCCTGGCCACCACCATCAGCGAATGGCTGATGAGCGCCGAGTACATTCTGGCCGAGGGCAACCCCAACGTGATTCTGTGCGAGCGCGGTATCCGCACTTTCGAAACCGCTACCCGCAACACCATGGACCTGTCCGCCGTGCCGGTGCTCAACGAACTGACCCACCTGCCGGTTATTCTGGACCCGTCCCACGGCACCGGCGTGCGCCGGTTTGTGCCGCCCATGGCCTATTCGAGCGTGGCCGCCGGAGCCGATGGCCTGATGATCGAGGTCCACAACGACCCGGATCACGCCTGGAGCGACGGCCCCCAGTCGCTGGATCTGCCGATGTTCGACGATCTCATGAAGAACCTGAAAGCATTCGCAGACGCCTCCGGTCGTAGCCTTTAGGCACCGGCGGCGGATATGCCGCCATCTCCTTCGTTGCGCGGGGGAACAAAACCCTCAACGTAGCAGGCTACGCCTCGGATTTTGTCCCCCCACGCGCCTCGGATATGACAGCATCTCCACCGCCTACCTCGGTGGTGGGGGCGGATAGACGAGCATGGAACATAACCGTTTCCCTGCGTGGCCTCTGATTATGAAAACTCCACCGCCTACCTCGTTGGTGGGTGGATGTGTCGCCCCTGTATTCAGTCTGATCCTGTTTCCGTTACAATTAACGCGCCCCCGTTCCGGGGGCGCGTTTTTTCGGGGGAAAAACACAGGGAGGGCGGTATGAAAGGGGATGATCCCAATGCAGTGCGAGTGGTGCTGGTCACCCATCCGGATACGGCAGCCGTGCAGGCCATGGCCCGTGCTCTGGTGGAAGAGAAGCTGGCCGCCTGCGTGAACATCGTGCCGGGGTTGACCTCCATCTACCGCTGGCAGGGCGCGGTACATGAAGATCAGGAAGTGCAACTGCTCATCAAAACATGCGAGCACAGAATCGGCCAGCTCAAACACCGCATCCCCGAACTGCACCCCCACGACACCCCCGAAATCCTCATCCTCCCCACCGACGGCGGCAGCCGCAAATACCTGGAATGGGTGGTGGCCGAAACCGCAGACTAAACCGGCTTCACCCTTGGCCACTGCTCCCGAACTCCGCTCCCTGTACCGCCGTCTGGTTACCTTTTTCGGCCCGCAACACTGGTGGCCGGGGGAGTCGCCGTTCGAGGTCTGCATCGGCGCCATCCTCACCCAGAACACCGCCTGGACCAACGTGGAAAAAGCCATCGCCAACCTGAAGGCAAAAAATGTGCTGGACGCGCGCGCCATGGCGGCTCTGCCGCAAGCGGAACTGGCCGAACTGATCCGTCCGTCCGGCTATTTCAACCTGAAGGCCAAACGGCTGGGCGGGTTTTTAAATTTCCTGATCGAAGACTACAACGGCGACCTGTCCCACATGTTCGCAGAACCGCTGGAACGCTTGCGCCCCAAACTGCTTGCCGTCTACGGCATCGGGCCGGAAACCGCCGATTCCATCCTGCTGTATGCCGGGCAAAAACCGGCCTTCGTGGTCGATGCCTACACCTGCCGCATCTTCTCTCGCCTGGGGTATGTGGATGCAGGCGTCAGCTACCACGCCATGCAGCAGGTCTTTACCCGCCGCCTGCCGCCGGACGTGAAAATCTTTAACGAATACCACGCCGTGCTGGTGGCCCTGGGGAAAGATTATTGCCGCCCGAAAAACCCGAAATGCAGCGGCTGCCCATTGAGTGACATCTGCCGTTTTGCCGATAGCCGGGTGAACGGATGAACCGGAAAAAATCAACGGATGCGGTGGAACCCGTCGGCATTGGCGGCTGGCTGCTGTTGCCGGTCTTTTCCTTGATTCTGTCTCCCGTCTATTTAACCGAGTCTGTTTATGCGGTCTGGACGGTCATGAACAGTCCCGTCACCTGGAATGCGCTCACCAGCCCGGACGGGCCGTTGTATCACCCGTGGTGGCAGCCGGTGATGATTATCGAGTTGGGGGCAAACGTGGCCCTGTTGATTGCCATCGTCGTATTACTGGCCCTGCTGTTCACCAAAAATCGCCGCTTCCCCAGCGGGGCCATGGCGTTTTATGCAGTCAACCTGTTCTATTGCACCGCCGATTTTTTTGGTGCCCGCACCGCGTCCGCCAGCCTGCCGCAGGATATGGCGGAACTGGTGACCAGCGCCGCCGCCACCAGCCTGATCACTGCCGCCGTTCTGGCCGTGGGGTTCATTCCGTACCTGTATCTTTCGGCGCGGGTAAAAAATACGTTTGTGCGGTAGTTGTTGGGGTCTTACATGCGGGCCTTTTTCAAGGCGGCTTCCACCTCTTCGGGCATGCGGGTGGGCTTGCCGTCCTTGACGCACGCCATGGTGGTGCCGCCGGTCACAATCAGCTTGCCGTCGCTCTCGCGCACGATCTCGTGGGTGAGGCCAAAACGCACCTTGCCGATTTCGGTCACCTCGGTGGTGACCAGCAACAGGTCGTCATAGTGGGACGGGGCGTGGTACTTCACCTGACAATCGGCCACGGTAAATATAAAACCGTGCTCCATCCACCAGGCCACCTCTACCCCGTAGCACCGCAAAAACTCGGTGCGGGCGCGCTCAAAGTAACGCAGGTAGGCGGCGTAATAGACCACTTTGCCGCAGTCGGTATCTTCGTAATAAACGCGTATTTCCATCGGTGGATGGTCTCTCCCTGTTGTGCCTGATGGTTGCAGCCGATATTAGATCATATCGGACGACCGGTGGAACCACCCGGAAGATTTCTCTTTTTTAGCCCTGGCGGAGTGCACACAGAGATGAAAATTAAACGTAAAACAATTCTGGTGCTGCTTGCGGGTGTACTTGCCGGGATGGTGGTCTATGCGCCGTTTCACATTCCGCTGGCGGGCAAAATGTCGGTGGATCTGGGGTATGGTTTTCTGTTTGACCCGCCGGGGAAAGGCCCGATTCAGGGCACGCTCAATATGCGGCAACTGGCCATGCAGGCGGGTGGTGCCTGCGCTATCGGGGCCGTGCTGCTGTTGATCTCCCGCAAGTAATCCGGGTTACCGGCCCCGCCGCAACGTCTCCACCGCCGAAAAAGTGGCCACCAGATACGGCACCAGACAGGTAAACGCCATCTTCACCCCGTCCGCGGGAGTCACCCGTCCAGCCAGAATCGCATCGCCGTAATTGATGGCAACCAATAGCGGCCCCACCACCAGCGCTACCTTCAGGGAACGCACGACCACTTCGCGCCGTACGGCCAGATGCAGCCATTTTTCCCGTGAATTCATCTTACGAGGGTACAGCCAATGGTAAACTTGAGGCGGAAGACTGTGGAAAAAGATAATATCGCGCTGGCGATTTTGTCCTTTTTACGGGAGGTGCAGTAGTGGAAAAACCGATTCTGGTGGCGGTGGATTTTTCGGATGTGGGGCATGGCGTCATTGAGGCGGCCAGGGATGCCGCCGCGGCGTTCGACTGCGAACTGCTGCTGATCCACGTGGCCGACCCGGACCCGGAGTTTGTGGGGTACGAACCGGGGCCGCAGAGTGTGCGCGATGCGGTGGCGAAGCGATTCCACAAGGAACATCGCGATTTGCAGGACATCGCCAAATCCCTTCGGGACGGCGGGCTTGCCGTCAAACCGTTGCTCATTCAGGGCGCGGCGGCGGACAAAATCGTGGAAGAGGCCGCAAGCCACGATGCCCGGCTGATCGTCATGGGCACCCACGGCCACGGCGCCCTGCGCGAACTGCTGGTCGGCAGCACCAGCCACGCGGTGATCCAGAACACCTCGTGCCCGGTGGTGCTGGTGCCGTGGATGGAAGAGTAGCCCCCGCCTTTCCCGAAATCCGGCCAGCCCGTTTATATTGATAAAGATTTAGGCAATTAAGGCCGAAGAGGTTTCGAGTTGCCGGTATTTCGTATCAAAAAATAGCGGCAACAGAAGCAACGTATGCACCCCGTATGTGAGAGGGGGTGGCACGGCTGCCGCGTGGATGGGGTGCCCGAATGTTTTGTGACGATAAGGGCAACACCATGAAATTCCTGAAAATGATTTTGTTTACGCTACCGCTTTTGCTACTGCCATCTTTGGCTGCGGCGGGGCAGGCTGCCTATCCTGCAACCGAGGAGGCTCTGATGAGTGAGCTTCAGGGCATGCCGTGGCAGGAAGGCGGTACACACCAGATGGCCGCATCCAGCAGTTCCATCAAGGTTTCCACCGGGTGGGAGTACCTGGATGCCGAGGCCGCCCAGCGCTATCTGTATCTACTTAACGGCACCGAGTTTGAGCTTGTGGAAGGGGTGGCCGTGAACTGGGATACGGAGGAACTGTTCACCTTCGATCACTACGACAGCGGCTATGTCACCCTGGACGACTGGGAAGACATGGATGCGGCGACCCTGCTGCAGCAGATCATTGACGGCACGGAAGCCGCAAACGTGGAGCGCCGGGAAACGGGGATTTCCGAAATGCATGTGATCGGCTGGCTGCAGGAGCCGTACCTGGATCGGGAGACCAACGCCGCCTACTGGGCCATTGAAGCCGTGGATGACGAAACCGGTCCGATCATCAACTATGTGGCGATGAAACTGGGCCGCAAGGGGTATGAAGAGCTCACCTGGGTGGGCACGAAGGAGCAGTTTTCCGGTGCCCCCGCCACGATGACCGCCATGCTGGGCGCCCATACGTTTGATTCCGGCTTCCGCTATGCCGACTTCACCACCGGCGACAAACTGGCGGGTGTGGGCATTGCCGCGCTGGTTGCCGCATCTGCGGGCGGCAGTTCCAAAGGCAAGGTGGGGTTCTTTGCGGCCCTGGTGCTGCTGCTCAAAAAGTTCATCGCCTTCATTGTGGCCGGTGTGGTGGCCGTGGGCGCCGCCTTAAAACGTCTGGTCACCGGCAAGGTGGGGGAAGAAGACGCCACGCCGCCCCCGCCGGATCAGAACACCACCGCCGTCTGATCCCGGCGCTGTTCGCGCAGGGCCGTTCCCGGTTTCGTATTCATATGGAATCGGGAACGGTCCCGCGCACAGCGGGCGCGCGTAGGGTACAATTGCGCCCCATGAAAGCCATTGCATTCAACAAGTACGGTCCGCCCGAGGTGCTGAGGGAAGTCACCCTCACGGTGCCGGAACCGGGCCCTGAAGAGGTGCTGGTCAAGGTGCATGCCACCAGCGTTAACCCGCTGGACTGGAAGATACGCGGCCGGCTCATTCCGATCCGCCGCAAAACCGGCTTTCCCATCGTGCCGGGGTTTGATGTATCGGGGGTGGTGGAAAAGATCGGCTCCCACGTGAAATACCTGCAACCGGGAGATGCGGTGTTCGGCCTGCTGGATTATCGACGGGACGGGGCATGCGCCGAATACGTGTGTACCCGCGAGGCGTTTTTGCACAAAAAGCCGCCGTCGCTGACCCACGAAAAGGCCGCCGCCGTGCCGCTGGCGGCGCTTACCGCACTGCAGGCATTACGGCTCAAAGGCAAGATGAAATCCGGCGAAAAGGTGCTGGTGCTGGGTGGCTCCGGCGGGGTGGGCCATTTTGCCATACAGATCGCCGCCGCCTACGGTGCCCACGTGACCGCCACCTGCTCGGAAAACCACGCAAAAATGGTCAAAAAACTGGGGGCCGACGAGGTGATCGTGCGGGATGCGGACGGCCAGACCCACATTCCCCCGGAGGCCGTTTTCGATATCGTGTTCGACACGGTAAAGGCCGTAAGTTTCAAGTCCATGGTCCGGCATCTGCTGCCAAAGGGGCGGTATATATCCACCTTTCCCAATTTTGGCGGCATTGCCCGGGCGCGCTTTATGTGGCTGTTCGGGTTTTCCAAAAAATGTCTGGTGGTGACGGTGGTGCCCGACCCCCACGGCCTCAAATATCTGCACGGGTTGATTGAGGGCAAGGTATTAAAACCGGTGATTGAAAAGACGTTCAAACTGGACGATCTGGCCGCGGCCCACCGGTTGAGCGAGCAGGGCCATGTGGTGGGAAAACTGGTGGTGAAGGTGGGTTGAGCGCCAAAAACCTCCCCTGACACATAGAGGTGGATATTTACCCGAATCATGCCGATAAGAGCGTTGGGGGTGTCTTTGCACCCCGCCGGGCTGTTCGTTGATCCCGGCATGGATTCGCCGCCGCAGGTCAGTTCAGGGGAGTATGAGGTTGATGAGCAAAAAAACCGGATACGGGATGGCCCTGGCGGCCTGTTTTATGGTGTTTCTGTTTTCTGTCCAGCCGGGGTTTGGCGCAGAGGCAGAGACCGAGGTGCCTTGGGATGGGGGGATCGATATGGATCACCCGGACCCGCCGCCTGATCCGGATTTTCCGAACACCGACAACCTGGACCCGGATAACGACGGTGTCTCGAACCGGTGGGACAACTGTGCTGACGTATCCAACAAGAATCAGTCGGATAAGGACAAAGACGGGATCGGTGACGCCTGTGATGACTTTGACGACATTTACCACAGGCTACTCAATGAGTACATCGAGCAGCAAATACAGGGCCGCTGTATGGAAGCGGCCAAGAGCTATCCGGAGGATACGGACAGGGACGGCATCATGGATGCGTGCGACCGGACGGACAATAACGGCCCCTGCCAGCAGTTTATGACAGCAGGCGGGAAGCGGAATTTTCCGTTGGAACCCGCGTATGCCGTCTATGAAGATACCGACGTTTGCTACAACTATATAAACGCCTGCGCCATCCCGCCGTGGATGACACAACAGCCGGCCGCCTGCCCGCGGGAGGACATCTCGGGTTTCCGCTATAAGGGCCGGTAACCGGCCACGGCTAGTGGCAGTGGGACAGCCCGCGCTTTTCCAGATATTTCTGATGGTACTCCTCGGCGGGCCAGAAACGGCCGGCGGGAGTAATCTCGGTGGCGACGGGGGTATTTTCGAACCGCTCGCTGGCGTCCAGCGCGGCCTTTGACGCCGTGGCGATCTTTTCCTGTTCCGGCGTATAAAAGAAAATTGCAGTGCGGTACTGGGTGCCCCGGTCCGGACCCTGCCGGTTCACCTGGGTGGGGTTATGGGTGGCCCAGAACAGGGCCAGCAACTCTTCATAACTGACCTGATCGGGATCGAAGGTGATTTCCACCACTTCGGCGTGCATCGTGGTGCCGGTACACACCTGTTCGTATTCCGGACTCTCCATGTGTCCGCCGGAATAGCCGACGGCGGTTTCCACGACCCCCTTCGCCCGGTCAAACGTAGCCTGCACCCCCCAGAAGCAGCCTGCGCCAAACATTGCCTTTTCCATTCGACTTGCCCGTCCGTATGGTTACATGATGATCCGCGCGGCCCGACCCGCATGTCCTGTATACAATAATATACAGGCGTCAGGCTGTGCGAGCCATAAAACCCGCTGGCAGTGGCGTCAGTGCCGCCCCGGCGGCGTGACCGGAAAACACTGGCCGGATACCTCGAACATCTTGCGCACCGGGCAGCCGCCGTCTTCGATGTGGGCTTCGTACTCGGCCTTGAAGTGGCGCAGGGTGGAGGCCACCGGGGCCACCGCCCCATCACCCAGAGCGCAAATCGATTCGCCGGGAATATAGTCACAGATGGTATGCAGCCGGTCGATGTCTTTGGCCGTGCCCAGCCCCCCTTCGATGCGGGACAGGATTTCGTGAAACAGCCAGGTACCATCCCGGCAGGGGGTGCATTTGCCGCACGACTCGTCCCGGTAGAACATGCTCATGTTGGCGGCCAGATCCACCATACAGTTGGTTTCGTCGTACACGATCACCGAGGCGCTGCCGAGCATGCTGTCCGCATTTTTCAGTGCTGCAGGCGTCAGGGCCACCTCCAGTTGTTCCGGAATAAGGAGGGGGGTGGAGGTGCCGCCGGGAATGACCGCCTTGATGGCCTTGTCACCCGGCACGCCGCCGCCCAGGTCTTCGATCAGGTCGATCAGGCGGGTGCCCAGTTCCAGTTCGTAATTGCCCGGATAGCGAATGTTGCCCGACAGGGAAAACACCCGGGTGCCGGGTGCGTTCTTCGTGCCCAGTGTCCGGTACCAGCCGGCCCCTTTATGGAGAATGGCGGGGATGGTGGCCAGGCTTTCCACGTTGTTGACCACGGTGGGGCGGCCGTTAAACCCGGAAACAGCCGGGTAGGGGGGCTTGCCTCGGGGCATGGGGCGGTTGCCTTCCAGCGCTTCGATCAGGGCGGTCTCCTCTCCGCAAATATAGGCCCCCGCGCTTTGGTGCAGATGCACCTTCACCGGCACCAGCCTGCCGATCATGCCCGCATCCTGTGCCTCTTTGACTGCGGCTTCAAGACGGGCATAGGCGGTGTCGTATTCGCCCCGGATAAAAAAGATGACCTCGTCGGCCCCCACCGCGTGGGCGGCAATGAGCGCCCCTTCGATGACCCGGTGAGGGAGGGTTTCCATCAACTCCCGGTCCTTGAACGCCCCCGGCTCGCTTTCGTCGCCGTTGACCACCACATACGGGATGCCCGGCGCGTCTTTCGCTGTCTGCCATTTGCGCCCGGTGGGGAAGCTTGCGCCGCCCCGCCCGGTAAGCCCTGCGTCCGTCACCTGCCCGATCACCTTGTCCGGCTCCATGTCCACGGCCCGTTCCAGTGCGGCATAGCCGCCGTGTTTGACATAGGTGGAAAGCCGGTGGATGTCGGGGATATCCACGCCTTCACGGACGACGCGGGTTTCGGTGATGGGCATGGGTTTTGTCATGTCGTGTACTCCTGACGCAGGCGAGTCCCCTTACTACATACATACCATCCCGTCGGGCGGTACGCTCTCTTGAGTCGGTTCGGGTGAACGCTGAAAAACTTGATGCATACGTACCGAAATGGCGGGAAAACCCGCGTGAAACCGCAAGCGGGGTGATAAACTGACGCAGCCTTATGCTGACTCTGGAAAACCTCAAAAAATCCCTCGGTGCCCGTACCCTGTTTGAGAACGTCACCCTGTCCATTAACAAGGGTGACCGCATCGGCATGGTGGGACCCAACGGCCACGGCAAAAGCACCCTGTTGTATACCATTGCGGGCGAAGAGGCTCCCGATTCCGGTCAGGTGCGAAAGAAAAAAAGTCTCGTCATCGGCGCCCTGTGGCAGGAGCCTCCGGCCAGTGGAAAAACCGTGGTGCTGGACGAGGTGCTGGCGGGCGATACCGTACTGATCTCCCTGAAGGAACAACTCCATGCCCTGGAGGCCGACATGGCCGATCCGGCCAATGCCGGCCGGATCGAAAAACTGGCCGACCGGTACGGGCATTTGCAGGAGCAGTTCGAGATGGCGGGTGGCTACACCCGCGAGGCGGACGCCCAAAAGGTACTGGGCGGGCTGGGCTTTTCCAACGCCGAGATGGATCGCCCGTGCGGCAGCTTTTCCGGTGGCTGGCGCATGCGCATTTCACTGGCCCGGCTGCTGGTGTCCGAGCCGGAGCTGCTGCTGCTGGATGAACCCACAAACCATCTGGATACCTTTGCCGTGGAGTGGCTGGAGGAGTTTCTTGCAGGCTATCCCGGCGCGGTGCTGGCGGTTTCCCACGACCGGGCCTTCTTAAATCGTATGACCAATCGCATTGCCTCCGTGCAGGATCAATCGGTGCGGGTGTACAAGGGCAATTACGACGCCTATATGGTTCAGCGCGAGACGGAGCGGGAGGTGGAGGAAGGCCGCGCCCGCAACCAGCAAAAAGAAGCCGAGCGCATGCAGGCGTTTGTGGATCGATTTAAGGCCAAGGCCACCAAGGCGCGTCAGGCCCAGAGCCGGGCAAAAATGCTCAAGAAGATGGAAAAGGTGACGGTCAGCCGGGTAGAGAAGACCGTGGCGTTTACCTTTCCCAAAACCGCTTCCTGCTCCCGCGAGGTGCTGGTGGCCGATGACCTGTCCCGCACGTTCGACGAAAACCGGGTGTTCCACGACTTTTCCTTCACCCTGTTCAAGGGCGACAAGGTGGCGCTGGTGGGACCCAACGGCGTGGGCAAGACCACCCTGCTCAAAATCCTCGCCGGGGAAGAATCGTCCAGTACCGGCAGCGTACGTCTGGGGCACAAGGTGGTCCGGGCCTACTTTGCCCAGCACACGCTGGAAACCCTGTCGCCCAACCGTTCCGGCTATGAAGAGGTGGGCGCTGTGGCCGATAACGAGCCGGTGTCCCGGGTGCGGGGCATTCTGGGCCGGTTTCTGCTTACCGGCGACGATCAACTCAAAAAGATAGAAGTGCTTTCCGGTGGCGAAAAGGCCCGTGTGGCCCTGGCCCGTATGCTGATCCGGCCCGCCAACCTGATGCTGCTGGACGAGCCCACCAACCATCTGGATATCCCGTCCCGCGATGTACTGGAAGAGGCGCTGCACAGTTACGACGGCACGTTTGTGCTGATTACCCACGACCGGCATCTGATTCATCAGGTCGCCAACCGGATTCTGGAGATCCGGGACGGAGTGCTCAACGATTTTCATGGGACTTATGCCGAGTACCTGGCCCACCGGGATGCCCCGCCCGCGAGCAAGGTGCCGGAGAAAAAGGCCGCTCCCCCCGCCCTGAAAAAAGACGGGAACAAAAAGGGGGTCAAGGGCAAAAAGACGCCGGATGCCGCACGTCCCGGCAAAAATGCCGCCCGGGAGCAGCGCCGCCTGCGCGCCCGCATTGGCGAGGTTGAGGCCAAAATCGAACCCCTGGAGTCACGGCTTTCCGAACTGTCTGCCCAGTTGGCCGACCCGGACCTTTATTCCGACCCGGAGCGGTTCGACAAAGTGTTGAGGGAACACAAGGAGACCGACGGCAAAGTGGCGCGCCTGACCGTTGAATGGGAACGCCTGACCGGGCAACTGGAAGACTGACATCCCGCCGGAGGTTCCGGCCCCCCCCTTTTCCCCAAAAACCAGCCCGACTCATTGTGTTTTCGGCTCGCCTGCGTGGCGTGAACAGCCGCTTTGGTCGCCCATCCGGGCAAAGATTTCCTTAATTCTGCCCGCAAAATGTGCCGATAGGTCTCCGTATCCCATGTAAGGGACGGGTCCGGGCTGGGGTACGCAAAGCTAATCGGGGAGCGATTGATTGAGCCAACAGCAGCAAATGATTGGACAAGGTCTCGTTGAGGCCAGCGTCATCACGCAAGAAAAATACGATGCCGCCCTCGCCACAGTAAGGAGCGACGGGGGCCGTCTGTTTTCCACGCTGATCGATCAGGAGGCCTGTAGCGAAGAAGCGCTGATGGGCTTTTTGACCCAGTACTTCCGCCTTCCTGTCATTGACATCGGCACCCTGACGATCGACCCGTCGATCATCAAGCAGATCCCGGTGGACGTGGTGCAGAAATACCGCGTGGTACCCGTCAAGCGGATCGGCAACCGCCTGACCGTGGCGATGGAAGACCCGAGCGATGTGAACGCCGTCGACGACGTCAAGTTCATGACCGGTTACGAGATTGAGCCGGTGTTGTCTTCCCCGTCGTCCATCAGCGGGGCCATGGATACCTACTACGACTCGGCAAACGAGTTCGAAGAGGTGATGGCGGGGCTGGATGATGAGGACGACGTCGATGTGGTGGAAGGCCCGTCGGATGATGCGGGTGACGACGGCGACTTGTCCGAAGATGCACCGGTTGTCAAATTGGTGAATCTGATCCTTTCCGAGGCCATTAAAAAGGGCGTTTCGGATATTCACATCGAGTGCTACGAAAAGAAATTCCGCGTCCGTTACCGCATTGACGGCACCTGCTACGAGGTGATGAGCCCCCCCATGCGGCTGCGCGCGGCGCTCACCAGCCGTATCAAGATCATGAGTCAGCTCGATATTTCGGAGCGACGCCTGCCCCAGGATGGCCGTATCAAGCTGAAATTGAAGGAAAAAGAGGTGGATCTTCGTGTTTCCACCCTGCCGTGCCTGTTTGGCGAAAAGATCGTGATGCGTATTCTGGACAAGGGCAACCTGACCCTCGATCTGGCCAAGATGGGCTTTGCCAAACAGGCGTACGATGACTTTATCGAGGCGATCTCCTCACCGTTTGGCATGGTGCTGGTGACCGGTCCCACCGGTTCCGGTAAAACCACCACCCTGTACTCGGCCCTGTATCAGGTGAACGATGTGGGCACCAACATCATGACCGCCGAAGATCCGGTGGAGTACAACCTGGAGGGCATCAATCAGGTGCATGTGCGAGAGGACATCGGACTGGACTTTCCCGCCGCCCTGCGATCGTTTCTGCGTCAGGATCCGGACATCATCATGGTGGGTGAGATTCGTGATGGAGAGACGGCCCACATCTCTATTAAAGCGGCCCTTACCGGTCACCTCGTGCTGTCTACCCTGCATACCAACGATGCGCCCAGCACCATCACCCGTCTGATGAACATGGGGCTGGAGCCGTTTCTGGTGGCCTCTTCCGTGCTGCTGGTGCTGGCCCAGCGTCTGGCTCGCCGTATCTGCCTTGCGTGCAAGGAAGAGCTGGAAGTACCGGATCGGGAAGCGCTGGTCAAGGCCGGTCTGCCGGCGCAGATTGCGGAAACCGCGGTGATCTACCACGGCGTGGGGTGCCCGGACTGCAACGGTACCGGCTATAAGGGGCGGCTGGCGTTATACGAAGTGATGAAGGTCACCGATGACATCCGTGACCTGATCTTCAAGTCGGGCACCTCCGATGATATTAAACAGTGTGCAATGAACAACGGCATGGAAACCCTGCGGATGAATGCCCTGGCGAAAATGATGGAAGGGCTTACCACCCTGGATGAGGTGCTGAGCACGACCATGCCGGACTCCAAATAAAATGAAAAACGTACCAACCCGACGGGACACATAAAGCGAGAGATTATGGCGACCAATCTGTATCAGTTATTGCAGGAGATGGTGGAAGCGGGGGCAAGCGACCTGCACATCACCACGGGCGTTCCACCCGTCATGCGCCTGAACGGTGAAATGACCAAGATGGACAAGTTCGAAGTGCTGACGGCGCCGGAATCCAAGCGGCTTGCCTACAGCATCCTGAACGATGCCCAGCGCCACCGCTTTGAAGAGTGCAACGAACTGGATGCCTCGTTCGGCGTGAAGGGCATTGCCCGGTTCCGTGCCAATGTGTTCGTACAGCGTGGTGCGGTGGCGGCGGTTTTTCGTGTGATTCCCCAGCAAATACCGACGGCCGAGTCGCTGGGCCTGCCTGAGGTGGTCACTACCATTGCCTCCAAACCCCGTGGGCTGGTGCTGGTGACCGGTCCCACAGGTTCGGGTAAATCGACCACCCTGGCGGCCATGATCGATCAGATCAACTCCCGCGACAAGGTGCATATTGTCACCATTGAAGATCCGATCGAGTATCTGCACCCGCACAAGAGCAGTATTGTGAACCAGCGTGAGGTGAAGTCTGATACCAACAACTTTCAGTCGGCGCTCAAGCACATTCTGCGGCAGGATCCGGACGTGGTGATGGTGGGTGAGTTGCGCGACCTGGAGACCATTGAGGCGGCGCTGACCCTGGCGGAAACCGGTCACCTTACCTTTGCCACCCTGCACACCAACTCGTGCGCCCAGACCATCAACCGTATTGTGGACGTGTTCTCTCCGGCCCAGCAGCCGCAGGTTCGCGCCCAGCTGGCACTGGTGCTGGAAGGGGTGATTTCCCAGCAGCTTATTCCCACCGTGGACGGAAAATCCCGGGCGATGGCCATGGAGATCATGGTGCCCAATTCCGCCATTCGCAACCTGGTCCGTGAGGACAAGGTGCACCACATTTACTCGTCCATGCAGACCGGTCAGGAAAAGTACGGAATGATGACCATGAACCAGGCGCTTGCAGAACTGGTGGTGTCGAACAAGGTGTCGCCGGATGACGCCATCTGGCGCTCCAGCATGCCGGAAGAGCTTGCCCAGATACTGGATCGCATGGGTATCAAGGTCGCGATTCCAACCGAATAATTATGGCGAACAGGTTTCCGGGCGGGAGCCCGGCGTAAACAGAAGGGTTAAGACATGGCTACTTTTTCATGGGTTGGCAGAGCCAAGGATGGGGCCGTCCAGAAGGGCGAGATGTCTGCCGGCAGCAAGGAAGATGTCATTGCCCAGTTGCGCGGGAAGCAGATCATCCCCACCACCGTCGAGAAAAAGGGCGGCGGCTGGATGGATATCCAGATACCGGGCATGCAGCCCAAGGTGGAGGTCAAGGACGTGGTGATTTTCACCCGTCAGTTCTCCACCATGATCGATGCCGGTCTGCCCCTGGTTCAGTGCCTCGAAATCCTGGGTCAGCAGACCGAAAACCCGACCCTGGCCAAGGCCATCATTGGTACCCGTCTGGATGTGGAGTCTGGGGCCACCTATGCCGAAGCCCTGCGCAAACACCCCAAGGTGTTTGACGAACTGTACGTGAACATGGTGGCGGCGGGTGAAGCGGGCGGTATTCTGGACATCATCCAGCAGCGCCTGGCCGCCTATATGG
The DNA here is from genome assembly GCA_965371175.1 of uncultured bacterium. GTDB lineage: Bacteria > Nitrospirota > JACRHL01 > JACRHL01 > JACRHL01 > CBDUXI01. The sequence continues at coordinate 84,398 of CBDUXI010000005.1, forward strand.
AAAAGGCCATCAAGCTGGAGAAGAA
>CBDUXI010000006.1:0-78359 GCA_965371175.1 uncultured bacterium
ACAAACTATGACAACCACCCTGGAAGTGGACGGCATGACCTGCAACGGCTGTGTCCAGAACGTCACAAATTTACTTAACGGCGTGGACGGCGTGACGGAAGTGAACGTCACCCTGACGCCGGGCCGCGCGATGGTTACCCATGCCGACGGCATCGGCGCCGAACAGTTGATCGGCTGCATTGAAGATGCGGGCTACGACGCAAAGCTGGCCTGACTGATTTCGGCCCAATCTATTCCGGCCCACCCGCCCCCGCTCCCGGCCCGCCGGGGGCTTTGTTTGTGAACAGGGGGCGGTCAGGCGTATAATCACCTGTTTTTATATTTTCATGAACCACCGTTCCCCGTGTGCAGGGGGAGCGGGTGCAAGGGAGCCGTTATGCCCGAACTACCTAGTCTGTGGGTGCCGTACGTCTGGGTGATCTCCGCCGTCATCCTGTTGATTGGCGTTGTGATTGCCGTTACCTGGGGGTTTCGTACCGGCCAGTTTGACGAGAAAATCAAATACCAGATGTTCGAGGAACTCGACGACGACATGTATCTGGACGAGCGCGAGCAGGAACTGGCCATGCGCCAGAAAAAGATGTATCGCGAAACACGCCTGAAGGCCGAGGCCGAAGAAGAAGCCCTGGAAGCCAAAGCGGCGGAAAAAGCCATGGAAGCCGGCGCCAGTGGCGGCGATAAAAAAGGCGAGGCATAGCTTACCGACGTGAAAAAAGGTGAAAAACTGATCTGGGGTGTGTCCGGGATGATTGCCGTCTTTGCCCTGTACATGGGGGTGGTGGTGTACAACGCCCCCACGCAACTGCTGCCCACCTATCAGGTGGAGAGTGTCGAGGCCTCGCGCGGGGAGTTGGTCTATCGGGAGGGCCTTTGCCCCGCCTGCCATAAAATCTGGAATCTGGGTGGCACCAAGGGCGGCCGCATGGACGGCGTCGGCTCCCGCCGGGACGCCGCCTGGCTGACCCGCTACCTGAGCGCCGAAGTGCCCCAGGTGATCCTGCCGTCCACCCAGAAAAAATATTACCAGATGCCGTCCTATGCCTATCTGTCCGAAACAGACCGGTCCGATCTGGTGGTGTTTTTAATGAGCCTCAAGGCCCGCACCGCTGAAGAGTTGAAAGCCAACCAGCCATGACCGATTCACCGGAGCCGGAAATTCAGGACGCCGCCCCGGAAAAAACCGGGTTCGACCGGTTTGCCTTCCCGCTGGCGGTGATTGCCGGGTGTGTCGTGTACTTTGCGCTCACCCGCCTGTTCGGTGTCACCATCGAAGAGTGGCGCGGTGTCGAAACCTTCACCGATCCCGACTGGTTTGCCGCCGTGGTGGTGGCCCCGATCGTATCCGGTATGGTGGTGGGTGGCATCTGCGGGCATCACGGCAAGTGGTACGGCATGCTGCCGGTGGGGCTGATTCATCCGGTCGACTACACCATGACGGTCGTCGAGGGTCAGGTCGAGGTGCTGCACTTCGGTATTTTTATTTTTCTGCTGCTGGTGATGCTGGAGCTGGCCCTCATGGCCGGGTGGGTGGCGGAGGTGCTGCGTGAGCGTTTGAAGGGCAAGGAGGTGCGGGCTTGAGCTTGACCATTGCCGTCAGCCAGGAAGGCAAGGAAAAACTGATCCCCCTGGCCCTACTGGATTTGCCGTCCGGCTATTCGGACGCCGACCTGAAAAAGGCCGTGGCCGACTTGCTCGACGAGCCTTCCGGTGTATTTGACCAGCACGTGGTGGTGCGGGACGGGGAGCGCATCACACTCAAGCACAGTACCGCCGGGACCGATCCGTTTGTGGCCCGCTTTATTGTGTGGGCGGTCACTTTCCTGTTGGTGGGCACCGTGCAGGGGGTGGTGCAGGTGATGCCGGACGTGCGGCGCTGGATCATGTCTACCGGCGGCGCGGGTCACCTGATTGATCCGTTGGCCCACGCCCATGTGAATCTGGTGGGCGGAGTGGTGATGGCGGCCATGGCGTTGGCCTACTACGTGCTGCCCCGGGTGCTTTATCGGCCCATCTGGTCGCCTAAGCTGGTGCGCCTGTCCCTGTGGGGCATGGCCGCCGGGGTGTCGGCCTGGTACCTGTGCATGGTGATTCTGGGCTTGATTGAAGGCAACATGATGCTGGGGGAAGGCATCGGCTTTTACGAGGCCAAGGCCGCCATGCAGCCGTGGCATTCACTTGGGTTTATGGTGCCCGCCACCATCATGGGCATTGGCCACTGGCTGTTTGTCGCCAATGTTTACATGACCGTTTTTCGCAAACCGCGGGCGTAATCCCATGTCTGTTATCGAGGAATTCCGCCACCACCCGACGGCAAAAGAGGGGGACGATTACCCGGTCGAGCGCGACCTGCTGTCCATGCCCATCTTGCCGTGGAAGGCGATACTGGCCACCTTTTTTGCCGTGGTGCTTGGCTTCTGCATTGCCCACGCAGTGCTGCTTGCCACCAAGGAAAAAAACATGCTCATCGAGCGTACCGTGGCGCTCAAGGAGAGCGCGTTCCTCGCCAGCGTCATGGGCCTTAACGTAAAGGTGGACGAGTCCGAGGTGGTGCGGATCCCTGCCGGCATGTTCACCATGGGGCGGGCCGAGGACGACGACGAGGCCAATACCGACAGCACCCCGGAAAACGAACTGTTTTTGCCCGATTTTTATATCGGCAAGTACGAGGTCACCAACGCCCAGTATCAACAGTTTGTGGAGGCGACCGGGTACATCCCGCCGTACCACTGGAAGGGCCAACCCACCCCGCCGGAAGGCAGCGCAAACCTGCCGGTGACCTATGTCAGCTGGGATCAGGCCAAAGACTACGCCGCATGGCGGGGCGGCCGCCTGTGTACCGAGCCGGAGTGGGAAAAAGCGGCCCGCGGCACCGACCGGCGCGTCTACCCGTACGGCCACGAGTATGTGCCCACCCGCGCCAACATCGACTATCTGATGGAACGGCTCACGCCGGGGGGCAGTTACCCGAAAGGGGTCAGCCCGTACGGAGTGCACGACATGATGGGCAACGTGTACGAGTGGACCGATGCCCATTACGCTCCATATGCAGGCAATCGGGATGACCTGGGCCGGTACGCCGCCTACAAGGTGGATAGGGCGGGCAACGTGACGGTCGATTCGAATAAGGAAAGTTTTTATGTGGTGGCCCGTGGCGGTTGCTGGAAGTGCGACCCGTGGTCCAGCCAGGTGACCACCCGCAACGCCACCCGGCCCGACTACGCCGCCGACTTTTTTGGCGCCAGGGTTTGCTGGGACGCCCCGGGCGGCGGCGCGGCCCCTGCGGGCACCACGGTGGCGGCAGACAGATGAACACAAACAGAGGGTGTTGCACATGGAGCCGTTGACCATCGTTGAGCGCTATATCCTGCGCTTCTTTTACGCCTGTATCGGCTATGCCCTGATCGGCTTTTCGTGGGGGGCCATCCAGAGCGGGGTGCCCGTCATTCGCCATTTTCTGGAAGCGCCGCCCGCCCGCTACATCATTCTGGCCCACGGCCACATCAACCTGCTGGGGTGGGTGGAAATGGCCATCTTTGGCGCCACCTATTACATTATTCCCCGGGTGCTCAAACTCCCGGTATACAGCGATCGGCTGGTGAAAACCCACTTCTGGAGCCACAATTTAGGTCTGTGCCTGATGGTGCTTGGCTTTTTCATGGCGGGCCTCAAAGGCGGGCAGCACTTCTGGGCCGGGACACCTGAGCTGTTCCTGTCGTCCGGGTCAAAGGCCCTGTGGTTGAGCATGGTGGGCATGGGCGGGTTTTTAGTGCTGGCGGCCAACTGCATCTTCGGGTACAACATCTACAAGACGGCCCGGCAACGCCCGTAACGGGCCTGTTGTTTTTGGGGGGTCGCCCGAATCTGGAATCACCGGTAAAATAGTAAGTTGTGAAATATAAAAATCCGCACAGGATGTTACATATGAAAACAGGTTTGCATATCAAAAGAATCGCCAGCGTGGCCGTGGCCACAGTGCTGGTGTTGGTGGCTACGGGCTGCCCGGTGGAAACCGCCAAAAACCGCGTCGGCACCACCATCGATCCGGTGATGAACGCCATCCCCGTGGCGGGGGAGAAGCTGGGTAAATACTGCACCGCCTATAACCCCGATCCCACCCTGCACCAGCACACGATTGCCCAACTGGTGGAAAGCCACACCCCGTTTATTCTGGTGTTTGGCACCCCGTCCCACTGCACCCAGTGCCAGAATCAGCTGGACACGGTGAAGCACTACCGCGACACCTACGACCACGCCTTCGAGGTGGTCCACATCGATCAGTACAAGAACAGCCAGATCTATACCGATCTGAAAATCGCGGGCGATCCGTGGACCTTTCTGATTGATGGTGATGCGGTGATTCAGGCCATCTATCCGGGGGTGACCACCTGGGACGATTTGAGCGTACCCATCGGCCGCATGATCGGTGCCGACAAGGTGAAAAAAGGGGCCGTGCTCTGATGCCCATGAGAGTCTCTCTCTCTGTAGCCCTGTTTGTCACGGCGTCTCTTACCCTGACGGGGCAGGCGTTTGCCAAAATCGTGGAGAGCGACGGCTACAAGTATGTCCAGCTTTCCCTGGCCGACCTGTGGACCGGCTTTTTTGTCTTTATGCTGAGTATTGTGTTTGTGCTGATCGGGCTGTTTCTGTTCTTCACCTGGCGCAAGGTGTTGAGAGACAGGGCCGCGGGTGTCCCCCAGGCGGACGCAGGCGCAGAGGACGACGGAACCGTCTTTTGAGCCACCCCGGCGACCGGGACGGGCAACCACCTGCGCAGGCCGGAGTATCCGGCGGGCAGACCGGTTTCCGGCGCGTGCGTTTTGTGGGTGTGGTGCTGTTGGTGGTGGGCATCCCGCTGGCGGTGATCCTGCTGACCTTCGCCAGGGAGTGGGTCGACATCGACGCCCTGTCCGGGCAAAACCCCCTGTCCGATGTGGCAAACGGCCTCATGGAGCGCATGGATAGCCGTATTGCCCAAGCCGAACGGGCGCTTTTGGGCATGGCGACCGACCCTGCGCTTGTGGAAGCGGGTGCCAACCTGTCCGCGTACAACGGCTTTGTCACCCCCGGCCCGTTTCTGGCCGTGGGGTACTATCCGGGTTCCGCGTCAGCTCCCAGAATATTGCCCGCAGACTGGTCCGGCGGCTGGCCCGCACCGCCCCGAAACGGCAATGAACCCGTGACCCTGGAAGATGGCCGGCAGGTGCTGGTGCTTTCCGCAAATAACGGCGGCAGGCGGGTGGTGGGGCTGTTCGACCTGCAACGGGTGTTGGGGCGGGGTCTGGTAAACCGCATGCACATGGCGAACTGGGGTCAGGTGTTTCTGGCCACCCCGGACGGGCGCATCTTTTTATCCGCCAACCGGGAACTGGTGGGGATGCAGGTGGCGGACCTGCCCATGGCGCACGCGCAGGATGGTCAATGGGTGGATGAAAAAGGCGAAGCCCACTTTATGCTGGTGCAGGACAATCCGGGTCTGTATCCCGGCTCCCAAAAAGGCTGGAAGCTGGGCCTGAGCATGCCTGCCCGGTACGTGACGGCGCGGGCGGGCCGGCAAAAACTGTGGGTGGGCGGCGTCATATCGGTCATCGTCGTCATCAGCGCAGCGCTGGCTTTGGTGTTGCGCCACAGCGTGCGGGGACGGGCGCGGGCAGGGGAGAGCGGGTCGTGACTGCCGCCGGGCTGATTCGCGTGCGTCATCTGGTCCAGTGGGGGCTGCTTGCCGCCTTTGTGCTGATTCCGTTCACCGGCCTGTTCCGGGTGGATGTGGCCACCGGCCGGTTTCTGATCGCGGGCTATCAGATCTGGTGGGACGATTTTTTTATCGTGTTTGGCTTCTGGGCCATGCTGTTTTTTTCCATGACCGCCTTTTACGCCAATTTCGGCATGATTTTTTGCGGCTGGATGTGCCCCCAGCACACGCTTTCGGAATGGCTCAACGGCGTGATCCGGCGCATGTTGGGGCGGCGGCTGCTGGTGGGCATCTCGCCGGAGCGGGTGGCGGGGCGCAGTAAACGAAAAAAATTGCCGCTGGTTTTCGCCTGGGTCGGGTTTGTGCTGCTGGTGTTGGTGGTTTCGGCGCTGCTCACCCTGTCGGTACTGCACTACTTTTTTGCCTTTGCCGAACTGTGGGGCCACTTTATCGGCGGGCGCTACAACGCCTATATTGCCGTGTTCTCCATTTTACTGGGCACGTTTACGGTGGTGGACCTGGGGCTGCTCAGGCACTTCTGGTGTAAATACATGTGCCCGTACGGCCTGTGGCAATACATGTTCCGGGGGCCGGGCACCCTGCAAATCCGTTTCGATGCGTCCCGCGCCGACGATTGCCGCAAGTGCACCCTGTGCAAGGACGTGTGCCCGGTGGATCTGGAACCCACCCAGCCGGAGGTCTATACCCGCTGCATCAACTGCGCGATCTGCATCGACGCCTGCGCGTCCTACATGGGCCGGTTTGGCAAGCAATCGCTGCTGTCGTTCGGCTTTGGCACCCGCGCCCAGGAGTTGGTTCGCATCGAAAAAAAGCGCAGCTTGTTTCTCAACGGCGGGGTGTTGTGGCCGGTATCCGGCATGCTGGCGGCGGCCTGCCTGTTTGCCTGGGGGCTGCATACCTTTGAGCCGATCCGGCTGGTGATTCATCAGGAAACGACATATGGGCAGGCGCAGGACACCAGATCAGAGCTGGCGCCGCCAGTCGGTCTGGCCTACCGGGCGGTGATCGTCAACAAGGACGACCGGACCCGTACGTTTTCTCTGGCGGTGACCGGGCCGGAACAGCGACCCGTGGCGCTGGACGAAAAACAAGTCGTGATCGGTGCGGGCAATGAGACCACGGTGACATTTTTTGTGCCCCACGCCGGGTTGGAGTATGACCGGCCGTATCCGGTGACCCTGACCGCCACCCGGTCAGACACCGGACGCAGGGCGCTGGCGGAGGAGGTCTACTACCTGCCGGACCTTGCGGGCACAGTAGACAACGGCGCAGGGTTGGACTAGCATAAGGCTCCTTTTTTGAGTTTCCACTTTGGGTGGGCCGTATTCACTTTGCTCAAGTCGCGGTTGCCGTCCTTAGGATAACTTGAGCCGTGCGCCGCCGGGAGCGGCCGAAAAGTGGATCGCCCAATGACCATCCTTGCCAGGAGCGAGATCCTTAAGGAGATCGCCTCCGGCCATATCAGTATCAGTCCGTACGACGAAAAAATGGTGGGTCCCGCCAGCGTCGATCTGCATCTGGCTGACGTGTTCCGCGTATTTCGCTACATCAAGGGCAATCTCAAGGTCGATCACGATGCCGATTTCAAGGAGGCCACCCGTGGCATCCGGCTGGAGGCGGGTGATTTTCTGCTGTTAAAACCGGGAGAAACCGTACTGGGCATCACCCGCGAGCGCATTGAGCTGCCCGACGACATGTGCGGCTGGCTGGAGGGGCGCTCCAGCTTTGCCCGGCTGGGGCTGCTGGTGCATATTTCGGCCAGTTTCATGCAGCCGGGGCTGGCCAATCATCAGGTGTTGGAGATGTCCAATTTCGGTCCGGTGCCGCTGGAGATTTATCCGGACATTCCCATCTGTCAGTTTATTTTTCAACGTACCGCCGGAGTCGGCACCTATACCGGTCGCTATAGCGGCCAGACGCCCGAGCAATTTTTGGCAGACGAATAGATGAAAGCAGAGAACAACCATGCGGTTTGATGAATTAAACGTCCCGCTCCAGGTATTGGCCGGGATCAAGAAATCCGGTTTTTCGGAATGTACGCCCATCCAGGAAAAGGCGCTGCCTATTTCGCTGGAAGGCAACGACGTGGTGGGGCAGGCCCAGACCGGCACCGGCAAGACGGCGGCGTTTCTGATCGCCGTCTTTTCCCGCCTGCTGACCCGTGAGCCGATCCATAAGGGAGATAAACCCGCGCCCCGCGCCATCGTGATTGCCCCCACCCGCGAACTGGTGGTGCAGATCGAGCGCGACGCCTCCGTGCTGGGAGCCGAAACCGGCCTGGGGCGACTGGTGGTGTTCGGCGGCATGGACTACGAAAAACAGCGGGACGATTTCGGCAAAAACCCGGAACTGCTGGTGGGTACGCCGGGACGGCTGATCGACTATTTCAAGCAGGGCATCTACGACCTGAAAGGCATCGAGATGCTGGTTATCGACGAGGCCGATCGCATGTTCGACATGGGCTTTATCGACGACATCCGCTATATGCTGCGGCGCATGCCCGAGCCGGGCGTGCGGCAGACCATGCTGTTTTCGGCCACCTTCCCCGAGCGGGTGAAAGAGCTGGCCTATGAGCATATGCACGAGCCCCAGCAAGTGTCGGTGAACCCGGAGCAGATTACCGCCGAGCGCATCACCGAAATGCTGTACTTTGTGGGTAACAAGGAAAAGTTCAGCCTGCTGGCGGGCATTCTGGCCGGGATCATCGGCGGCAAGACCCTGGTGTTTGTGAACACCAAGCGCACCGGTGAAGACCTGGAGTACTGGCTGGAAGCCAACCACATGGAGGCCGCATTCATCAGCGGCGACGTGCCCCAGAAAAAACGGCTGCGGCTGCTGGATTCATTCAAGAGCGGGGCGCTGCCGGTGCTGATTGCCACCGACGTGGCCTCCCGCGGACTGCACATCGACAACGTGTCCCACGTGATCAACTATGACGTGCCCCAGGACCCGGAAGACTACGTGCACCGCATTGGCCGCACGGCGCGTGCGGGGGCAAAAGGCGATGCCATCACTCTGGGGTGTGAAACCTATTCGGAATATTTGATGGGGGTCGAAGCGTTTATCGGCCGCAAGATTCCGTCGGACCATCCGGACGAGGAACTGCTGGCCGAGGTCCTGCAGCCCCACCGGCGCAGGCAGCGAAAAGGCGACGGTCCCCGTCCCGGCGGCGGCCCACGGGGCGGCAGGCCCGGTGGTGGCGGTGGCAGAGGCCGCAGTGGCGGCAGAAGCCATGGTGGCGGACATGCGGGGGGCCCGCCTCAGGCAACAGCTGGGGGTGGCGGCGGCGGCGGGGGCGGTAGCGCCGGGCCACCGAAAGCAGACGGGGATCCGGAAAAAAAGAGGCGCCGCAGGCGGCGGCACAAGAACAAGCCCAAAATGGGGCCGGATACCCCGACGAGTTCGACCTAGGCGGCCCGCGTCAGGCTTTTTGGCCGCCGCTGACCGTGACCACGGTGTGGATGCCGCCGCGCACGTAAAAATCGCCGGTCACGGTGATTTGTCTGGGGTCCACCGCAGCCACCAGATCGTCCAGAATGCGGTTGGTGACGGCTTCGTGAAAATGCCCCTCGTCCCGGTACGACCACATATAGAGCTTGAGGCTTTTGAGTTCCACGCACTTCTCGTCCGGCACATAGCTGATTTCGATGGTGGCAAAATCGGGCTGCCCGGTCTTGGGGCAGACGCAGGTAAACTCCGGGCAACTGAAGCGGATTTCGTAGTCCCGCTCCGGGTTGGGATTGGGGAAGCTTTCCAGGCTCTTTTGGGGGCGGGTGCTCATGGGTCGGGATCGTTTCAGGGTAAAGTTGAAGGCGAACGTGGGCATGATAACCGATAAACGAATCACCGCGCTTCCGGCGCAGGCGAGGGCTGCCGGGTGAAAAAGCAGATCGTACTGTCGCGCATGTGGCTGTCGATTTTGACGGCGGGGACCGTGGCGCTGTTCGGCCTGCTGTTCACGCGCCTGTTTACCAAGGGCGACCCGCAAAAATATCTGCTGGACCGGGCGGCGGCCTGGGCCAGAAATGCGGCCCGGATGGCCGGGGCAAAGGTGAAGATTTCCGGGCTGGAAAAAATCCCCACGAACGCTCCGGTGCTGTATGTGGCCAATCATCAGGGGGCGCTGGACATCCCCATATTGATGGGCCACCTGCCCGGCTCCCCCGGATTTCTGGCCAAGCAGGAGCTGTTTAAAATCCCCGTGCTGAGCTACTGGATGCGTAAGATCGGCTGCATGCCGGTAGACAGAAAAAGCCCCCGCACCGCCCTCAAACAGTTGAAGCAGGCGGCGGAGGGCGTGCGCGCCGGGCGGCGGTTGGTGTTGTTTCCGGAAGGCACCCGTTCCCGCGATCCGGAAGGGCGCATGATTCCGTTCAAACGTGGTAGTCTGAAACTTGCCGTGGATGCCGATGCGGTGCTCGTGCCGATCACCGTGGAAGGCAGCCGTTTTCTGCTTTCGCCGGGTGCGCCCGCAGGATACAACGGGGAGGTGAAGGTGATCGTGGACGACCCCATTGCCGTGGCAGATCTCGACCGGGATGCCCTCAAGGCGCTGCCCGAAACGGTGTACGAAATCATCGATCACACCCGCGATGCCCACCACATGGGCGCGCTTCCGGAAGGCAAGGTGGCCCTGTGAAAGTCACACTCACCAACCTGTTTGAGCGCCCGTTCGACGGCGCGGTGGCGGCGGCCCGCACCTGCTATTCGTCCAAAGGCATCGTCACCGCCGAACAGGTGGCGGGGGTGGGGGAGGAATCCGAGGAAAAACAGGCGCGCCTGAAAGAGCGCAAGCACAAGCTTGCCGCAAGCGTCTATCAGGCGGGACATCACACCACCCTGCAACACGCCCACGCCCAGTTTGCCATCGAAGGGGTGAGCCGCCAGTTTCTGTGGTCGTTTTTGCATAGCCACCCGTTTTACAACTCGGAGCAGGTGAGCCAGCGCTATGTGACGGTATCGCCGGATCAGGTGTACGTGCCGGAGGAACTCTCTGCCGCCCAGCGTGAACTCTATACCGGGGCGGTGGCCCGGCAACTGTCCGACTATGCGCGCCTGAACGACCTGCTGGACGCCCCGGCCATGAACGCCTATCTGGAGCTGTTTCCGGCCCGGACAGACGGCATGCGCGCGTCCAGAGACGTGCAGAAAAAAACCCAGGAGCTGGCCCGCTATGTGCTGCCGGTGGGCATTACCGCCTATCTGTATCACACGGTCAGCGTGATTACCCTGCTGCGTTACCACCGCATGGCGGCCCAGTTTGACGTGCCTGCCGAGCAAAAAAAGGTGGTGGGCGAAATGGTGGCCCAGGTGGTTGCTGCCGACCCGGATCTTGCCGCCCTGCTGGAATCCCCGCTGCCGCTGGAAGACACGCTGGAGTACGACATGCTTACCCGGCTGCATGCAGAAGAAGGCCACAGCCGTGCCTTTTTAGATGAATTTGACCAACGCCTGGACGGGCGCACCAGCCGCCTGGTGGATCACTCCGCCAATGCCGAAGCGGTGATGGCGAACGCCGTGCGCGAGGTGCTGGGGGTGCCGGAAAAGGCCCTGTCGGAAGAAGACGCCATCGCCGCCGTGATGGACCCATCGGTGAACCGCATGCTGGGGGAGAGCCTGAATTTAAAGCTGCACGGCAAGCTTTCCCGCTGCATGGTGCACGCGCACTACACGTTTGCCAAAAAGATTTCCCACACGGCAGACAGCCAGGACCAGCGCCACCGCATGACGCCCGCCTCCCGGCCCATTCTTGCCGCCCATGTGACCGATGCGCCCGATTACATTACCCCGCCGTTGATTTCTCAGACCCCTGCCGCCGCCCGCCTGTATGCCGAATCCATGCAGCGCACCTGGGACGATGTGGCGCGGCTGAAAAAAGCGGGGGCTTCGGATGAAGCGGCCCATTATCTTTTGCCCAACGCCCTGGCCATCCGCTTTACCGAAAGTGCCGATCTGGCCAGCCTGCACCACAAAATGGCCATGCGCCTGTGCTACAACGCCCAGGAAGAAATCTGGCAGGCCAGCGTGGATGAGGCCAGCGCCGTGCGCGGGGTGCACCCCGGCATCGGCAAGTACCTGCTGCCGCCGTGCACTCTGCGGGATATGGCCGGTACCCGCCCCATCTGTCCCGAAGGCGACCGTTACTGCGGCGTAAAGGTCTGGCGCCTGGACCTGAACGAGTATTCCCGCATCATCTGACGAGCCCAACGCTCGATTGGAATTGAGCAGCGGCCCCTCCCGGCCCTATCATAGGGGAGCCTTACGGGCACTTCTATGGAACAGACCACTTACAAAGACCGGCTGTTTGCCGCCTATGCAAAGCGGCCCCAGATCACCGTGGAGATCGAGGGTACCCGCCACATGGTGCCGGACGGGCTCACCGTGTTGCAGTCCATGTGGTACGCGGGGGTGCAAACCACCCATGGCGCGGGCTGTCTGGGCGGCGCGTGTGGCGCATGCACCGCCAGTTGCCGGGTGCCGGACAGTATGGCCCCGGTTACGGGACTTGCCTGCCAGATGGAGGCGGTGGACGGCATGACCATCCTGCTGTACCCCATCGATCCGCCGCAAAAACCGCGCTATCGCATGGCCGAAATCGACGATCCCGCCGCATCCCTGTTTGATATTTATCCGGAAACCCGCCGCTGCACCCTGTGTGACGCCTGTACCACCGTCTGCCCCCAGGATATTCCGGTAAAGACCGCCGTGGGGCAGATGATGAATCGTCAGTTTGAACCGGTGGCCGAAAGCTTTGACGAGTGCGTCATGTGTGGTTTTTGCACCCTGGTGTGCGAGGTGGGTATCGCCCCGAATCTGCTGGGGGTCTATGCCCGCAAGGCGGTGGGCTGCAAGGCTCCCGCGCCGGAAGAGATCACGCGGCAGATGGAAAAAGTGGCCGCCGGAGGGTACGAAAACGACTGGAAAGCATTACTGAACGGCGATGGAATTGAGGCGGCCTGTCGGGCTCTGCTGGCCGGGGGGAAGACCTCTTCTCATTGAGCAGGGGGGGGTCCGGGTGGTAAAATTATCCGGTTTTCCCGAAGACACAAAACAAAAGAACTGGGCTGTATAGATGTCTACCGATACCAACGCGCCCCTGATCGAAGTCGAGATCATGGGCAACAAATATCAGGTTCCGGACGGCATGACCGTCATCGGCACCATGTGGTACACCGGCCACAACATCATCCGTGGGGTCGGGTGCCTTGGCGGCGTGTGCGGCGCGTGCTCCACCGTCTACCGCACCAAAGACGACTTTGCCTTGAAAGTGGGCCTGGGCTGCCAGATGCAGGTGCAGGACGGCATGAGCTTCTTCATGACGCCGTTCTACCCGGCGGCCAAGCCCAACTACAAGATCGAGGAACTCAAGAGCCCCAAAGAAGAGCTGTTTGAGTATTTTCCCGAGACCCTCAACTGCCGCAACTGCAACGCCTGCAACAAGGTGTGCCCGCAAGAGATCGACATCAAGGGTGCGGTCAAGGACGCGGTAAAAGGCGATTTTGAAGCGGCGGCGGATAAAGCCCTGTCGTGCGTCATGTGCGGCCTGTGCGTGTCGCGCTGCATCGCCGAAATGGCCCCCAACATGATCGCCCTGTACGCCCGCAGAACCTGGAGCGTGTTTTACGCCACCAAGCACGAGCGGCTGGACAAGCAAATGGCGCGCATCAAGGACGGCGACTGGAACAAGGAGTGGGACAACATCCTCTCCATGGATGAAGCCGCCATGAAGGAATTCTGCAAGTCTCGACGGTAGAGACTTTTTGTGAAAGCGTGAAGCATATGGATCCGTTGCTGGAAAAATATATCGGGGTGATCGAGGCCACCAGACAGAAGCGCATCACTCAGGTGATGCCGTTGATGGTGGATAGCGACAAGCAGGACCTGCTTGAAAAACATCACCCGGACTACAAAAAAGAGGCCTACCGGGCCATCAAGTTCGGCCCCAACGCCGGAGACGACACGGTGCACGAACTGGCCGTACTGCTGGAAGCGGGCAGCCCGGTGGCCGATACGCCCCCGAATCTGGACAATCCGGATCACGAGGTAGACGTGCTGGTGCTGGGCGGCGGCGGTGCGGGCGCCACGGCGGCCCTGACCGCCCTGGAGGCGGGTGCCAGCGTCATGATTGCCACCAAACTGCGGCTGGGCGATTCCAACACGGTCATGGCCGAAGGCGGCATTCAGGTGGCGGTGAAGGAAGACGACGACCCGATCCAGCATTTTGTGGATGCCATGCACGGCGGTCACTACAAAAACGATCCGGAACTGCTCAAAGCCATGGTGGAGGACGCGCCGTTCGTGGTGAACTGGCTCGATTCCCTGGGCGTGCTGTTCGACCGGGACGCCGACGGCAATCTGAAGGTCAAAAAAGGTGGCGGCACCAGCCGGGCGCGTCTTTTGGCCTGTAAGGACTACACCGGCCTCGACATGATGCGGGTGCTCAAGGACACGGTGCTCAATGAAGAGGCCATCAAGATCATTGAGTTTGCCCCCGCCATCGAACTGCTCACCGACGGCAACGGCACGGTCACCGGGGCGGTATTACAAAACCTGGATGTAGACCGGCGCATCGTGGTCAAGGCCAAGAGCGTCATCATGGCCACCGGCGGCATTGGCCGTCTGCACATTCAGAACTTTCCCACCAGCAACCATTTTGGCGCCACCGGCGATGCCCTGCCCCTGTGCTACCGGGTGGGGGCCAGACTGGCCTTTCCCGGCACCTTCCAGTACCACCCCACCGGGGCCATCTATCCGGAGCAGATGGCGGGCCTGTTGGTGACCGAGGCCATTCGCTCCGGCGGTGCACACCTGATCAACAAAAACGGCGAGCGGTTTGTAAACGAACTGGAAGCGCGCGATGCGGTCTGCGCCGCCATCATCCGCGAATGCGCCGAAGGGCGCGGGGTGGATACCCCCATGGGACGGCAAGGCGTATGGCTGGACGTTCCGGTGATCGACGCGATCAACGGCGAAGGCGTGGTCACCCGGCGTTACCCGGGCATGCTCAGAAAGTACGGGCGCCACCACATCGACATCGCCACCGAGCCGGTGCTCATCTTCCCCACCCTGCACTACCAGAACGGCGGCGTGGCCATCGGCGTCAACGGCGAGACCGAAATCCCCGGCCTGTACGTGGCGGGCGAAGCGTCCGGCGGCGTGCACGGCACCAACCGGCTCATGGGCAATTCGCTGCTGGACATCATCGTGTTCGGCACCCGCGCAGGCAATGTGGCGGCGCAGCGGGCCAAAGACACCCAGTTCGGCAAGCTCACCCTGAAGCATCTGGATGCCTTTAACGCAGACATGGCCAAGGCGAAGGTCAAGCCCGACATCACCTCGCCCATGCTGCTGCCCGATTATGTGCGCCGCCCGGAAGAAGAAGCGGGCGCGGCCTAGCAATATCCGGCCCGGCAGGGCCATGTAAATCAGCACGGTAAGGAACAAAACGACGACATGAACGTTCACGAATACCAGGCCAAGGAACTTCTTAAAACATACGGCGTCACCGTGCCCGAAGGCGGCGTGGCGGTCACCCCGGCGGAAGCCGCCAATGTGGCCCGCGAACTGGGCGGCCCCGTGTGGGTGGTGAAAGCCCAGATTCACGCAGGCGGGCGCGGCAAGGCGGGCGGCGTCAAGGTGGTGAAATCCATCGAAGAGGTGAAAGCCGCCACCGAAAAAATGCTGGGTATGACCCTGGTGACCCATCAGACCGGACCGGAAGGCAAGGAAGTGCAGCGGGTCTACGTGGAAGACGGCTGTGACATTGCCCGTGAGCTGTATCTGGGTGCGGTGATCGACCGGGAGCACGGGGGCGTGACCATCATGGCCTCCACCGAAGGCGGCATGGAGATCGAGGAGGTAGCGGCAAAAACGCCGGAAAAAATCCTCATGGAGCCGATCGACCCGGCGGCGGGCCTGCAAGGGTTCCAGTGCCGCAACCTGGCCTTCAAACTGGGGCTCGAAGGCGCGCAGATCAAGGCGTTCTCCAAGTTCATGAGCGCGCTGTACACCGCCTTTGTGGAGACCGACTGCGCGCTGATGGAAATCAACCCGCTGGTGGTCACCGGTGCAGGCGACATCATCGCGCTGGACGCAAAAATGAACTTCGATGCCAACGCCCTGTACCGGCACCCGCAAATCGAAGCCCTGCGCGACCTGACCGAGGAAGACCCGAAAGAGCTGGAAGCCGCCCGCCACGGGCTGAACTACATCGCCCTGGACGGCAACATCGGCTGCATGGTCAACGGTGCGGGGCTGGCCATGTCGACCCTGGATATTATTCAACTAAAAGGCGGCACCCCCGCCAACTTCCTGGATGTGGGGGGCGGCGCCAATGCCGATCAGGTGCGTGAGGCGTTCAAGCTGATCCTTTCAGACAGCAAGGTGAAGGCGCTGATGGTCAACATCTTCGGCGGCATCATGCGCTGCGATATCATCGCGGAAGGCATCATCGAGGCGGCCCGGCAGGTGGACATCAACGTGCCCCTGATCGTGCGGCTGGAAGGGACCAACGTGGAACAAGGCAAGAAAATGCTGGCGGAAAGCGATGTGAAAATCATCGCCGCAGACAACCTCGACGACGCCGCCGAAAAGGCCGTGGCGGCAGTGGGGTAAGGGAAATATCATGAGTGTACTGGTTAACAAACATACCAAGCTGATCTGTCAGGGCTTCACCGGAGCCCAGGGCACGTTTCATTCCGAACAGGCCATCGCCTACGGCACCAAAATGGTGGGCGGCGTCACCCCCGGAAAGGGCGGCATGGAGCATCTGAACCTGCCGGTGTTCAATACGGTGGAAGAAGCGGTGCTGACCACCAGCCCGGACGCCACCATGATCTATGTACCGCCGCCTTTCGCGGCCGACGCCATCATGGAAGCGGCGGCGGCGGAAATCCCGCTGATCGTCTGCATCACCGAGGGTATTCCGGTGCTCGACATGGTGAAGGTCAAACGCTTTCTTTCCGGCAGAAAAAGCCGCCTGATCGGCCCCAACTGTCCGGGCGTCATTACCCCGGACGAGTGCAAGATCGGCATCATGCCGGGGCACATTCACAAGCGCGGCTCCATCGGCGTGGTCTCCCGTTCCGGCACCCTGACCTATGAAGCCGTCAAGCAGACGGCGGACGCGGGGCTGGGGCAGAGCACCTGCATCGGCATCGGCGGCGATCCGATCAACGGCACCGACTTTATCGACTGTTTAGAGATGTTCGAGAACGACCCGGAAACCAAAGGCATCATCATGATCGGTGAAATCGGCGGCTCGGCGGAGGAAGAGGCCGCAGAATATATCAAGGCCCACGTCAAGAAGCCGGTGGTGTCGTTCATTGCCGGGGCCACCGCGCCGCCGGGGCGGCGCATGGGCCACGCCGGCGCCATCATCGCCGGTGGCAAGGGCGGTGCCGAAGATAAATTCAAGGCGCTGGAAGCCGCCGGTGTCGCCACCGTCCGCAACCCGACCCAGCTGGGCACCCGCATGGCAGAGGTCATGAAGGGCTGACGCCCGCTTGTTCAGGTCGCCATGATCTACGCCACCGGATTTTACAAAGATAAGCGCTACGCCTCGATCGACGAAGTGGTCGCCGCAGCCACCAAGTGGCTGGAGGATGGCAAAATCGGCATGGTGGTGGGGTACGGCCGTCAGAGCCCGTTTACCGATCTGACCATGCCCACCTTTGTGAATCGGGCAGAAAAGCTGGCCGACGAACTGGTGTGGAACCGGCTGTGCGATTACAACCTGCTCAACTACGCCAATCTGGGGGCGGGAGAGGCCCGGCGTGGCAACGGTGGCGTGGCCATCATGCTCAAGCCGTGCGAACTGCACAACCTGGACATCCTCATGGAAGAGGGCGACATGTCGAACGTGAATCACGACAACGTGATTCCCATGGTCATGGCCTGCGCAGGCGTGTGCGAAACCGAGGGGCTGAACGCCTATACCGAAGGCGATGCGGTGCTGAAGGTGCAGACCAAGTGCCTGGACTGCCCGGAATATGTGAGCGCCCACGGCCTCGAAAAAGTGGAGGCCGAACGGGCCGAGCGCGAAGATTACCAGCGCTACACGCGGCAGATTGAGGACGATTCCGAAATCGACTGGGGCACCACCCTGGACAAGTGCCTGCACTGCTACGCCTGCCGCAACGTCTGCCCGTCGTGCTACTGCACCGACGGCTGCCCGGCGGATGAGGCCGCCACCGCCCATGTGAGCAACGCCCTCAAGGTCATCAAGGGCATCGACGCCAGCCGCCAGATGATCTACAACCTGGTGCGCACCTGGCATATTCAGTCGCGCTGCTCCGAGTGTCAGGAGTGCGAGCGGGTGTGCCCGGTGCACATTCCCATCATGGCGCTCAAATCCAAGCTGGGCCGGGATTTCGACGGCGAAGGCAGCCCCGGTGACGTGATTGGATTTTTGACCAACTTCGCCGCAAAAAACTTGGTTTCCAAAAAGCCGGACGCGGAACCGGCGGAGAACAAGCCGTGAGCCCGGCCGGCTTTATCCGGCCCGAAAACCTGTGGCGCATGGTGGATGTACTCCACGGTCAGGGAATTCGGGTGGTGGCCCCCACCCAGGTGGAAGCGCTGTGCCTGTTTGAGCCGGTAACCGCCTCCGATCAGGTGGTCACCGACTATCTGCTGCCGCAAAACACGTTCAAGGAGTTCCTGTTCCCCAAAGAAGAGCAGGTGTTTACCTGGATCAAAAACCCGGACGGCAGCTTTGCCGTGACCGAGCCGCCCCGTAATTTTCCCGAAACCGTCATTCTGGGCGCACGCCCGTGCGATTCTGCCGGTATTGCCATCTCGCTCACCTCGGTCTTTTCGGGCGAAAAGTTCGGTCATGAAGACCCGCTGTATATGGAGCGGCTGGCGGCCACCACCATCGTGTCTATCTCGTGCGATGCCCCCGACATTTCGTGCTTCTGCACCAGCATGGGGCTGGGGCCGGACGACCCCAAAGGCAGCGACGTGCTGATCACCCAGACCTGCGAGGAATCGCCGGTATTCGTGGTGGAGGTGTTCGGCAAAAAAGGCGAGGCGTTCGCCCGCAATCTGGGCGACCTGCTGGAAACCGGTAGAAAGCCGAAAGAGCTGGCCGACCTGCGTGAGCAAGCAGGAGAGACCGCCCGCAAAAAGTTTGTGCGGGTGTTTGATATTGAGGGCGTGAAGGCGTTTCTGGACAACCCGGATAACTTCGACGATGAGCTGTTCGCCCGGCTGGGGCAAAAGTGCATCTCCTGCGGAGTGTGCACCTTTGAGTGCCCCACCTGCCACTGCTTTGATTTAAAAGATGCCGGCACCAAAGAAGAGGGCGAGCGCATCAAGATATGGGATTCGTGCCAGCTGCCGGCCTTTACCATCCACGCCACCGGCCACCAGCCGCGCCCGGAGCAGTGGGAGCGGTATCGCAACCGCTTTATGTGCAAGTTCAAATACTACGAAGATACGTTTGAAACCCAGGGTTGCACCGGCTGCGGCCGCTGCGTGCGCGACTGCCCGGTGCATGTGGACATCACCAGCTATGCCATGCAGTCGAACAAAAAACAGCAGCTGATCGAGATTGGCTCATGAGTTCCCCGGTACTTAATTCGACTTCCTCGCCGACCCTCTCGTCAGCCCCCACCGGGGCCAACCTGTACCTGCCCAAACTGGTGCGGATCGACAAGATCATCCACGAAACCCACGACGTACGCACCCTGCGGCTGGTGTTTGTGGACGAGGCCGACCGCAAGGCGTTTTCCTACAAGGTGGGGCAGTTTGGTGAATTCTCCGTGTTCGGGGTGGGGGAGGCCACGTTCAATATCTCATCGTCCCCCACATGGGACGGGTATTTCGAGTGCTGCTTCCGCACCGTGGGCGAGGTGACCCGCGCCCTGGCCCTGCACAAGGAAGGCGATATCATCGGCTTTAGAGGGCCGTACGGCAATTGGTACGACCTGGAAAAAATGCAGGGCAAAGACCTGATCTTTGCTGCGGGCGGCATCGGTTTTCCGCCCATCCGCTGCCTGGTCTGGAACGTGCTGGCCGAGCGCGAAAAATACGGCTCCATCACCGTGGTGCACGGGGCGCGTACCCACAACGATCTGGTCTATCAGAGCGAACTTGACGAGTGGTCAAAACGGCGCGATATGCACGTGGTGAAAACCGTCGACCCCGGCGGTGAGCCGGAAGACTGGGACGGCGAGGTGGGGTTTGTGCCGTCGGTCATCGAAGAGAAAGTCCCGTGGATTCTGGAGCGGGAGGGCAAGGGTCTCAAAAACGCCATGGCGTTTGCCTGCGGCCCGCCGGTGATGACCAAATTTGTCATCGCCGCCCTCACCGGCATGGGTTTCGGGCTGGATCAAATCGGCCTCACGCTCGAAAACAAGATGAAGTGCGCGGTGGGCAAGTGCGGACGGTGTAACATCGGCAGCACCTATGTGTGCCTGGACGGCCCGATTTTTACCGCCGATCAGGTGGCATTATTACCGGATGATCAATAGGCACGGCGAACAGGAACGACCATGAGAGAGCGGCAAGAAGGAGGGGGCATGAAAATTAAAGACCTGTCGATTCTGGAGGTGCGCATCTTAAAGCACCTGTACTGCCAGAACCCGCACCGCAATTACCGTGACCCGTCCCTGCGCTTTAAATACGAGCGCGGGCTGGAACCCACCTCCACCAACGGCATGAAGCTGCGGTTACTGCTGTCCGGGGTCAAGAGCGGCTCCGACCTGCGCCAGCGCCTGAACCCGTCGGTCTGCCTGCCGGGCGGCACCTACGGCTTTATCTACAGCCAGTTGAAAGCCCCGAAGATTGTGGACGGCACGCGCACGCTCATGACCGAGTCGTTCAAGCGCAGTTATCACGACACCCTGCGTATTTTGATTGCCAAAGGCCTGGTGGACGGCTTTATCGCCGGCTACGACATCGCCGAGGGGGAAGACGGCTTTCGCGCCCCGGTC
Source organism: uncultured bacterium (assembly GCA_965371175.1). GTDB lineage: Bacteria > Nitrospirota > JACRHL01 > JACRHL01 > JACRHL01 > CBDUXI01. The sequence continues at coordinate 20,650 of CBDUXI010000006.1, forward strand.
CCGGCCCGCTGGCAGAAATCGGACGGCGACTGCGTACTGGTGAACGTGAGCCTGACCGAAGACGGTTTTCAGGTGGCGAGAGGCATCTTTTTGCAACTGGCCGAGGAGGGGGATTGAGCCGTAACCCCACGCGGCTTTACGTCACCCGCCACGGGCAGACAGACGCCAACCTGCAACGGCGGGTGCAGGGCCAAGGCGATACGCCGCTAAACGCCACCGGCGTGGCGCAAGCCGGGGAACTGGCGGATTATTTTGCGGGGAAAACAGTGGATGCCATCGTCTCGTCCGACCTGCCCCGCGCCCGGCAAACGGCGGAACTGCTGGCCGAACGGTTAAAAATTCCCGTCAGCTACCACCCGGAGTTGCGCGCCCGGCGCATGGGCGATTACGAAAATAAAACCCACGCAGAGCTTGTGGCCGCCGATCCGGAAAATTTCAAACGGTTAAAGCACGATCCGGATTTCGTGCCGCCGGGCGGGGGCGAATCCACCCACATGCTGATGGAGCGCATGGCCCCGTTTATTCAGGCGACTGCGGAGCGGCATGCGGGCGGGGCGGTGATCGTGCTGTCGCATCACAAAATCTGCCAGTTGATTGTGGCGAAAATCGCCGGGGGCGAAGTAACGCCGATCCCCAACGCGCGGCCCGCCATCGTGATCTATGATGAAACCGGCTACCGTATCCAACCACAGGAGGTCCCCCATGGCGCTGCTTGAAACCGAAAACATCCCCATGGGCACGCCGTGCCCGGACTTTGAACTGCCGGGGGTGGACGGCAAAACCTACAAATGCTGTGACGACTTTGCCGGCTCCGACGTGCTGGTGATCATGTTCATCTGCAACCACTGCCCGTACGTGATCGCCATCGAAGACCGCTACGTGGCCCTGGCCCGGTATTTTGAACATGCCAGCGTGCAGTTTGTGGGCATCTGCTCCAACGACCCGGACGACTACCCGCAGGACAATTTTGAAAACATGAAAAAACGGGCGCAGCAGAAGGGGTACGGCTTTCCGTATTTGCAGGATTTGTCGCAACAAACGGGCAAGGATTTCGGCGCGGTCTGCACCCCGGATATTTATGTGTACGACAAAAACCGGGGCCTCGCCTACCACGGCCGCTTCGACGATAGCTGGCAGGTGCCGGAAAAGGTGAAGGAAGAGAGTTTAAAAATCGCCATCCAGACCCTGCTGGACGGCGGCGCACCGGGGGCGGATCAGGTGCCGAGCATGGGGTGTTCGATCAAGTGGCGGCGGGGGTGATGTTCGTTTCAGACTTTCAATGAGAGGCATTATGGACACTCTTCACATTCACCTGTTTAAAAGTAGTTTTGGACCATTTATTAGCCTCTTGAATAAGCATGCTATTGCTTATAGCATGAGAGAGCAGCGCGCTGGCGTACCAATGGCGTCCTCTTCCGGAGTAGTTGAGGTTCTGACGTCACCAGCAATGTGGGGCGCACTTGCTATAGTGATTCGCACATTCATAAAGAGTCAACATGATCGCAAGGTAATAATCACTACAAAAGACAATGACATCATCCATGCCGAAGGGCTTACAGCTGCTGAGTTGGAGAGCGTATTGGAACGTTCACGGAGCTTTGCCGCCATAGAAACGGGAAAGATTCCAAATAATCCAGATTCAGAAAAGGTTGAAGTTATCGGTAGGAATTTACCAAATGGGTAGCGAATTTAGTGATTTTCTGGCATTCCTAACAGGTGTGGGTGTTACGCTCGTTGTAGGGTTGTTTACAGGGCGTGCAATTTATAGAGCCACGGCAGATATCAAGAAGCCGGATGTTGTTGGTGAAGATGAATGGGAAAAGTTCTGGAGTAGTGGGGGAAAGAGAGGGAAAGTTTGGATTGGCGTGTTGGAACGGATCCTGTTTTTCTTGTGTATTTGGAGTGGTTCTATAGCCCTTATTGCGGCGCTCCTTGCGTTTAAAGTTGCGACAAAATGGCGATCGTGGGATGTAATCGTCGGCTTGGCTAATTCTTTTTCGGGAGGTAAAAAAAGCCCGAGCGCGGAGGGTGCGACACCTGAATCGGGCGGATTCGTTCACCTAACCGCACGGAAGGCTATCGGATCTCGGGTTGTTACCAGTTCCCTTGTTGGGACAATGTGGAACCTGTTGGCGGCTTTTATTGGGGTTGGTTTTGGACAAGAGGTATTTCCAGCGGCGCTGAAATGGTTACAGTGCTAGCCCGTAGGTCGGGCTGAATACAACACACCCCACCACCACCAAACCGGGCAGCCCGCCCCGGCGGGCAAATGCACAACGGGGGACAAGCCCATGATCATTTACCGCGAAGAAGAACCGGGCGATCACGACGCCATTTTCCAGATCAACCAGCGGGCCTTTGGCGGCGACGAAGAGGCGCGGCTGGTGGATGCGCTGCGTAAACAGAAACTTGTGATTACCTCCCGCGTGGCGGAGACGGTGACGAATGGGGCCGGGGTGGTGGGGCACATTCTGTTCAGCACGCTGCCCATCAAGGGAAAAAATAAAACCATCAAGGCGGCGGCGCTGGCGCCCATGGCGGTGGACCTGGAATGGCAGGGGCGGGGCATCGGCTCCAGGCTGGTGCTGGACGGGCTTGCGGAATGCCTGGAGCGGGGGGTGGAGGCCGTTATTGTGGTGGGTCACCCCAGGTACTACCCCCGCTTCGGCTTTTCCGCCGCCATGGCCGAAAACCTTTCCGCCCCGTTCTCCGGCGAGGCGTTCATGGCCGTGGAACTTGTCCCCGGCGTGCTTTCCGGCTTTTCCGGCACGGTAAAATACCCGTCGCCGTTCGGCTGCTAGGGTGGTAACCCTTCGACTTAGCTCAGGGCGAACGGTTGGAAGGGCGGGCCGCATCGGTGCTTTGGGCACGCGCCCCCTGATCGGTGCTGAAAAAATCGAAAAAACCTGATAGGTTGTGACCGGCCCGGACGACGCGAATCAAACCGCCGGATACGGAGAAAAAAGGATGGGGATATTCCCGCGACTGTTTGCGATCGGGTGCGTACTGCTTCTGACCTCCTGCTCGTTCTACCGGGCGGCGGACGAAGCCTATCAGCGCGACATGGACACGGTGCGGGTGCAGCACGCTCACCGCATTGTGGAGATACTGGAAGCCTATTACGCCAAACAGGGGTATTACCCGCTTGCCGATCGGCTACAAAAAGGGCGCGTGATTGAGGTGTTTATCACCCCGCGCCCCATCCACAAGGATATTTTACGGCAGGTGGCATCCGTTCCCCTGGACCTGCACCCGTTTGACCTGCTCCAGCAAGAGGTGTTCCGGGTGCTGGGAGAAGATGCAGCACTGCCCACCGAACCGCAAAAAGTGGCCACCTTTGCCCCCAACTACCACATCTATCACCTGACCCCCCGCAGCTACTGTGTGGGGGTGCACCTCTATTTTCCGCGTGAGGGTGCCCAGCCTGTACGGGGCGGCGGCAGCCAGTACCACAAATACGATTTGTGCAGGAATATTGAGGGAACCGGGGGGTGAACTGCCGCCGGTCCGGGGGCAGGCCGCTTCAGGCCTGCCCGAAGGCAGGCTCAGGGTTCCGCACGAACAGCTTGCTGGTCTTCCCCCCACAAAAAAAGGGCCACGGAAAACCCGTGGCCCTTTTTAGCCCGTTATGAACGTGGCCTCCCGTTCTTAATGCGTCTGCTCCATAAAATAGATCTCCGGCATGCCCTGCACCCCGGCGGTCTGCATGGCATTTTTGAGCTCTTCCGACTGGGCGAACGTGTGGGCCTCTTCCAGGTCGTTCCAGTCAAATAATATGGTGACCATGTTCGGGTCGTTTTCGTCCTGCATCACCATGTCCGACGTGCACCCGGCCTCCAGCCGGTCTTGCGCTTGGGCATCGTATGCGGGCTTCCAGCTGGCGTAGTCGGCTACCTTGTGGCGGATCAGTACTTGCGACATGACTCTCCTCCTACCTTGGAAAAATAATCAAATTGTGGGAACGGCTCGCATTATGCGCCCGGATTTTTCCGGTTTCAAGGGGGTGGGATGGATGGGGTTTGTCGGTGATTTGGGAGCATCCCCTCACCCCCGCCCTCTCCCACAAAGGGGAGAGGGGGCAGACGGGCTTTTTCTCCCTCTCCCCGTTTGTGGGAGAGGGCAGGGGTGAGGGGGAGCCCGGCCCGTTCCCGTGGCCCTTGGGCCGCAAGCCAAACGGCCTCCCGGTTTGCGTTTTCTACCCCATTCCTCTATAAAACGGGCGTCAACTTAAAGCTGCAAAATTCAGGTGACGGGGCGGTGTGGGGGCAAGTTTCTTGTGTCCGTATGGTCAAAAAAACCGTGGCCTGAATGTGTCGGGTACAGGAGTCTGTCGCCGCAGCTAAAATAAGTTAAACATCTGTTTTAATTGAAATTTAAGCAAAGGGGTAGTTGCGATGAATTTGAAACGAAACCTGTCTGTTTTTTCACTGGCGGCAGCGTTCATGCTGTCCGGGGCGGCCACGGCCAGCGCCGCACCCGATCTGGTGGTTTCCAGCCTGAGCGGCCCGGCCTCGGTGGAACTTGGCGAGCCGTTCCTGGCCAACATCACCCTGACCAATCAGGGCGCAGACGGCGTGGACTCGGTGGCGATCGTGCGCTATTCCGTTTTTGTCTCCACGGATACCACCCTGGACTCGGGGGACGTGTGCGCCGGGTACGGGGGTGTGGACCGGTCCACGCTGACTGCGGGGAGCAGCTACGCGACCAGCCTCATGCTGCTGTTGAACGCCTCCAACGTGCCTGCCGATACCTATTACCTCATCGCTGCGGTGGACGACTTGTGTGGCGGTTACGGACAGGTGGTGGAAAGCGATGAATCCAACAATGACCTGACCGGAGCCACCATCGACGTGCTGGCATCCACGGCGCAGATTGATCTGACCATTGACGACGTGATCGGCCCCAACCGGGCGCAGCGCGGCGAAGCCCTGCGGCTGGATGTCTACCTGACCAACCTGGGGCCGGATGCCGCACCGGGACTGAGTGCGACGGCGTGCGGGTTTTACGTGAGTGCGTATCTTTCCACCGATACCACCATCGACACGTCGGACACGCTGATCGGCAGGGGTTGCATGGCCTCTCTGGCCGGTGGCGCAACCTTGCGGTTCTTCAAAGATGTGACGGTTCCCGCAGATATGCCCCGTGGCTTCTACTACTGGGGTGCCATCGCGGACGATACGGAAATCCTGGGCGAAACCGACGAGACCAACAACGCCTTCGGCTCACCGGATCGGGTGAATATCACCGGCAGGTAATCGCGACGAAATAAAAAAGGGGCTACGGAAAACCGTAGCCCCTTTTTTGTGGGTGACGTGACCGATTAAACCCCGGCCAAAGTTTTCTGATCTGCCGCGCTAGTCGTCGCCTGACACCGGCCCGGCCAGCGGGTTGGGCATTAGATATATCTGCTGAGAAATATACGGAAGGTCCTCCATCAGGTCTGGATGGACGGACACAAAAGCAATCCGGCTGCCATCGGTGCTGATCTCCGGGTTCCAAGCGTGGCGGGTTAATTCAATCGTTTCGCCGGTCTCCCGGTCAAACAGGTGTATGCGCCTCTGACGCACGTTGTGGTTAATATGGTTCAGGGCGAACACGGTAAAGTGCCCATCCCCACTTATAGATAACGATAATCCGTATCCTTGATAGTCGGGATACCGGTCGGTATCCACGGTCATGCGGGTGATTTTCCCGGTGGCGATCTCTTCCAGGTAGGCATCGACCACGCCGTTGGTATCGGCGGGGTCCAGGGGCGCATTGGTAAAGTAAGCGACCCAGGCACCGTCGGTGCTGATCCGGGGAACGTTCACCCTGGCGGGGGTGCCTTCCGGCCCTTTGGCCAGAATGCGGGCGCTATCGGTTTCCATGTCGTGCAGGACAAGCACCGATCTGGAGAAGGACTCACTCCTGGCGGTAAAGAGGAGCCATCGACCGTCTGCGCTGGTCTGTGCTGCCGAGCTATAGCTATAGGAGTCCCCATCCGGAAGCGTTTGGGATGGGTCTATGACCTTGTGTGTTTGCAGGTCGCGCTGGCGGATAAACGGGTAGTCCCAATTCCCCTCGGGGGTCTGTACCTGTTCCAAAAAGGTTACGTACCGGCCATTCCCACTGAGGTCGGCATGTGTGGCACCCAGGGTGCTTGGCTGGCCGGGTTTGTCCTGGCTTGCCACCTCGGTTTTTCCGGAACCGCGGTCGTGAACCAGTATGTTGGGGATGTAGTAGGGGTTCCCGCTATCTGAAAACCGGGTAGCTCCGGCAACATATGCCACGCGATCACCATCGTCGGACAGTGAAGCCGATTCCCAGGGAATGTGGCCCGCAAAGCCGTCTGGAATTGGCATGCGTTCGGTTGTGCCACGCTCCAGATCGCGCACAATGACAAGGCTGTACTCGGTTCGGGACTCCGGCACTGAGGGAGGTGCCAGATTGAGGGCGTAAGAAATAAACGCCACCCGGTCGCCCGTTCCATCTATGGCAAGCCCCCACATCGGTCCGATGGCCGGCTCCAGTTCATCGCTCACGCTCACCCGCTCGATGTCCGCAGGAATGGGGGGTGTGGGGGTTGGCGGCGGCCCGATTGTAACAGTCACCGTGCCCGGTTCCGATGTGCCGTACCGATCCGTAAGCGTGTAGGTAAAGGTGTCGACCCCCTCGGCCCCCGGATGTGGGGTGTACTCAAAGTGGTTGTTATCGTAATAGTAGCTCCAACTCCCGGCCGTCCGTAGCGTGGCCGTGCCCAGCTTGCCGTTTTCGGCAATGGCATAGGAGGGGCGTGGGGTATCCGGGGTGTGCGGTATTTTTTCTTCCGGGGAGGGATCGCTCAGGCTACCTCCCAGGCCACCGGTTACGGCATAACCCGCCGCGGTATAGGCCTCCAGGTCTATCACCGTTGGCTTTACTGTACTGCCCCCGCCGTTGTTACTTCCCCCACACGCGGTAAGCGAAAACAGCAGCAACACCGAAAGAAAGTTGAAAACGGATTTACGCCCCGGCAGGTCACACAAAAATTTCATTACACGTCCCCTGGTTTCCCCCATCAAGCCCAGTCCGGAACGGGCTGCCTTGACGGCTGATTTGATTAAACCATCATCAATTTTATCAGGATTCTCCCATCTGGCAAATGGTGGCCGGACGGGCGCGGCCTGATGCTAATCCACGTCGCCGTCCACCGGCTTGCCACCCTCTCCGGCCAGCGGGTTGGGCACCACATAGATCTGGCTCGGGTTATCCGGGCTGTCCGCCGCAAGTTCCGGGTTATCGGACAAAAAGGTGATCCAGTTACCGTCGGTGCTGATGACCGGATACTGGGCATTGCGCATCAGTTCGATGGCTTCGCCGGTTTCCCGGTCAAACAGGTGCACCCGGAACTGGCTTATGGTTTGGTTGATGTGCTTCATGGTGAATACGGAAAAACGTCCGTCACCACTGATGGAGACCGATAGTCCGAGTGGTGGAAGCCTGGGAAACCGGTCGGTGTCTACGCGCATAAGGGTGATTTTCCCGGTGGCAATCTCTTCCAGGTAGGCATTGGTTGCACCGCTGATATTGGTGGGGTCCAGGCTGTTGGCTGAGAAATATGCGGCCCAGGCACCATCGGCACTGATGGTGGGATAGAAAGCCTGCGCCGGAACGCCCGTCGGCCCCACGGCTAGGGGGCGGTCGCTGCCGTCTGCCGTGTCGTGCAGGAAGACCACATCCCCTTCGTGACCTGCGGCGTGTGCCGAAAAGGTGATGAACCGCCCTTTCCCGCTGACCTGGGGCACCCACCCGGCGGGATAGTAGGTTGCTCCATCAAGAACGGGATGGGGCAGGAGCCTGGTCGTTCCTTTTTTCAGGTCGCGCAGGTAGATGCCCGTTCCATACGTTACGGGATCGTCCAGGAGATCGGTCGCAACACTAAAAAAAGCTACGTACTGGCCACTGGCGCTCAGGTCGGCAAAAAAGGAACTGCTGTTTCCCGGGTCGCCGGCTGTGTTGCGGCTTGCCACCTCGGTTTTTCCGGACCGGAGGTTGTGGACCAATACGTTCCAGACGTAGGTTTGATAGTAATCGTTGTCTCCGAGCGGAATCCCGGAAGCAGAAAATGAAATACGGTGTCCATCGTCGGATAGTACGGGAGTACCCGCTTCGTACTTTGCGGCGTACTGCGTGTCTCTCACCTGCACCCGTTCGGTGGTTCCGCGATCCAGGTCGCGTACAAAAATCTGGCGGATAGCAGGTTCGGGCGTATCCGGCGTCAGGTTGGTGGCTTCGGAAATAAATGCCACGTGCCGCCCCGTGCCGTCCAGCGTAGGGCGCCAGACCCCGCCGTTTGCCGGTGCAAGGTCGTCGCTTACGCTCACCCGCTCGATGCCCGCAGGGATCGGAGGTGCGGGTGCGGTTTCCGGCCCGATGGTCACGGTGACAATGCCCGGCTCGGATGTGCCGAACGGATCCGTGAGCGTGTAGGCGAACGTATCCACCCCCGCAGTCCCCTCATGCGGGGTGTATCTAAAACGGGTGATCTCGCCAGTCCACTCAAAGTAGACCGTTGTGAGCTTAACCGTGCCCAGTTCGGGACCTTCGACGATGTTGTAGCTGTAGGGGGAGGAAATTGGACTTCGCATGAAGTCTTCCAGGTCGGGCGGAAAATTCAGTTCGTTGGTGTGGCCTTGCAGGATGCCGATTACCGAGTAATCCGAAGGGGTGTATGCCTCCATATCTTCCACGATGGGCGGGAATGCTTCGGAGCTGCCGCCCCCGCCGCTACTGCTGCCGTTCAGGCCACACGCGCTCAACGACACAAAAAACAGCAGCAGGATGGCGTTAAAAAAAGTTGTACGGATCGAACGGTTACACAAAAAGGGCATACACAAGTACTTGTTCTGCTCAGCTTCCGGCCACGTCCGGAAGAGATAGGGGGTGTTTTCCAACAAAAACAAGCCGATACAGGCTGTTTAGACGGGAAACCAACCCTAATTTTAGCAGATACCGGAAATCCGGCCATCCCTCATTCGAGTGAAATTGTGGCCCTTGCTTTGGCGGCAGGCTCCCCGAAAACAGGGGGTGTAGCGCTTCGGTGGCACCGTGCCGCAGCCAAAAACGGGACGGTTTTTAAAAAAACTTACCCCATGACGGTGGTGTGCCGACAGGAGCCGGTGAAGGCCGTATAAGACCACGCGGCCCGGTGCTTTATTTCGACCGCGTACCCCGCCTGGGGACAGATGAGGTAACCATGCTGATCAAGCGCTCTGTTCTGGCTCTATTTTTTGTATTAACCGCCGGGTGTTCGCTGCCCACAGTGATGCCTCCGCCCCACGCGGGATCGGTGCCCACAGGACCGATGGTGGACGGCCCCGCCTCGCCCCAATCGGTGTCGGTGGCGGTATCGATACGGATGGGCGACAAGTGTCTGGAGGTGGGCTACCAGGAACCGGCCATAGTCTATTTTACGCGGGTTTCGGGACTCAACGGCAACCACTGCCAGCCCAGAGAGAAACGGTTTAAAGAAGGGTTCGATGTGGTCTCCACGGCGGGGGGGATGGCCGATACCCTTCGGTCCATCGGCGGCGACGCAAGTGGTCAGGGCAGCTTTGGCGCGGGGGGCGACCCCACCTGCCTGTTCGACGAGTACGGGAGTCCCGTATGGGAGCCGGTGCTGTACCCATCCAGCTACACCAAAGGCAACGTGGCCTACCTGATCAACGTGCCGCCGGGCCGTTATGCCGCCGTGGCGGCGGTCTACCCCTACCGCGAATTTGGGACGAATGAGGGCAGCGCATTCCAACGCGCTCAAGAGGGCGGTATTACCCTGGATTTATCCGGCGGTCGTGGCCGGTCCGACTCTGCGGTGGTTAATGCGGTTGTTGATGAAAAAGACCGTGGCACGATCACCGTGTTTCTTACCGAACAAGCCGTATTCGGCAGCGAGGTGGCGGCACCCCCTGGTGCGGCCGTCTACATGGGCAACGTTGTGATGAAGCGGGTTGTGTTCGGCAGGAAGTACGATGCCGTGCAGCAGATGTTCCGCGCGCAGATCGAGGCCATGGGGCCCAGCCGTATGGAGCAGTTTGTGGCATCCATGATCCGGCTGGTCGCGGGCGGTCACGATAGTAGTGGTCCCCAGAAACAGGAATCGTCCAGGTTCGTGCGCGTGGATCACGAAGGCTGGCCGCTGGATTACTTTATTACCGGCCTGCCGTACCACCTGGGCACCAGCCCGTGGGTGGAGCGCTTCCGCACCAGCTCCATGGGGAGGGTCGAAGAAAAACTGACGAGCGTCCAGTAGGAACAAACAAGGGGCTACGGGAAACCGTAGCCCCTTTTTTTATTCGGTCCCTCCCAGCGGTCAGGCGGTTGCCGGTTCCGGGCAGGTTGCCGCAGGCGACGTTCAGCGTATTACATCCTTCCGGGCTGCCTCGGAAGGCCACCTACGGCCGTTCGCGGATGGCGCTCCACGGTTGTCTGGATTTGCCCAGCCCCACAGACAGCACTGCCGCTGCCGCCGCGACCAGGGCCGATATGGTGAACAGCGCGGGGGCGCCCAACTGGTCGTAATAGAGGCCGCTCAGATACATGGATACGGTCAGGCCCAGGCCAAACGACAGGCTGCTATAGAGGCTCTGGCCCGTGGTGCGGAACCGCTCCGGGATGATGCGGTGGGTGTGGGTGACCGCCGCCACGTGAAACAGGCCGAACGATGCGGCGTGCAACAACTGGGCGGGGAGCAGCACGAACATGGTGGCGGGGCCAGACATCAATCCCCAGCGCAGCACGGTAAGCAGCAGCGAAATACGCATCAACCGGCGGGTGCCCAGGCGCGCAAGCCACGGGCCGGAGCGGTGCATGGCGATCACTTCCGCCGCCACCCCCACTGCCCACAACAGGCCGATGGTGCCACGGCTGAACCCCTCGCCTTCCAGATAGATGCTGAAAAATCCGTAAAACGCTCCGTGGCTCATCTGCATGAGCATGCACACCAGATAAAACACCACCACCCTGGGGCGGGTGAGCACTTTGAATAACCCCTCTTCGTGGGGTGGGTGGGGGGCCGTGCTACGGCTTTCCGGCAGTTGCCATACGCTCCACAGGTTGAATGCCAGCAGCACCAGCACCGCCCACAGCACGGCGCTGGTGGGGGCCACGTCGAGCACCGGGCCAAACCCCAGGGAGGCCACGATAAACCCCACCGAGCCCCACAGGCGGATGCGCCCGTAGTCCATCTGCAGGCGCTCCACCGCTTCCATGGCGGTGGCTTCCACCAGCGGCAAAATGGCCGAGGTGAACGCGGCATAGATGGCCAGCACCACCGCCACCAGTAAAAACGTACGCACGGTGGGCATGGCGGCAAAGCTGACCAGCGCCCCGGCGCAGGCAAGGCGCATCAACATCCGGCGGGTGCCTTGCCGGTCGGCCAGCCAGCCCCAGAAGCTGGGGGTGATGATCTTTACCAGCGGGTTGATGGCCATCAGAATGCCAATCTGGTACGGCGTGAAGCCCACGTCCAGAAAGTAGAGAGACAGGTACGGCAGAATCAGCCCGATCAGGCCAAAATAACCCAGATAAAAAGTGGACAGATGGCGGGCCGTGGCGGGCATGGGGACAGGTTAACAGGTGGGCGATTCCCCCTGCCTGAAAAAGCGTGGGGAATCGCCGGAGGGTGTGGGAAAAAACGAAGCCTGAGTCAGGCGCTGGTATGCGTGGGCTCACGCCCGAAATCGTACGGGGAAGGCTCACCGCCCTGGCAGTTACCGATGGTTTCGCTGGTGGTTGCCACCACCCGGCGGTATTCATCGAAAGTAAGTGGCGCGATAAATTGTCCTTTCGGGTTCCACAGTTCCATCGGACTGCCTTCGGTCCATACGATCATGACCGGTATGTTGCCGGAAAACAGCACCATGGAATCGGGCTCGTACCCGACCCTGTCCACCAGATGCAGGTGGTCCAGCAGGCGTGATTTTTCTGCACTTTTCACCGGAGAGTCCGGGGTCAGGCCGGCAGGCAATAACCCGGCGGCGGCCAGTGTGACCACCGCGCCGATCATGATGAGTACGCTTAAAAACGGCAAAAGGCCGCGCATACGTTCCGAATTTGGGCGCATATCCACACTCTCTTTTCGGTGGATTCACGCCTGTTCTTGAATTTTGTGCGAACGGCGGAACGTTGGTTTTACCCAGGCCCCGGCCTGCGGTCAGCGTTTGTCTATCGGCTGGTAGTCCCGGGCGGTGGGGCCGGTATATAGCTGGCGCGGGCGGCCGATGACCGAATCCGGCTCGTTGATCATCTCCATCCAGTGGGAAATCCACCCCACCGTGCGCCCCAGGGCGAACATGACGGTGAACATGTTGATGGGGATGCCGATGGCCTTGAGAATGATGCCGGAGTAAAAATCCACGTTGGGGTACAGCTTGCGGCTGATGAAATACTCCTCCTTGAGGGCTTTTTCTTCCAGACGCATGGCCAGCTCCAGTTGTGGATCGTCAATGCCCAGGGCGTCCAGCACCTTGTGGCAGGCTTCGCGGATGATGGTGGCCCGGGGGTCGTGGTTTTTGTATACCCGGTGGCCGAAGCCCATGAGCCGGAACGGATCGTCCGGGTCTTCGGCGCGGTCGATGACGCCATCGACGTTTTCGATCCCGTCGATCTGGTCGAGCATGGCCAGCACGGCTTCGTTTGCGCCGCCGTGGGCAGGCCCCCACAGGGTGCCGATACCTGCCGAGATGCAGGCAAACGGATTGGCGCCGGAAGAGCCCGCCAGACGCACGGTGCTGGTGGAGGCGTTCTGTTCGTGGTCGGCATGCAAAATAAAAATCTGGTCCAGGGCTTTCGCCACCACCGGGTTGATCTCGTATTCCTCGGCGGGTACCCCGAACATCATACGCAGGAAATTTTCGGCGTATCCCAGGCTGTTGTCCGGGTACAAAAACGGCTGACCTTGAGAAAACTTGTAGCTCCACGCGGCGATGGTGGGCATCTTGGCGATCAGCCGGTGGGCCGAAATTTCCCGGTGTTCGGGGTTATGGATGTCCAGCGAGTCGTGATAGAAGGCCGAAAGCGCGCCCACCACGCCCACCATGGTGGCCATGGGGTGAGCATCCCGGCGGAAGCCGTTATAAAAATTTTTGAGCCCCTCGTGGATCATGGTGTGCTGGGTGATGTTCGTACGGAACTCCGTGAACTGGTCCTCGGTGGGCAACTCGCCGTACAGCAGCAGGTAGCACACTTCCAGATGGGAGCTGTGCGCGGCCAGTTGCTCAATCGGGTAGCCCCGATACATGAGGATGCCCTTTTCGCCGTCGATGAAGGTGATCTTGCTTTCGCAACTGGCGGTGGAAAGGAACCCGGGGTCGTAGGTAAAGTGCCCGGTCTGGCTGTACAGCTTGCGGATATCGATGACCCGTGGACCCACGGAGGCATCGTAGATCGGCAATTCCACGGGCTTGCCGCCCTTGTCGATGGACAGGCTGGCGTGTTCGTCGCTCATGGAAACCCTTCCTTGGAGATCAGTGTTTTCACCGAAGGTCGCCGTCATGGCACCCCTTTGCCCGGCATATCCTTCTTCGGCCTTATCGACCATCCGGGAGTGGACGATGAGGGTTTTTCCTTAAGAAGTGATGGTTTATCTTGCCCCATTTTCATAGCGAGCGCCATTCGCTGAACCCGCACGGCGGGTTTTCCTGCAATTGCCCCTTTCCCCGGCACGGGTAGAGACGGTATCCTGACTCTTTTGCCCACACTCTCTTTAAGGGGGTGGGGGCCGCAACTGGTGACCCCCTTTTCGTGCTCGATCCCAAAAACAGATTTCGACTTCGTTCCCTGCTGGCCCACTTTGGCGAAGCGCACCTGGCCCGTGGCCGCCGCCTGATGGACCGTAAAGCCGTAAGCTACGGGGAGTGGGAGGCCGACGGTGTACTGGTCTGTCAGGTCAAGGCGAAACAGACGCACACGGTGCGGGTGCGCCCGGCGGTGGGTCTGGATGCCGAGTGCGACTGCGGGCAGAAGAAGGTTTGCGCCCACCGGGCGGCGGTTTGCCTGTCTCTGGCCGTACGCCCGGCGGGTTCGCCGGAAGGTCCGGGCGCCCGGACCGGGCGCCAGGTTTCGTGGCAACTGGCCCTGCACCGGGCCGTGGAGCAGGCCGAGCGCCCGGTCGAGCCGGCACCTGAGGCCGTGCGCCTGATTTTCCGGCTGGAAATTGCACCGGACGGCACACCGATCATTGAAACCCACAAGGCCCAGCCGGGACCCAACGGCCCGGTGGGCGAGTCGGTGTTTGGCCTGGCCGGAAGCTGGGGCCACGACCCGCTGGAGCCAAAAGAAAAATTTTTGACTCTCGCCGACGTGGCCCTGTGCCGCATCCTCAGGCAGTACCCGGTTGACGGGCACAAAAAGGGCACCCGCACCGGCGGCGGATTCCGCTTTCAGCCGCCCATGGCCGCGCGCTACGGCGTGTTGATGGCGCTTATGCGGGGTGGACGCCTGTACGAGAAGGGCGGCACCCAGCCGCTGATGGCGGGCCCCTCCCGGCAGGTGACGCCGGTGGTGGAAGACGTCTTGCCGGATGAGACGCCAGCGGACGGCTGGATGCTCAAACTGTCCGGCGTGAGCGTGGGGACGACCGTTATTGCCGGGGAGCCGCCGCTCTATATAGAAGGGCATACGATCGGGTCGCTGATGACGCCGTTGCCGGGATCTCTGGCGGCGCTGCTGACCACGCAGCCGGTGCATATTCCCGCCGGGGACCGGGCCGAATTTTTAACTTACTGGGTGCCGCGCCTTTCGGCTTACTCGCAGGTTTCCCTGCCGCCGGGGCTGGCCCCGCGGCGTGTTAAAGGGGTCAAGCCGACCCCGCGCATCACCCTGAGAGACGATGTGGGCGAACTCACCCTGGAGCCTGAATTTGTGTATGGCGAGGCCCCGCCGGTGGCGGCATTGAGCACGCTGGAGCCGATGGCGCACCGGGAGGATGAGGCGGTGGCCTACGTGCGCGATGCCACCGCCGAGGCGCTCTACATTGCCCGGCTGCTGACCCCGAAAACCGAAGGGCTGGAAAAACCGTCGGCCACCGGGCCGGGACGATGGGCGTATAAAGGGGACAACGCATACGACTTTTTGCTGACGGAGTTGCCCCAGCTTGCCGCAGAAGGGTGGGAAGCGTTTGGCGAGGCATCGCTGACCGACCACCGCATTTATCGGGGCAAAAGCCGCATGACCGGCCGTATCCGCTCCGGTATCGACTGGTTTGACCTGAAGATGGAGGCCGATTTCGACGGCGCGCGCATGGCCCCGGAAAAACTGCTCGCGGCCTGGGAGGCCGGTCGCCGTTTTGTGCGGCTGCCGGACGGCCAGGTGGCGCGTATTCCGGATTGGGTGCGGGACCGGGCGCAGGCGCTGGAAGAGGCGGGTCTGAGCAAAAAGGAAGAGGCGCGCCTGTCTGCGTTTCAGGTGCCGCTGCTGCTGGAGTTGACGGCTGGCGTAGCGCTGGATGCCGATGCCGATTTCCGCAAGGCGGCGGAAAAACTACAGAGGTTTGACGGCATTGCCGCCGTGGCCCCGCCAGCCGGACTAAAAGCCACCCTGCGCCCGTATCAAAAAGACGGGCTGGCGTGGCTGGAATTTTTGCGCGAGTACGGCTTCCACGGCATTCTGGCCGACGACATGGGGCTGGGAAAAACCATTCAGGTGCTGGCGCTGCTGTTACTGGAAAAACAGCGGGGCCATCTGGATAAGCCCAGCCTGGTGGTGGTGCCGACCAGTCTCATCTTCAACTGGGCCCACGAGATCAAGCGGTTTGCACCGGACCTTACCGTCACCACCTGGCACGGCCCGGACCGGTTCCGGGGGCAGGCGAAGCTTACGGGTGTGGATATCGTGCTGACCAACTACGCCCTGGTGCGGCAGGATCTGGCCCGCTTCGAAAAAATGGATTTTCACTATCTGGTGCTGGATGAGGCCCAATACGTTAAGAATCCGGACTCCCAGGTGAGCCACGCGGTGCGTCAGTTGATCGCCCGGCACCGGTTGTCCCTCACCGGTACGCCACTGGAAAATCATCTGGGAGAGTTGTGGAGCCAGTTTGCCTATCTGATGCCGGGTTTTCTGGGCACCTCCATCCAGTTCCGGCGGCGTTTCGGCGCGCCGATTGAACGGGGCGAAGACGATGCGGCGCGGAAACTGCTGGGCCGGGTGCGTCCGTTTATTTTGCGGCGCACCAAGGATCAGGTGGCCACGGAACTGCCGGAACGGGTGGAAACCACCCTGCTGTGCCGACTGGAAGGGGAACAGCGGGAGTTGTACGAACAGATTCGTGATCTGTACCGCACACAGGTGGCAAAAAGCATCCAGAGCAAGGGGTTGTCCCGCAGCCGGATTACCATTCTGGACGCGCTGCTCAAGCTCCGGCAGGTCTGTTGCGATCCGGCCCTGCTGCCTGCGGGGCTGGCCGGAGAGGTTACCCGGTCGGCAAAAATGGAACTGTTCGTGGAGTTTTTGACCGAGGCCCTGGAAGAGGGGCATCGGCTGCTGGTATTCAGCCAGTTCGTTTCCATGCTCACCCGCATCCGCGGGCGGCTGGATGCGGCAGGCATTGCATATTCCTATCTGGACGGCCGCACCCGCAACCGGGAGAAAAAGGTGCGCGATTTTCAGGAAAACCCGGACATCCCGGTGTTTCTGATCAGCCTGAAGGCCGGGGGCACCGGGCTGAACCTGACCGGGGCCGACTATGTGGTGCACTTTGATCCGTGGTGGAACCCGGCGGTGGAACAACAGGCCACGGACCGGGCGCACCGGATTGGCCAGACTCGCAAGGTGTTTTCGTACAAGCTGATCGCCGAGGATACGGTGGAAGAAAAGATCGTTGCCTTGCAGGAAAAAAAGCGTTCCCTGTCCAACCTGTTGATGGGGGGCGAAAAGGAACTGGTGGCCGACCTGTCACTGGACGATCTGGAGCGTATTTTTGGCGATCTGGACCTGTAAACCGGTCACCAAGCCTTTACAGAACAGGTGATTCCGGGCTACCTTGTTTCATACAAGGGGATGCAACACATTAAAGGGTCCGGAGCGGGTATTGGGCAATGCCTTGTTCCGGCTCAGTGCCGGTGGTAAGCGGGGAACTGCCGGCAGGAGGGCGCGGTCGTATGCAGGTTTCCTGTGTCTGCCGCCTTCCGTCTGGTCTTTGTACCGGGAGGGTGGCATGATCGATAAAGGCTTTCTTGATCGGGCCAAGCTGCCGGTACGGATTATCATCCCGCTGGTGCTGCTGGTGTTTTCCGGGCTGCTCGCCTTATACCTGTTTCAGTACAACACAAAACACGACTATCAGCATCTGGAAGAGAGCTCCAGAAAAGAGCTGACTGCCGACATGACGCGTTTGCAGTCGGCGCTCGAATACCTGTGGCAGAACGGTCACATGGAACGCATGCATAATGTGGTGGCCGAACAGTACGCAGACCCGGTGGTGCTGTCCGCCTACCTGATCGACAACTGGGGCAGCATCCGGGCCGGGCTGGACGAGACCCGCCCGGAGAGCGAATGGGCCACGGTGCTGCTGGCAAAAAGCCCGGTTGAACGCAACCGGCGGACGCTGATTATCGATGAGATACTGACCACCGGTCAGGGGGCGGTATACCTGAGTGACGACGGCACCCGGGTGGTCGGGCTGTATGCAATTCGGCTTGCGCCTGTTCCGGTCGATGATGCGCTCCAGACGGGCATTTTGTTTATGGAGCGGGACCTCACGGCTGCCAAGCAGGCGGCCCGGAGCGAGGTCATCCGGCAGGTGGCGCAGCCGAGTGTGTCGATTGCGGTGCTGGCGGCTCTGATGTGGCTGTTCTTTCACCTGGCCTTGAACCGCCGGGTGGCGCAACTGGTGACCGCCACCGAAAGACTGGCTGCGGGGGACCTGTCCACCCGTTCCGGGGTAAGCGGTATAGACGAGGTGGGGCGGGTGGCCCAGGCGTTTGACCGCATGGCCCGCCAGTTGGAGGAAGGCCGCAGTCGCCTGACCGAAAGCGAAGCGCGGGTGGTGCTGCTTTTAGACTCGGCGGCGGAGGCCATTTTCGGCATCGATCTGGACGGCAAGTGTACGTTCAGCAACCGGTCCTGCCTGTCGCTTCTGGGATATACGGATGTAGAGGAGATGCGGGGCCAGTGCATTCACGACCTGATTCACCACAGCTATCCGGACGGAACGCCGTACCCGGTGGCGGAATGTCACATCCAGAACGCCCTGATAAGCGGGCAGGAGGTGCACGTGGATGGCGAGGTGCTATGGCGCGCCGACGGCACCTGTTTCCCGTCCGAATACTGGTCGCACCCGATCAGAAAAGAGGGGGAAATTGTCGGTTCGGTGGTGACCTTCGTCGATATCACCAAGCGCAAGCGGGCGGAAGATGACCTCACCCGTGCCAATGAGGCGCTGGAAACCCGGGTGCATGAGCGTACCGCAGCGCTGGTGTCCGCCAACCGGCAGTTGATGACCGAGGCCGGCGAGCGGGAGCGGGTGGAGCTGGCCTTGACCCAGGCCAAGGAGGAGGCCGAAACCGCCAATCAGGCCAAGAGCGAGTTTCTGTCCCGCATGAGCCACGAACTGCGTACGCCCATGAATGCCATTTTGGGGTTTGCCCAGATTCTGGAGTCCGACCCCGGCGAGCCGTTGTCGTCTTCCCAGCACGAGAGTGTGCGGGAAATTTTAAGCGCGGGCTACCACCTGCTGGAGTTGATCAATGAGGTGTTGGACCTGTCACGCATCGACGCAGGTAGGCTGGACGTGCATATGGAGCCGGTGCCGGTGGGTGCCGCCGTGGACAGCGCCATCGCCCTGATCGAGCCGATGGCCGACCGGTTTAGCGTGACCCTCGACAACCGCATCGACGTGCAGGGAACCGCGTCCATTATGGCCGATATCACCCGCCTGCGTCAGGTGTTGCTGAATCTGCTGTCCAACGCGGTCAAGTACAACACCGAAAACGGGACCGTTACCGTGACGCTGGAAGAAGCGGCTGCGGGCGCCTGGCGAATCAGCGTGACCGATACCGGACCCGGCATCCCGGAGGCGCAACAGGCCAGGCTGTTCCAGCCGTTTACCCGGTTGTCGGACGACTATACCGCCGTGGGCGGCACCGGTATCGGGTTGACCATCACCCGGCGGCTGGTGGAGTTGATGGACGGCCACATCGGTTTTGTTTCCGCACCGGGAGACGGCACCTGTTTTTTTGTGGAGTTTGCCGCTGCCGACGCCGTCCCGCAGGCGACGCAGGCGGTGCCGGAAGTCGATATGCCGCCCCATATTCCGGAGACGTCCGAAACGGGGCACTCCGGCCTGTTTGCACGGCGCAAGGTGCTGTATATCGAAGACAACAGCGCCAACGTGGAACTGGTGCGGCGCATTCTGGCCAGAAGAGGCGATATCGAAATGCTTTCCGCCGCCACCGCGGGCGACGGTATCGACGTGGCGATAGCGCATCGTCCGGACGTGGTGCTGGTGGATATTCACCTGCCGGACATGAGCGGCTTTCAGGTGCTCGAAAAATTGCAGGGTCGTGCAGAAACCCGGCATATGCCGGTGCTGGCCTTCAGTGGTGAAAGCCTGCCTCAGGATGTGGAGAAGGGACTGGAAGCCGGGTTCTTCCGCTACCTCACCAAACCCGCCGACATCCGCACCCTGCTTGCCGCCATCGACGAGGCCATGCCAACAAATTAAATCGGGTTTCCTTACCCGCCCAGCACCAGGCGTGCCCGCTCCCACGGAGACAGGGATTTTCCCCCCAGACCACCGATCTCTTCCGTCACCCGCAGGCGCAGTTTGGGGTTGCGGGACAGCCCTTTGAAAGCCATGTCGCGCAGGGTGGTCAGCGCCGGGTTGCTCGCGTTCCAGAACAGCACCAGTTCGTCGCCCAGCCGTTGCATGGCCATGGCCGGTGGCCGCCGTTCGGTTTCATACCGGGCCAGCACCGCCGGGGGGACGCGGCCTTTGTCCAGATGTGCCGATGCGGCGGTGGCCAGACAGAGTGCATCTTCCAGCGCCAGATTCTGTCCCTGGGCCGTGTGCGGGTTCACCCCGTGGGCGGCATCTCCCAGCAGTACGGCGCCGGGCACATACCAGCGGGATGCCATGCGCCGGACGCACGGGAAGAAGGTCAGGTCGTCCCAGTTTTTCAGTGCGCGGGCGGCGGCCAAAGCGGGCGGATGAATCTGCCCGATGCGCTCGGCCAGTTTTTTGACTCCGGCTTTTTTGGCGGCGGCCAGATCGTCCCCCGGCAGCATGTAGAAAAAATAGAGTTGCCGGTCCGATATGGGGAACAGCCCCAGAATTTCCTTTTTGCCCATGTAATAGAACCCGTCCCGGTCGAAACCGTCCGGGCGCGGCAACAGCCCGGTGAGATACCCTTCGCCGTACGGCAGATTGCTTGCCCCCACACCCATCTCGCGCTGCACCCGTGAAGCCCGTCCGTCGGCCCCGGCCACCAGCTTCGCACGTACCGTGTGACTGATGGCCCCCGTGCGGACGTGCACTCCGGCCACATTGGCCCCCTCCCGCAGCAGCCCGGTGACGGCGGCCCCCGTATGCACGCTCACATTTGGCAGGGTGCCAATTTTTTCCAGTAGCGCCTCGCGTACATAACGTGGCTGCAACACCAGGGTAGTGGGGTGGGGGTGGCTCAACTCCCGGTAGTCAAAGCTGACCAGCTCTTTTCGGCCGATGCGGCAAAAGTGGTAGAGGTGGGTTTCCGAGTGGGGCATCAAGCGCACCAGATCCAGCACCCCCAGTTGATCCAGCACGGCCAGGCCGTTGGGCTGGATAATCTCGCCGCGCACCGGCGCTTTGGGGTCCGTGTGCTTTTCCAGCACGCATATGCGCTGGCCACTCCGGCCCAGGGCCACCGCCAGGGCAAGTCCCGCCGTGCCCGCGCCGACCACGGCCACATCGACAATTTCGGGAACGGCAGTCACGAAAAGAACCCCGCCCTTACGGGGTTTTGGCGCAGCGGAAGCCCACGTCGTTCAAGCGTCCGTCCGGGTTCAGGTAGAGGCGGAACGAGGCGCGGGAGTTGTTGGCGACGATCTCCATGAACTCCTCCCGGTTCGGGTAGTGGCCGATGCTGGCCCACGAGTTGCCCCGCAGCACCCGGAAGCGCTCGCCAAATTTTCTATCTGTGGCCTCGCTGCCCGGATAGGCCTGATACCAGTCGCCGCTCCACTCCCACACGTTGCCGATCATATCCTGCACGCCGTACTGGCTGTTGCCCTTGGGGAAGCTGCCCACCGGCGCGGTGTTGGCACGGGCCACATTGGTGACTTCCTGATCGAACACATCGCCCCACGGGTAAACACGCCCGGCATTGCCCCGTGCGGCCTTTTCCCACTGAATTTCCGTGGGCAGGGACTTGCCGCCGTTCCAGACGCAGTAGTCGGCAGCGTCGTGCCAGGTGACGTGGGTCACCGGGTGCTGCGCCAGCCCTTCCGGCGGGGTTTTATTTCTTTTCCAGTGGTCCGGCGGGCGCCGCTCGGTGGCCTGCACAAACAGGGCGTAGGCGGCGTTGGTCACCTCGGTTTGATCAATGAAATAGGCGTCCGTGTGCACGGTGCGCTCCGGCCGCTCGTTTTCATACCACGGGACCACCAGCCCCAGGTCTTCGGCGCGACCGCCCGCGTCGGTCTGATTGGTGCCCATGACGAATGTGCCTGCGGGGATTTTGATCATTCCCTCCGGCGGCGCTTTGCAGGCGGCGCATAACAGCACGGAGATCATCCCCAAAGTAGCGGCCAGTTTCACGATGCGTCCTCTTTTGTTGGTGCGGGCGGTGTGGCCGCGCAGCGGAAGCCGAAAGAATTGTTGCGGATTTTCGGGGTAAAGCGGCTGCGGTTGTAGCTGGGGGCAGATAAGCCGCAGCCGTACGACAGACAGTCGTACCAGGAGCCGCCCCGGAGTACCCGGTTCTTGTGCCCGTAGTGGGAGTTGGAAAACTGGTTGTCCGGGTACGGCAGGTACCAGCTGGCGGTCCATTCCCACACGTTGCCGGCCATGTCGTACAGGCCGTGGGGGCTTTTGCCGTCCTCGAACGAGCCCACCGGCAGGGTGCCGCCACCTTCCCGCTTCGATGCCCACCGTTGCGGGCTGTTGGCCTTGTCCAGGGAAAACTTGTTGCCCCATGGAAACACGAACCCTTCCGGTCCTCTCGCGGCCTTTTCCCATTCCAGTTCGGTGGGCAGGCGCTTGCCTTCCCACTGGCAGAAATCGACCGCGTCGAACCAGCTTACATAGACCACCGGATGCGCCGATTTGCCCTCCGGTATCTGCCCGCCCTTCCAGTGCCGTGGCTGCCGGTGGCCGGTGGCGTCGGTAAATTGCCGGTAGCGGGCGTTGGTGACTTCGTACAGATCGATATAAAAGCCCTCCACGAACACCTGATGCTCCGGGGTTTCATCCAGGTTGCCCTTGCCCTCGGTAATCTCGCGCCCTTCGTTGCCGATCAGGGTTTCCCCTGCCGGGATCCGGGCCATGCGGGCGGTGTCCAGTGCTTTTGCGGGCGCGGCTTGTGCGTGATCTTCGGCGTCGGCCACGGTAGAGAGTCCGGCTGCGTGGTCCCCGGCATGGCATTCGGCGCAGGTACCCTGAGCCATGTTCACCTGCGGGCCGGTGCCGTCCGGTCCGTGGCACCTGCCGCACGCGGAGGAGGAGACTTCGGTGAACGGTTGGGGTGCCACGGGTGCATCGTTTGCGGCCATGACCGCTACGGCTCCCAGAATACACAGCGCCGGGATCAGCGCGAGCGCCCGGAGCATCCGCCTACTTTCCGTCCTTTGCACAGCGCACCCCGGAGTCGCGGAAGCGGCCCTTGGGGTCGAAGGCAAAGCGGTAGTTGGCGCGGGACATCTGGCTGATGACCTCGTGCCGGGCGTCCGGGTCAAAGTGGCCCGGCTCGCCGTAGGAGTTGCCCCGGATCACCTTGAACTGCAAGGCGTAGTTGTCGCTTTCGTGGGTGCTTTCCGGGTACGACCGGTACCAGCTTTTGGTCCATTCCCAGGCGTTGCCGATCATGTCTTCCACGCCGTACACGCTTTTCCCCTGGGGAAAACTGCCCACCGGCATCAACCGGCCCAGGCCCCCCCGGGCCACGTTGGCGTAGTCTTCGCTAAAGGTGTCTCCCCACGGGTACAGGCGGCCGTCGGTGCCGCGGGCGGCCTTTTCCCACTCGGCTTCCGTGGGCAGGCGCTTGCCAAAGTGCTGGCACGACAGATACGCCTCGTACCAGTTCAGGCCGGTGACCGGGTAGTCGTTCGTGCCTTCCGCCGGGACTTCCCCTTTCCAGCCGCGGGGCACCCCCAGCGGCAGCTCGGTGGCGTTTAAAAATTGCAGGTACTGGGCGTTGGTCATCTCGTATTTGTCGATGTAGAAGGTGGACAACTCCAGGGTGCGCTTTGGCGTGGCGTCGGAGTACCAGGTGTACGGCAGGCCGTGTCGGGCGGCCTCGTCGTCGTCCATCCGGTCGGTGCCCATGATGAACGGACCGGCGGGGATCCGCACCATGTCGTGCAGCGGATCGTCTGCGGGTTTGGAGGTGCTGCCCGAGTGGGCGCAGCCGCCAGTCAGGGTGAGTGCACACACGGCGAGCGTAGCGATTGCACCCGTATAAAATGGTTTCAGTCGGCCAGTCATTTAGAGTCCGTATTCCTTCCAGCGTTGGGTGACCCGTTCCACCACCTCCGGGTCCATTTCAATCGGGCGGCCCCACTCCCGGTGGGTTTCGGGGGTCATTTTGTCGGTGGCGTCCATGCCCATTTTACTGCCCAGCCCGGATTCGGGGGAGGCAAAATCCAGATAGTCGATGGGGGTGTTTTCCACCAGCACCGTGTCGCGGGCCGGGTCCATGCGGGTAGAGATGGCCCAGATCACGTCGTTCCAGTTCCTCACGTCGATATCCTCGTCCACCACCACGATAAACTTGGTGTACATGAACTGGCGCAAAAAACTCCACAGGCCGAACATGATGCGCTTGGCGTGGCCGGGGTACTGCTTTTTGATGGAGATGATCGCCATGCGGTAGCTGCACGCCTCCATCGGCAGGTGCAGATCGACCACTTCGGGAAACTGCTGTTTGAGCAGCGGCACGAACACGTCGTTGAGCGCCAGCCCCAGCATGGCCGGTTCGTCCGGCGGACGGCCGGTGTAGGTGCTCATGTAGATGGGGTTCTTGCGGTGGGTGATGGCAGTGGCGGTAAACACCGGAAATTTTTCCACCTGGTTGTAATAACCGGTGTGGTCGCCGTACGGCCCTTCATCGGCATAGTCGGAAAGCGATACGTGCCCTTCAATCACAATCTCCGCCGTGGCGGGCACTTGCAGCGGGATGGTTTTGCAGTCGGTCACCTCGATCTTTTTACCCCGCAAGAGCCCGGCAAAATGGTATTCCGACAGGGAGTCGGGCACCGGGGTGACGGCGGCGATGGTGGTGGCCGGTTCGCAGCCGATGGCGATGGCCACGGGGATCGGGTCTTTGTGCTTTTCGGCCCAGTTTTTGTGATCCAGCGCCCCGCCCCGATGGGCCAGCCAGCGCATGATGGCGCGTTTTTCATCCAGCACCTGCATGCGGTAGATGCCCAGGTTCACCCGGCCCCCGTCGGCCCCCCGGGTAATCACCAGCGGCCAGGTAATCAGCGGCGCGGGTTCTCCCGGCCAGCAGCCCATGACCGGCAGTTTGGTCAAATCGACCTTGTCTGCCTTGATCACCACTTGCTGACATGCCGCCCGCGAGACGGACTTGGGCGGCATGTTGAGCATGTGCTTGATCAGCGGCAGCTTGCCCATGGCATCTTTCATGCCTTTGGGCGGCTCCGGCTGCTTGAGCGAGGCGAGTAGTTCGCCCACATCGCGCAGGCCGCCCGGTTTGGTTTCCAGGCCCCGCTCCACCCGCTCCACGGTGCCAAACAGGTTGGTCAGTACCGGCCAGTCGTACCCTTTGGGATTTTCGAACAGCAGGGCGGGGCCGCCTTCGGCCAGCACCCGGCGGCTGATTTCGGTCATCTCCAGATGCGGGTCCACGGGGGCGGTAATGCGTTTTAACTG
Source organism: uncultured bacterium (assembly GCA_965371175.1). Classification (GTDB taxonomy): domain Bacteria; phylum Nitrospirota; class JACRHL01; order JACRHL01; family JACRHL01; genus CBDUXI01. The sequence continues at coordinate 45,692 of CBDUXI010000006.1, forward strand.
CCCGTCGGCCTCCAGGGCGGAGATGAATTCGCGCAGATCGGAAAACGGCATCAGACGGCCCTTATCAACGGGGTGATCAACATGGCCAGCAAAATCACGGCCCCGGCGGGCACATGGGCACGAAATAAAGCAAACGCCTGTGCGCGGCTGAGCCCTGCCTTTACCTGTATGCCCTGACGGATAAAGTAAATGCCCGCCGCCGCCACCACGGTTAAATAAAGCGGTCCCATGCCTTCGCGCGCGCCCGCCATGGCCAGCAGCAGGCAGGTGACCAGCAGGCAGCCGATGATCCACGCCCAGGCGGCGGACCCGAACAGGATGGCGGACGACTTCACCCCCACTTTTTTATCGTCTTCCATATCCTGAATGGCGTAGATGGTGTCGTAGGCCACGGCCCAGAAAATGGTGGCGGCAAACAGCAGGGCGGGGGTGAGGGCCAGTTCATTTTTGACCGCTGCCCATGCCATGAACGCGCCCCAGCCGAAGGCCATACCCAGAAACGCCTGGGGAATGGACACAAACCGCTTGGTAAACGGATACAGCACCGCCAGCCCCAGCCCGCAGGCGGCCAGCACAATCGTGAGCCGGTTTAAGTGCGCGATCAGCAGCACGGAAATTCCCACCAGCACGGCAAAGGCAAACAGCGCCACGGGCACGGACAGGCGGCCGGACGCCAGCGGGCGCAGACGGGTGCGGGAAACCAGCGGGTCAATCTTGCGGTCGGCCACGTCGTTGATGATGCAGCCTGCACTGCGCATCAAAAAAGCACCCACGGTAAAAATAATCAATAAACGTGGATCGGGCCGCCCGCCGCCCGCAAGGGTCAGCGCCCACAGAGACGGGATCAACAGCAAAAAAGTGCCCCACGGGTTTTTGACCCGCATCAGGTCAAGCAGGGCGGATACGGTTTTCCGAATGCCGTGGGCCGAGCCTGGGTCCGAAGTGTCGAGTGAGCTATTCAAGATCTATTACTATACAGTGTGCAGGCCGTGCGATGGTACGGTCCGGGCGGCGCTACAGTCAACTTTCAGCCCGCGCTGGAACGGCTGTGGGCACGGCTGTCCGGCCCGTTTTCCGGCGCTTTGGGCGGCACCGGAAAACGAATCGGTTTTCGACGGTTACGAACGCCAGGTTTTGTGGTAAAATTCTGTCTCCTTAAGCGTTGTATTGTCCGGTCATGAGGGGTGACCGAAAGGCTGTAGTGGGGCCGGGCGTTGCGCCCGTCCTGTTTGTTCCGTTACTCACCAAAACGACACGATCTGAGCCAACCCTTGACCATCGGCGTTGTTGTCTTTCCCGGGTCCAATTGCGACCACGATGTGCACCATGTGGCTGCCACCGTGCTGGGCGCGGATGTGCGTATGCTGTGGCACAAGGAAACCGATGTTTCCGGCCTGTCCGCCATCGTCCTTCCCGGTGGTTTTTCCTACGGTGATTATTTGCGCTCCGGGGCCATGGCCAAGGTGTCGCCCATCATGAGCGAGGTCAAACGGTTCGCCGACGCAGGCCGCCCGGTGCTGGGCATCTGTAACGGCTTTCAGATACTGGTAGAGGCGCGCATCCTGCCGGGGGCGCTGGTGCGTAACCGGGATCAGCGCTTCATCTGCAGAGGCGTGTCGCTCACGGTGGAAACCACCCACTCGCCATATACCGCAAGCTACAAAAAAGGGCAGGTGGTCCACTATCCCATCGCCCACGCCGACGGCAACTACGAGGCGTCCGCAGACACCCTGAAGCGGTTGGAAGATGACGACCGGGTGGCCTTTCGCTATGCCGATGCGAACGGCCAGGTGACCGAGGCGGCCAATCCCAACGGTTCGATGAACAACATTGCAGGAATATTGAACGCCGGGCGCAACGTGCTGGGGCTGATGCCCCACCCGGAGCGAAACGCCGAGGCCGAACTGGGCGATGCCTCCGGGCTGCCGCTGTTCTCGGCATTGCTTGCCCACCTTGAGGGATCAAGCACATGACCCAGCGCATGGCCCAACCCGATGTGACCCCGGCGCTTGCCGCCGAACACGGCCTGAGCCCGGACGAGTACGAAAAGGCCAAAAAAATCGTCGGTGGACGGGAACTTTCCTGGACCGAACTGGGCATTTTTTCGGTCATGTGGAGCGAGCACTGCTCCTACAAAAGCTCCCGCATCCATCTGGGCCGTCTGCCCACGGAAGGCCCGCAAGTGGTGCAGGGACCGGGGGAAAACGCCGGGGCGGTGGATATTGGCGACGGCCTGTGCGCGGTGTTCAAGATGGAATCCCACAACCACCCGTCGTTTATCGAGCCGTTTCAGGGGGCCACCACCGGCGTGGGCGGCATTTTGCGCGATGTGTTCACCATGGGCGCGCGCCCCGTGGCGCTGCTCAACTCCCTGCGCTTCGGCCCGCTCACCCGTCCGAAAAACAAATATCTGCTCACCCAGGTGGTGGCCGGGATCGCCCATTACGGCAACTGCATGGGGGTGCCCACCGTGGGCGGCGAGGTGTTCTTTAACGACACCTACAACCAGAACAATCTGGTCAACGCCATGTGCGTGGGCATTGCCCGGTCGGACCGGCTGTTCTTGGGCGAGGCCAAAGGGGTGGGCAATCCGGTGATGTATGTGGGGGCCAAAACCGGGCGCGACGGCATCCACGGGGCTACCATGGCCAGCGAAGAGTTTGGCGAAAACGAGGAAAAACGGCCCACCGTGCAGGTGGGGGATCCGTTCACCGAAAAGCTGCTGCTGGAAGCCTGTCTGGAGTTGATGGCGGAAGATTACGTGGAAGGCATTCAGGACATGGGCGCGGCAGGGCTAACCAGCTCTTCCTGCGAAATGGCCAGCCGCGCGGGCACCGGGGTGGAATTGGATCTGGATAAAATTCCGTGCCGGGAAGAAGGCATGGTGCCGTACGAGATGATGCTGTCCGAAAGCCAGGAGCGCATGCTGCTGGTGGCCAAGCCCGGCACCGAAGAAAAGGTGCAGGCCATTTTTGAAAAATGGGATCTGGAAGCCGCCGTGGTGGGCCGGGTGACCGACGACGGCAACCTGCGGCTACTGTTTGAAGGCAACACAGTGGCCGAAATTCCGGCTCAGAAACTGGCCGACGAGGCCCCCAAATATGATCGCCCCGCCGCCGTGCCCGAATACATCGAAATGGTGCGCGGGCTGGACGGCAACGCCATTGCCGAACCGGACGATTACAACGAAGTGCTGATCACCCTCATGGGCACCCCCACCATCGCCAGCAAGGAATGGATTTACGACCAGTACGATCACATGGTGCGCACCAACACGGTGGTGTTGCCCGGCTCCGATGCGGCGGTGTTGCGCATCAAAGGCACGGATCGGTATCTGGCCATGTCGGTGGATTGCAACAGCCGCTACTGTATGCTGGACCCGTATACCGGCGGCGCCGTGGCCGTGGCCGAATCGGCCCGTAACGTGGTGGCCAGCGGGGCGCGTCCCCTGGGGATCACCGATTGCCTGAACTTCGGCAACCCGGAACGGCCCGAAATCATGTGGCAGTTCGCCTCGGCCATCGACGGCATTGCCGATGCCTCGAAGGCGCTGGACGCCCCGGTGGTTTCGGGCAACGTGTCGTTCTATAACGAAACCATGGGCATGGGCATCTATCCCACCCCCACCATCGGCATGGTGGGCCTGATCGAAAACGGCAGAGTGCCGGTGCAAACGGCGTTTGCCGACGAAGGTGACCTGATCGTACTGATCGGCAACTCCGACGACGACATCGGCGGTTCCGAATACCTGGCCGTATGGCACAGCAGGGAACAGGGCATTCCGCCCCAGCTGGATCTGGAAATGGCCCGCAAGATCAACGATGCGGTGCTAAGCTTAATGGACACCGGCTGTGTAAAAAGCTGCCACGACACCGCCGAAGGGGGGCTGGCCGTGGCCCTGTCCGAATGCTCGGTGGCGGGGAATATCGGCTGCAAGGTGGGTCTTGAAACGAACGGCATGCGCATCGACGGGACGCTGTTTGGCGAAAGCCAGTCGCGCTTCGTACTGACCGTGGCCGAAGCCAACCGTGACGTGATGGAAAGCACCCTGACCGAACAGGGTGTACCGTTTACGCAGATCGGTTGGGTGACGGGCGATCGGGTGCAGATTGGCGTCGACAGAAAACTGACCATCGATGTGCCCGTGGCCGACGTGGCCGACGCCTACAACAACGGCCTGACCCGGGCGCTGGAGAAAAAATCGGCATGAGTATCCGCAAGCCCGCCCTGAGCGCGGAGTTTACCCCCGAAGAGTTCCTGCGGGACAAGCCCCATGAAGAGTGCGGCGTGGTGGCCATTTACAAGCATCCGGAAGCGGCCAACATGGCCTATCTGTCCCTGTATGCCATGCAGCACCGGGGGCAGGAGGGGGCCGGAATCGTCACCTTCGACGGGCGCGAGTTTCATACCGAAAAAGATCAGGGGCTGGTGCCCGACATCTTCAATGCCGACCGGCTGGCAAAGCTGCCCGGCATGGTGGCCATCGGCCACAATCGCTATTCCACCGCAGGCGGCGGCGGCCTCAAAAATGTGCAGCCGCTCATTGCCAACTCGGCCATGGGCACCATTGCGCTGGCCCACAACGGCAACCTGACCAACGCCGAGTTGCTGCGCGAAAACCTGGAAAACGAAGGGGCGATTTTTCAGTCCAGTATGGACAGCGAGGTGATCATGCACCTGATCGCCCGCTCCCGCGAAAAAACCGTGACCAAGCGCATCATTGATGCCCTGTGCCAGGTGAAGGGCGGCTTTTCCATCGTCTTTCACACGGGTGACGGCATTGTGGGGGTACGCGATCCCCACGGCCTGCGGCCCCTGTCTCTAGGCAAGCTCGACGGTGCCTGGGTGCTGGCCTCCGAAACCTGCTCCTTCGATCTGATCGGTGCCGAATTCGAGCGCGATGTGGCGCCGGGTGAAATGGTCACCATCGGCCGCGACGGCCTCACCTCGTGCAGCCCGTTCGAGGTGACGAAAGGGGCGTTCTGCATCTTCGAATACATTTACTTTGCCCGGGTAGACAGCGTGCTCAACGGCCAGACCGTCTGGGGCGTACGCAAGAATCAGGGGCGGCAACTGGCCCGGGAAACCCATGTGGATGCCGACGTGGTGATCCCGGTGCCCGACTCCGGTGTGGCCACCGCCATGGGCTATGCCGAGGCGTCAAAGATTCCGTACGAAATGGGGCTGATCCGCAACCATTACGTGGGCCGCACCTTCATTGAGCCGCAGCACAACATTCGCCATTTCGGGGTGAAGATCAAACTCAACCCGGTGCGTGAAACCATCGAGGGCAAGCGCGTGATCGTGGTGGACGACTCCATCGTGCGCGGCACCACCAGCCGCAAAATTGTGGAGCTGGTACGCAAGGCCGGGGCCGCCGAAGTGCACATGCGCATCGGTTCGCCGCCGATTATCTCGCCCTGTTTTTACGGTATTGATACCCCCACCAAGGAAGAGTTGATCGGCTCGGCAAAAACCATCGAGGAGATCCGCGCATTTCTTACCGCCGACTCTCTGGGCTACCTGTCGGACGAGGGGCTGCTGGCGGCCTCTCCCAAGGTGGGCGGCGGGTATTGCACGGCTTGCTTTACCCGCAACTACCCGGTGAGCGTGCAGTTCGACAGGGGTCCCGAACAGCCGGGGCTGTTTAAAGGGTGAGCGGGATGGGCCGCTTCGGAACGGTTTTTTCGTGAACGATAGCGCCGCCATACTGGCAAAAAAACGACAGGCGTTGATGGCGCGGCTGGAGGCGTTGTCTTCCTCCCCCCATGCGGATTTGCTGAACGGTCTGCTCGATAGCGTCTGCCGTTTTTTTGAGGGCGGTTCCGACCGGCGCGATGTAAAAATGGCCCATGTGGCCCTGCGGGAATCGCGCATGGCGCTGGAGGTGTTTGCCGCCTACCGGCATGTGCCCAAGATCACCGTGTTCGGCTCGGCCCGCACCAAGCCGGAAGAGCCGGTCTATCAGATGGCCGAGGCATTCTGCCGTCAGATCGTCAGCCGTGGCTTTATGGTGATGACCGGTGCCGGGGGCGGCATTATGGAGGCAGCCAACAAGGGGGCCGGGCGCGAAAAAAGTTTCGGCCTCAATATCGAACTGCCGTTTGAGCAGAGTGCCAACGAGTTTATTGACGGCGATCCCAAGTTGATCGATTTTCGCTTCTTCTTTACCCGCAAGCTGTTCTTCATCAAGGAGGCCAACGCCATGGCGCTGTTCCCCGGCGGGTTCGGCACCCTGGATGAAGGGTTCGAGGCGCTCACCCTGATCCAGACCGGCAAGAGCACCCCCAAGCCGATTGTGATGCTGGAGCAGGAAGGCAGCACCTACTGGGAAGAGTGGCTGGACTACAACATCGACCACCTGCTGGCCCGTGGGCTGATCCACGAAAACGATATGACCCTGTTTCGCATCTGCCACAAGGTGGAGGATGCCATCGATGAGATCACCCGGTTCTTCCGTGTATTCCATTCCGCCTACCGCACCCGCGAGGGGGTGGCCATCTGGCTGTGGCGCAAGCTGGAAGAGGAGGAACTAGAGCAACTGAACAGCAGCTTCGCCAAGATGCTGGGAGACAGTGGCCGCATCACCCAGCTGTCGATCCCCCACCGGCAGGTGACGGACACGGAGCCGGACGACCTGTCGTGTCTGGACGTGTCCATGGACCACCGCCAGCAGGGCCGCCTGCGGCAGTTTATCGACGCCATCAACTCGCTGTAGCCACACGATGGCGCGGGAAAGCCAGCGGGCCAAAAAAGAGCGGGTCGCACGCATTCTTGCCGTGCTGGCCGAAACCTACCCGGACGCCGAATGCGCCCTGGATTACAAAAATCCGTTTGAACTGCTGATCGCCACCATCCTGAGTGCCCAGTGCACCGACAAGCGGGTGAACATGGTGACTCCGCCCCTGTTTAAAGCGTTCCCCACCCCGGAGGCGATGGCGGCGGCGGACGATGGCGACCTGATCGAGCTGATCCGCTCCACCGGCTTTTTTAACAACAAGGCGAAAAATATTCTCGCCTGTGCGCGGGACATCGTCATCCACCACAACGGCCAGGTGCCGGACAATCTGGATGCGCTGGTGAAGCTTGCCGGGGTGGGCAGAAAAACCGCCAACGTGGTGCTGGGCAACGCCTTTAACGTGCCCGGCATCACCGTGGACACGCACCTGGGGCGTATTTCCCGGCGGCTGGGGCTGACCACTCACGAAGATGCGGTGAAGGTGGAGTTCGATTTAATGAAGCTGGTCCCCAAAGACCAATGGACGCTCTTCTCCCACCGCATGATTCACCATGGCCGGGCGATCTGCGCGGCCAGAAAGCCGAAGTGCGAAGTGTGCCCCCTGTCGCCCGACTGCCCCGCCGCCTGATTCCGATTGCCCAAGGCCCACCGTGGCGCTACGTTTGAAGTAGAGCCGGTGCCCAAGTGGGTGGGTGCCCGCAAGCCAAGGGGGGGCGTATGAAAACCGAAACCGGAAAACATGAACCGTATATCCGCCAGACTGCGGCGGGGCCGTATGTCACGTGCCGGTCGTGTAACGGCAAGGGCGGCGATCACATCATCCGTTGCCACGAGTGCCTGGGGGTGGGCTTTTTGCCCGCATCCGTCTATGCAGAGATGGACCGGGCAAGGCCGCAAAAAAAGCCGCCCCGGGCGGCCTGAAACCAAAAGCGATCCGCGGCGGTAAAAAAAGCCGTCACACGATCTTTCTAAAGGGACCGCCCCGTGGTGCCGACAGGGGAGGACGCGGTGCGCTCGTACAACGCGCGCGCCCGTTCCTTTTTTTTGTTCACACGGAGGTTTCCCATGGACGGTATCAGCATTACCCTCATCGCCATTTTAGTGGCGGTTGTGGTGGCGATTATTCTGGTGATCGGCATCTACAACCGGCTGGTTTCCCTGAAAAATCGCTACACCAACGCGTTTGCCCAGATCGAGGTGCAACTCAAGCGTCGCTACGACCTGATTCCCAACCTGGTAAAAACGGTCGAACGCTACCTGAAGCACGAGCAGGAAACCCTTACCGCCGTCATTGAGGCCAGAAATCAGGCCATGGCGGGCCTGAAGGGTGCCGCCGCCGATCCCGGAAGCGCCGCGGCCATGCAGACGCTGGCGGGTGCCGAAGGGGGGCTTGCCGGCGCCCTGGGACGCCTGAATATGGTGATGGAGGACTATCCGGAACTGAAGGCCAACGAGAACATGTCGGAGCTTTCGGAAGAGCTGACCAGCACCGAAAACAAGGTGTCGTTCGCCCGCCAGGCGTTCAACGATCTGGTGATGGGCTACAACACCTACAAGCAGTCGTTCCCGCAGATCGTTTTTGCCGGTATGTTTGGTCACGGCAGCGACGCCACCCTGCTGGAGTTTGCCGACAGCGCGCAGATCCAGGCCGCTCCGGAAGTGGCGTTCGGCTAACGCCCGAAGCCATACAAAGCGACTCGGCCCATGGATTTTTTTGAGGCCCAGGACGACGCCCACAAAAGTACCCGCGTCCTGATTTTCCTGTTTGCCCTGGCGGTGGTGACGCTGGTGGCGCTTGCCAATCTGCTGGTGGTGGCGGTAACCGCTGTCTCTGCCCACGGGTTCGAGGCGGGCTGGGTGCGCCTGCCCGATGCGTTCGACCCATGGACCGCCCTGAGCGTGAGCGTGGGGATGCTGGCGATTGTCTTTATTTCCAGCATGTACAAGCTGGGCAGCCTGAACGGCGGCGGGCGGGTGGTGGCCGAGGCGCTGGGGGGCAAGCTCATCCCGCTGAACACCCCCGATCCGGACCGTAAACGGCTGCTGAACGTGGTGGCCGAAATGGCCATCGCCTCCGGCACCCCGGTGCCACCGGTGTACGAACTGCCGGGGGAAGGCTCCATCAACGCATTTGCCGCCGGGCTGACACCGTCCGATGCGGTGATCGGCGTCACCCGTGGCACCATCCGCGAACTGGACCGGGACCAGTTGCAGGGGGTGATGGCCCACGAGTTTTCCCACATACTAAACGGCGACATGCGGCTGAACACCCGCATCTCCGGGGTGATTTACGGCATCATGGTCATCGGGCTGATCGGCCAGTATATGGTGCGCTTTCTGCGCTACGGCGGCGGACGCAAGGTGCGCACCGGGAAGTTCACCCTGCCGCTGTTTGCCGTGGGCGCGGGGCTGTCCCTTATTGGCTACGGCGGCACCGTGTTCGGGCGCATGATCCAGTCGGCGGTCAGCCGCCAGCGGGAATACCTGGCCGATGCGTCGGCGGTGCAGTTCACCCGCAATCCGCAAGGCATCTCCGGCGCCCTCAAACGCATTGGCGGGTTGCCCGCCCGGAGGTTGATGCTGAGTCCGGCGGCACCGGAGTTCAGCCATTCCTACTTCACCTCCGGGGTGCCCCCGCTGATGGGTTTTTTGATGGCCACCCATCCCCCCCTGAAAGAGCGCATACGCCGGATCGATCCCAACTGGAACGGCAAGTTCGATACCCGTCCCGCGAAAGTTTCGAAGTCCGGGACCAAATCGGCTGATCCGGGGCTGGCGCACAAGCAGCGGAAAAAGGAAATGCTGACGGGCCAGGTCACCACAGCGGTGATCCTGGGGGCCGCCCTGCCGCAGGTGGGGCATGTCACCCGGGACGGCATCGTCGATGCCCGGTCCATTATCGAGCGCATCGGCGAGCCGGTCCGCGCCGCCTGTGAGGAGCCGTACGGCGCACGGGCGGTGATCTATCTGCTGGTCACCAGCGCCGATCAGGCGGAGCGGGAACGGCAGTTTGGTTACCTGGACGCCTATGGCGATGACGGCATCGGCAGGCTGGCCCGCCGCCTCCACGGGCCGGTGAGCCAACTGGATCGGGCGCTGTTTCTGCCGGTGGTGGATCTGGCCATGCCCGCCTTGCGGCAGCTTTCGCCGGACCAGTACACCCGGTTCCAGGAAAACCTGGATGCGCTGGTGCACATGGACGAGCACATCACCCTGTTTGAGTGGGCGCTCACCCGGGTGCTGACCCACCACCTGAGCGGGGCGTACGGGAACGGGCGCCGGAGTGGGCGCCAGAATATACACATTGCCCGGGAGCGGCACGCTTGCGAGCTGTTGCTATCGGCCCTGGCCCACGCCAGCGTGGCGGGAGAAAACCGGGACCCCCGGGCTGCCTTCGATGCCGCGCTGAAATATCTGCAAATTCCGGGCGTGACCCTGCGTGCCGAGGATAGCGTGGGCTACGAACAGCTTGATCTGGCGCTTACGCGGCTTATCCAACTGGGGCCGCTGCACAAACGGCGTCTGTTCAAGGCGTGTGTCGGCTGTATCGAAGCCGACGGCGTGGTGGCCATCCACCAATATGAGGTGATGCGCGCCATCGCCAGCGCGCTGGACTGCCCCATGCCACCGGGGGTCACCCTTCCCGGCCAGTGATACGCCCGCTCAGGGAGTTGTGAACGTTGTTCAATTAATGTCTGCAAACACGGCTGGCGGGCTGGTGTGCCGGAAGAGTCAGGCGGTTTACCGGCAGGACGGAGCCGGGGGGGATGTGGGAGCAGGCGGGGGCGTTCAGCCGCTTTCGACGTCTTCCAGGGCTTGCTGGACCAGCCCCTGCACCGCGCCGAACACCCGTGGGTCGCGGGCGTTGATCTGCACGCCCAGCTCCCGTTCCGGGGCGTCGGGCTCCCACTTGGTCAGGTTGAGGCGAAAGATGGAGTCGTCCTCTTTTTGCAGCGAGTCCAGCAGACCGTTTAACGCCTGTTTGATTAACGAGACCACCACGGAGTTGGTTTCCTCATCCAGGTCGTCAAACTGGATGCCCATGCCGTAGGCCCCTGCGTGGGCAACCCAGCCGGGCAGCTTTAAGTGGTAGGCTCTATCGCCTTCCCGCACCAGGGCGTCCACGGTGATGTTGGTGTTCTGCGGGAAGCCGTCCTTGCAGTCGACGTACAGCCCGCCACGACTCAGGTTGCGTACCCAGCCGTGCAGCTTTTCACCGCTGATCGCATCGATCATGGTGGCGCGGATGGCCACGTTGATGCCCACCCGTAAATCGGCGCGTATCTCGCGCTTGAGCGGGTGAGTGGGCGGTTTTTTCGGACGCTGTTTCATATGGGAGCCTGTATTTGAAGGCCGGTCTTTCTTCCCCGATCTTGCGCGTGGCGCGCCGCAACCCTGAACCGGGCTGTACCGTACATGACCGCCCCCACCGGTTGCAAGCGCCCCCGCCGGAAGCCTTCCCCGTTTTTTTGCGGCCTGCCGGTGCGGTATGCTCAGGGCCGTGCGCCACGCTTTTGCCATCCTCCCCCTGATTGCCCTGGGTCTGTTATTGGCCACCGCTTCAGCGAACGCCCACCGGGGCCAACTGGATGCCAACGGCTGCCACAAGGACAACAAGGCGCGTGCGTACCACTGCCATCAGGGGCCGCTTGCGGGCCGGGAGATGCCGTCTAAAAAATCGGCGGCGGCCACCCTGTGGCTGATCAATCGGCGACTTGAAACCGGCCGGGACCCGGTGGTGTTGGGACCGGGTGCACAGGTGATTGCGATAGATGGCGACAGTTTGCGTATCGACGGTCACCGGGTTCGCCTGCACGGCATCGATGCGCCGGAGCTGGAACAGCACTGCACCCGCAAGGGGCGGGAGTACCCGTGCGGAAAACAGGCAAAAAAGGCGCTGGCCCGCATGGTGGAAGACGGCCTCGTGTGCGAATTGATTGATGCCGACTTTTACGGCCGCTTTCTGGCCCATTGCCGCACCCAAACGGGGGCGTCCATCGGATCTGCCATGGTGCGGGCGGGGTGGGCGCTGGCCTACCTGCGCTACAGTCAGGCGTACGTTGCCGAGCAAGAGGCCGCAAAAAAGGCGCGGGCGGGCATTTGGGCAGGCGATTTCACCCCTCCGTGGGTATGGCGGCAGCGAAAACAATCGTCACAAAATTGACATAATCGGGTTTATTTAAGTATAAATACTCATCGCCTTTGTTTTTTCCGTGCGGGTCTGTGTGTGCGGGGTTGGGTATGATTGTGAATCTCAAAACCCGTGATCTATGCAAAACCTGCAACGGGGTGCGGGCCGAAGTCGTGCGGGAGGATTGTGCGGACTGCCCGGACGCTGCCCGCCTGATCAAGCGGTACGGCCCCCGGCAGGCGCAGTTGATCCGCCAGCGGCTGGCCGTGCTGGCCAAGGCCGGCTCCCTTGCAGACGTGGGCCGGACCGGTGGTGCCCAGCGGCTGCACGCCCTGTCCGGCAAACGGGCGGGCACCTGGTCGCTGGACCTGATGCACCCCCACCGTCTGCTGTTTCGCATTGCCCACAAACAGCCCCCGTTCCGACCGGACGGCGGCATCGACTGGGGCCGGGTGACCGAAATCGAGATCGTGGGCATCGAAGACACCCATCACTGAAAATACGTCAGACGAGCTTAGGGAGAGGCGTTTGGCGTGAACTGTTGCACCCGCTCTTTTGTGGGCGGGTGGGTGGACAGGTAGGGGGGAACGTCCAGTCCGGTGCTACCCTGTGCTTCCATGCGGCTTAAAATGTCGGCGAAGCGGGATGGGGGAATACCGGCCTGTTGCATCCGTGCAAAGGCGTACCGGTCGGCCTCGCGCTCAAAGTCGCGGGAATAGCTGGCCTGCAATAAAAAGGACGGCAGCGCCGCGGCCAGGGTGGAGGCGGAGACCACGTCGCCCACCACGGTGGCGTACAGCATCAGCACGGCGGCATCCTGCAACACGTGGCGCAGGGCATGCCGCCCCAGCACGTGCCCCACCTCGTGGGCCAGGATGCTGAACAGTTCCTCGTCGTTTTCGGACAGGTTGACCAGATCGTCGGTAATCACCACCGTGCCCGCGGGCAGGGCCAGGGCGTTGGCGCCCAACACTTCGCTGTGGCGAAACGCCAGGCGAAAGCGAAAATGCCGGCTTGCCGATTCATCCGCTGCTCCCGCCGCCTGCAAAAATACCGCGCGCACGTGGTCCTGCACGTCCGCATCCAGCTTTGACGGGGTGAACAGTAGTCTGTCCAGTTCGGTCATGGTTTGTGCGGTAATGGCGATATCCACCTCGGGCGGCAGCAACTGCGCGGCCCGGTCGGCCAGTGCGGGCACACCATGCATCACGATGGCCCACCCGGCAAACAGGGTGATTATCACGGCGACCGCTACCCACGATCCACGGCTTTCCAGCCGGTGGACCCACCCGGCTCCGGCGGGTTTTTCCCAGCCTGAGCGAGCCAGTGCCGCCTCCAGTTTTTCGTGGTCGTCCACCTCGATCCGCCCGCCGTCGCCTAAGTTGATGATGCGGCAGGTGTTGCCCAGCCGGGGCTGGATTTCCACCTCGGCGCTCGGCCAGGTGCGGGCGGGTTCCCCCTCGATCAGACAGGTGAGGCCGCTACGTAAAAGCTGTATCCGTACCGTGTGACAGTGGGATTTCTGGCCGTCGAAGTAGCGGGCGGAAAGCTCGATCACAGACCCACATCGATATCCATCATGTCGCCGAATTCCTCGCCGGAAGCGCTCACCTGCGCCGCTTCCGCCTGGACAAACCGGTCCAGGTCGCCTCTTTTGAGCAGCGTCATGTTTTCGACCCGGTAGCGGGCCATGCGGATTTTTGTCCACGGGATCGCCAGCCCGAAAGACAGCACCGTGGCGATGAGGTTGCTGAGGTATATCCAGCCCAGCGGTGCGGTTTTCAAGGTGCAGGAAAAACCGTGGGGACCGACCCGGATGTTGTTCCATACGGTGTTGGCCGTGTGCGCCTGCACATAGGCGTATGCCGGAATAATGCAGAGCCACACGACCAGCGCCGGGATCACCGCGGCAAGCAGCCACAGCACCGGGACGATCGGGTCGTCCGGGGAGAACTGCGGGATCAGTTTGTTTGAGATCAGGGGCAGCAGGACGGTTCCGGCGAAGGTCAGCACGGCGATGGCGAGCAGGGTCAGGCCGGATGCCTTGGTAAAGACCGAAAAAAACTGCCCGGCGGTGGCGTTCATGGCAAACGGCGTGGTGCCGAAGCGGCTGTGGTTGTAGACAAACCGGGCGCGACGCCATTGAAAGTAGGGGTAGATCAGCCCCAGGGTGAACGGGATCAGGATCGGTAGCCCGACAAACACCTTGAGCGCCTCGCTGTACTTGCCGTCAAACCCCAGGCGGATGTTGCGCCATGAACTGTTGTGCGCCCGGAAAACAAGGCTCTTGATCACCAGCCACGGCAGGGCAAACATAAAGATAAGCCCCAGCACGGTTTCCAGTCCCGGCGCCACGTAGGTGCTGCCGCTATAGACGGCAAGTGCCCCCACCACCATAATCCGCCCTTTCAGGATGCCGATGGGATTGGCCAGATAGTCGAGGGGCGCACCCGCAAGGCGGGTGTGGGCGTAAAAATAGCGCTGGGTACGCACCTTTGCCCAGGCGGAGTAGACGCCCAGGGTGAGTACCGACAGGCACAGGTTGACGATCCAGATACGAAAATATTCCCCCGCCTGCCCGGTAAATTCGAGCGGAACCTGCTCCGGCGGGGGGAGAATTTCGGCCGGGGGCGGGGAGAGGGCCTCTTCCGGCGGGCCGGGTGTGTGGTTCATGCTGCTTCCCCTGCTTTGGATGCCGCGCCGTGCATACGGCGTTTAGCCGTCCCCAGTGTAGCGGGGGTGCAGGGGCTTTCCCAATCGATTTTTTTTGGACCCCGGAGGTGGTGGAGATTGCGGCAGATGCGAGGCGCGTGAAGGGATAAAACGGGAGGCGTAGCGTACTACGTTGAGTGTTTTTTTCCGAGCAGCAACGAAGCAGATGGCAGCATCTCCGCCGCCTATCTACTCGATGTGGGTGCTTTGGATATACAAATCCCGCAACTGGGTACCGTCCACTTTGCTGGGCGCTTCGGTGAGCAGGCAGGTGGCCTTCTGGGTTTTGGGGAAGGCGATCACGTCGCGGATACTGGGTGCGCCCGCCAGCAGCATGGCCAGCCGGTCCAGACCGAACGCCAGCCCGCCGTGGGGCGGTGCGCCGTTTTGCAGGGCATTCAGCAAAAAGCCGAATTTGTCCGCCGCTTCCGTCTTATCGATGCCGAGCAGCCCGAATATTTTCGACTGCATGGCCTGATCGTGCATACGGATGCTGCCGCCGCCGATTTCGGTGCCGTTCCACACCAGATCGTAGGCCAGGGAGCGCACCGAGCCGGGGTCGCTCTCCAGCTTGTCCACATCGTCCGGGTGGGGGGCGGTAAACGGGTGGTGCAGGGCAATGTGGCGCTTTTCGTCCCCGTCGTACTCCAGCAGGGGGAAATCAGTGATCCATAAGAGTTCGTCCGGCTTGCCGTCGGTCAATCCCAGTCGCGCCGCCACGTGCAGGCGCAGGGCCGCCAGGGTATCGCTGACCACGGTGGTGCTGTCTGCGATAAACAGCATGATGTCGCCCGGTTTTGCGTTCAGCGCGTCTTTCATCTGCTGGATCGTTTCGACGGCAAAGAACTTGGTGATGGGCGATTCAAAGCCGGTATCCGTCACCTTGATCCAGGCCATGCCTTTGGCCTTGTAGGTTTTGCAGAACTCGGTCAGGTCGTCCAGTTCCTTGCGGGATGATTTGGCCATGCCGGGGGCGCAGATGCCTTTGACCTTGCCGCCGGATTTGATCGCGCCGGTAAACACCTTGAAGTCGCAGTTTTTGACCGTCTCGGAAAAGTCGGACAGCTCCATGCCGAAGCGCACGTCCGGCCGGTCGGTGCCGAACCGTTCCATGGCTTCATGCCAGGTCATGGTGGGCAGGGGAGCCGGCAGGTCGGTCGCTTTAATTTGCTTGAACACCTCGCGCACCATGCCTTCGGCCATGGCCATCACCTGATCCCGGTCCACGAAGCTCATCTCCAGGTCGATCTGGGTAAACTCCGGCTGGCGGTCGGCGCGCAGGTCTTCGTCTCTGAAGCAGCGCACAATCTGATAGTAGCGATCCATGCCGGCCACCATGAGCAGTTGCTTGAACAGCTGGGGCGACTGGGGCAGGGCAAAAAACGATCCCGGCACGGTGCGTGAAGGCACCAGATAGTCCCGTGCGCCCTCCGGGGTGCTTTTGGTGAGGATGGGGGTTTCGATCTCCAGAAAATCGTTGTCTTCCAGATAGTTACGAATCACCCGCGCAAGCTTTGCCCGCATCACCATGTTGCCCATCATGGCCGGGCGGCGCAGGTCCAGATAGCGGTGGGTGAGGCGGTTGGTTTCGCCCACTTCGGCAGTGTCGTCCATGGGAATGGCGGGGGTTTTGGAGCTGTTCAGCACGGTAAGATCGGTGCCCATGATCTCCACGGCTCCGGTGGCCAGTTCCTTGTTTTCGGTTTGATCCGGGCGGGTGCGTACCGTGCCGGTGACCTGGATAACGTATTCCGGGCGCAGGGAATGGGCGGCGTCGTGCACCTGCGCGTCCTCTTCCGGGTTGAACACCACCTGGGTGAGGCCGTAGCGGTCGCGCAGGTCAATGAAGATCAGCCCGCCGTGGTCGCGCCGCCGGTGGACCCAGCCGCACAGGGTGACCTGCTCTCCCACGTGGGAGGCGCGCAGTTCGCCACAGGTGTGGCTGCGAAAAGACGAAGGGGATGTCATGAGCGTTTCCTTGTCGGTCGACCGGAGCTTACGGTCTTTCCGGATGAGGTGGAACGGGGGCGGCGGGCGGGTTTGCCCGCGTCTTTCACTTTGGGGCGGGTAACACGTGCCGGTTTGGCTTTTTGTGCGGGAGCGGATGCGGGCGCATTCTTGCGGGCGGGTTTCAGGGTGCCTTTGCCTGCCTGATCCTGCCCGTCGGCCACCCTTTTCAGGCGTTCGATTTCGGCGGGGGTCAACTCCCGGTAGGTGCCGGGTTTCAGTTTTCCCACCCCCAGAAAGGCATATCCGGTGCGCCGCAGTTTCACCACGGAATGCCCCACCTTGTCGAACATGCGGCGGATCTGGCGGTTGCGCCCTTCGTGAATAATCACGTCAAGCCAGGCGTTGGTTTTGGTGGTCTCCACCATTTCCACCTCGGCGGGGCGGGTGCGGCCGTCGTCCAGCCGGATTCCGGCGCGCAACAGGTGCAGGATCCGCTCCCCCGGTATGCCCTTGGTTTTGACCCGGTAGCGCTTGCCCACTTCGCTTTTGGGGTGCATCAGGGCGTTGGCCAGATCGCCGTCGTTGGTCATCAACAGCAGCCCTTCGGAATCCAGATCGAGCCGGCCTACGGGGAACAGGCGCATGGGCAGATGGGCCATCAACTCGGTGGCTGTGGGGCGGCCCTCCGCGTCGTGGGCGGTGGTAATCACCCCGCGTGGCTTGTACATCAGGTAGTAGGCTTTCTCCTCGGCGGCGGTGGAGATGAGCTTGCCCTTGACCTTGATGTGGTCGTTTTCCGGATCGGCCTTCTGGCCCAGGGTGGCGACCTTGCCGTTTACCTTCACCAGTCCGTCGAGGATCAGCGTCTCGGCCTGACGGCGCGAGGCGATCCCCACACGGGCGATGATTTTTTGCAGACGTTCTTCCATAACCGACTTCGCTGAAATTAAACAAACAAACTATTTTACGGTCTTTGTGCGGCTTTATCAGCCGCACCGGTAAAAAGAGCAAAAAAAGGCCGGAGGCGCATGTGCACGCCTCCGGCCTTCAGATTAACCGGCTTCGCTTACGCGGAAGAGGCCTGGCTACCGGCGGCCGCGCGGGCGGCATCCAGGGCGGCGTCGTAGTTCGGGGGCTCGGTCATCTCCGGCACGATTTCCACATAGGTGATGGTGTCCGATGCGTCCACCACAAAAATCGCGCGATGGTCCAGCGCATGCTCCTTGATGAGCACGCCCCAGTTTTCGCCGAAGTTGTTGTCCTTGTAGTCGGACAGCACTTCCACGTTTTCGATGCCTGCGGTTTCGCAGAAACGGTTGACGGCAAACGGCAGATCCGCCGAGATGGTCAGAATCTTCACGCCTTCCAGATTGGTGGCCTCTTCGTTGAAGCGGCGGGTCTGTGCATCGCAAACCGGCGTATCCAGCGACGGCACGGAGGAAATGATCCGCACCATACCGTTCCACTCGCTGCTTTCCACATCTGCCAGTCCTTTGCGGACGGTGAATGCGGGGGCGGCGTCGCCCGCTTTGAGTTCCGGACCGATGAGGGTGAGAGGGTTGCCTTTAAGGGTTGCTACGTTAGTGCGCTCTTGAGCCATGTTCATTACTCCCCGGTGACCTGCAACGGCGGGCCGTTGCACGAATATTAATTATAGATTAAACGAATGAATCTCTAATGGTACGAGGGGTATGCGCGCCTGCGCAACCTTGCCCCCGCAGCGGTGCTCACACGATGGGATTGGCCGGTTACGTCAGCGCGAACAAAATGACCACTCCCAGCACAATGCGGTAGGCCACAAACACGTTCATGGTGTGCCTTTCCAGCCAGATGAGCAGGTACTTGATGCACAGCCAGGCGGACCCTGCGGCCACGGCAAACCCCACCAGCAGAGGCAGCAGGCTGGGCATGGCGGGGGTGGTTTCGATCAGGTCTTTCACCTCCAGGGCGCCGGACAGGAAGATCACCGGAATGGAAAGCAAAAATGAAAAGCGCGCCGCCGCCTTGCGGGTGAACCCCAGTGCCAGACCGCAAGTCATGGTGATGCCGGAGCGGGAGGTGCCGGGAATGAGCGCCACGGCCTGGGCCAGGCCAATCAACAGGGCGTCTTTTGCGCTCATGCCCCCCATATGCCGGGATTTGCGGCCGACCCGGTCGGCGGCGTACAACAGCACACCGAAAAAGATGGAGGCGTAAGCGATCAGCTCCGGATCACGCCCCGCCGTGGATACCCAGTCTTTAAAGGCCAGCCCCGCCAGCCCCACGGGGATGGTGGCGCCGATCAAAAACCAGCCCATGCGGGCGTTGGCCCTTGCATCGCCCACCGGCTTGCCGAAGCCCAGACTGTGCAGCCAGCCACGGGTGATGGAAACAAGGTCGTGGCGAAAATAGACGCACACGGCGCTCAAGGTGCCCAGATGCACGATCACGTCGAACACCAGCCCCTGATCGTCCCAGCCCAGCGCCCACGGCACCAGAATCAGGTGGGCGGAACTGCTGATCGGCAAAAATTCCGTCAGCCCCTGAACCAGGGCGAGGAGAACGGCTTCCAGATACGACATGGGGCGGCTATTCCATCTCTTCCAGCGGAATCTCGATCACATCGCCCAACGGGGCCAGGGCATCCATCAGCACGTCGCGCCTGCCTACCGCTACGATGATCATACTGTCCGGGTGCAGGTGGCTCTGAACCACCCGCAGGATGTCGTCTGCGGTGACGGCCAGGGTGTTTTCCCTGAGGCGGGTCATTTCGTCCTTTGGCATGTCGAAATAATCCAGGCCCATGCGCCGGTTTACCAATTGCCCCACGGTGACCGATTTGAAGACGAATGCGTTCAGAAAGGCGTCCTTGGCCTCCGCCAGTTCCTGTTCGGTCACCTTTTCGGTCCGCATCAATTCCAGTTCTGCGAGCATCACCCGGGCCGCCTCGCCCGCCGATTCGGAGCGGGTGCGGGTGGACATGGCAAATGCGCCCAGATCCCTGGGGCCTGCCGACAGGCCACTGCCGGCGCTGTACGCCAGCCCCCTGTTGGTGCGGATTTCCTGAAACAGGCGGCTGGTGAAGCCGCGCCCCAGAATGCGATTGGCCAGGTTCAGTGCGTAGTAGTCCGGATCGCTCCGCAAAATGGAAACATGGGTCATGCGAATCGATACCTGATCCAGCGGGCGGTGCACAAACGCCACCCGGCGGCCGTCTATTTCCGGTACGGGGACAGGTTCGATCAGGTTTATCTCCGCCCGTGGCCAGTCGCCAAAGGCGCGTTTTATGGCCGCGATCACCTGGTCCCGGTCAAAGTCGCCGGTGATGCCCAGCGCGATCTGGTTCGGGTGGTAGTAACGGCGATGAAAGTCCAGCAGATCGGCGCGGGTGACGGCTTCGATCTCGGCGGCGGAGGTCTCCCTGGCCAGCGGGTGGTTTTCGCCGTATACGAGCTTGGCGGCCTCCCGGCGGGCGATATTGCCCGGCCGGTCGTTCTTGCGGCGCAGGGCTTCGATGGCCGCCTGCTTCTGAATCACGAGTTGGGCTTCGTCAAAGCGGGGCCTGCGCAGCATGTCGGCAAAGTGATCCAGCGCTTGCGGAAAAGTGCGGGTGAGACTGTTCATGGATGCGGATGCAGACTCCGAACCGACATGGCTGGACAGGTGAATGGCCGCGTCGGACAGGGCCTGATCCAGTGCATCCGCATTCAGGTCGCCGGCGCCGCCCTTGCGTAGCAGGGTTCCGGCAAAGCGGGCGATATGCCCTTTTTCGGGGGGTTCGTAGATGCTGCCGGTGCGGATCAGGGCGCGGATGCCGATGAGCGGCAGTTCCCGGTCGGCGAGCAGGTACAGGCGCATGCCGTTTTCCAGTTGCACCACCTCCACCTCCGGCTCGGTGACCGATACCGGGGGAAAGTGCATCTGGCGCGGGTCGGGCGACAGCGTGGCGCAGGCCGTAAGCAGCAGGGCCAGACAGGCCGGCAGGGCGGGGAAAAGAGGACGGCGTATGAGGGTCATGGCGTCGATTCCCCATCCTCTGCGAGGGGCAACAGCTGGGCCACGGTCAGTTGTTCCGGCGTCAGGTAGCGCCGGGCCACGGCCTGGATTTCCTGTGGCGTAATGTGGGTGGCCTGTGTGTAGGTTTTGTTCAGGTAGGCCCAGTCGCCGGTCTGCATTTCGTAATATCCCAGTTGCGATGCCAGGCCGGAATTGGAGCCGAGGCCCCGGATCAGGCCGGCTTCCCACTGGGTCAGTGCCCGTTCCAGTTCCTGCCCGGTAATCGGCTCGTCCCGCAGGCGCGCGATCTCTTCTAAAATGGCGGCTTCCACTTCGGCCACCGTGTGGGGGTGGCGGGGGGATGCGCTGATGATCAGGCGGTTCGGGTGGCGGGAGCCGGGCGACCCCCACCCGGAGCGAACCGATGTGGCGATCTGTTTGTCCCGCACCAGTGCCTGATACAGGCGGCTGACCCGACCGCCGGTCAATACTTCGTCGAGGATGGACATGGCCACCACGTCGTCGTGGCCCAGGGGGGGGGACGGAAAGCCCATCATCAATTGCGGTTCGGCTGCAAACGAAACCGTCACCCGCCGGGGCTGTGTTTGCGGCGGCTCGGATGGCAAGGCCGGGCGGGTGTACGCGCGGGCGGGCATTTTGCCGAAGGTTTTGCGAATGGCCGCAAGCGTTTGTTCCGGGTCCAGGTCGCCCACCAGGGAAATGACCATGTTGGCCGGTACGTAATGGGCTTCAAAAAACGCGACCGCCTGGGGCCGCGTCAGCTTTTTCAGGTCGGCGTCCCAGCCGATCACCGGGTTGCGGTAAGGGTGGGTGGTAAACGACGTGGAAAAGAAAATCTCGCGCAGTTGCCCGCCGGGGCTGGTATCGACCCGGGAACGGCGCTCCTCCTGCACCACCTCGCGCTCTGCATAAAACTCACGCAGGACCGGCCAGGTGAGCCGTTCGGATTCCACCGCCGCCCACAGGGGCAGCCGGTTGGCGGGGAAGCTGACCACGTAACGGGTCATGTCGGGGCTGGTGGAGGCGTTCAGTCCCACCCCGCCGTGCCGGTGGTACAGCGCCGCGAAGGCGTTGGGCACCACATGGGTTTTGGCCTGCTCCCGCAGCTTCAGGATCGAAGCATCCAGTGCGGCCAGGGTGTCGCCGTCCTTTTCGCCTTCCTGCTCCAGTTGCTGGCGGCGGATCACCTGCCGGTCGATTTCGGCCAGCAGGCCGCGCTCGGTTTTATAGTCTGTTACCCCCAGCCTGCGGGTGCCCTTGAATGCCATGTGCTCCAGCAGATGGGCAAGGCCGGTCTGGCCGGGCCGTTCGCTGGTGCTACCCACGCCAACGGAAATGACCGCCGAGATCACGGGGGCCTGGTGCCGCTCCACCATCAGCACCGTCAGGCCGTTGTCCAGCACGTGGCGGTGGACCGGAATGTCGATGACCGGTGCGTCTGCGGCGCCTGCCGGGGCGGCCAGCAACCACCACAGCAGGACGGCTACCTTTGCCGCGCCGCGGCTGCCCGGAAAGAGCGGGCCTGCGGTCATCGGGCGCCCCCGCCGTCCAACCCGTGCACGATGGAAATGAGGGCTTCGATATGGTCGATCAGGTGGTCGGCTCCCGCTTCCCGGACCACCGCCTCCGGGTTCATGCCGCAGGTCAGGATGACGGAGCGGATGCCCGCACTCCGGGCCGCCTGCACATCGGGCGGGCCGTCTCCCACCATCACCGCTTGTTCCGGGGAGACGCCAAAGTGATCCAGCGCGGCGTGGAGCATATCCGGGTCGGGCTTGGGGCGGGGCACCGTGTCTCCTGAAAGCACCAGCCCCACTCGCGCTTTAAGCCCCAGGTTGGCGACCACCCCTGCGGTGTAGATCGAAGGCTTGTTGGTGACGATGGCCTGATCCCGGTCGGCAAAGGCAGTCATGACTTTATCTACGCCGGGGTACAAGGTGGTGTGGTCGGTCAGGTGGGTCAGGTAGTGGGTACGAAAAATAGTCAGGGCGTGGTCTAGCCCGTCCGGGTCGTTCTCGCCCACGGCCTCCGTCAGCAGGGGGCGGACGCCGTTGCCCACAAAGCCGAACAGCTCCTGGTGCGGGCGGGTGGCAAGCCCTAAGTCGGTCAGGGTGCGGTTGACCGCCCGGGACAGGTCTTCCCGGGTATCGGCCAGGGTGCCGTCCAGATCGTAGAGAATCAGGCGGATGGACATTGTCGGTGCAATCTTCGTCGAACCCGTGTGTTGGGGTAAAGGTATGTGACTCTCCGGCCCCGGCTTTTCCGCCGACACAGTGCGCCTTTTTAAGGATGCCTGTGCCAGGCCGGACGCCTGCGGCAGGTCAGGTGCCTACGGCAGGTCAGGAAAGATAACATACACCTTGCCCGCTTTTTTGCGTAGTTCGATGATCTCTTCCGTCCGACCGAACCGGCCCGGATAGACCGCGTAGCCGATCAATATCCGGATATCGGTGTTGGGCGCGGCGATGGCCAGTTCGTCCGCACCGTCCTGATTGAGGTCGCCTGCGGTCATCTGGGTGCCGAACAGGTCGGACGGTCTGGCGTCCGGCGCAATGATCCGGGTCCGGAAGACGGGTGCGCCGCTCCCCGTATCCTGAAACAGGAAGACCACGCCGGTATCGATGCCCGCCCGGGTATCCAGAAACGGTGCGGCAATCGCCAGACTGGCGGAGCCGCTGCCGTCACCGATAAATTGTCCGGAGATGATGCGGGCACCGTAGCGCATACCGGACTCATGCATCGGGGGCGTAAGCGGCAGGCCGTCGTCCACCACCGCAAGGCCACCCGCGCCATCGTAAAAGCGGACTTCACCGCCATTGACGATCTGGGTCGGCGTGCCCCGGAAGTCGGTTTTCACCGGGTCGGTCATGGTGTGGAACGGGGCACCGACGACCAGTTCGTCGGCGGGGGGCGGGGTGCTGCCGTCGGGGTTGTCGGGTTCCGGAATGAAGTCGGCCACCGCGATTTCCAGGCCAAAGCCGCTGTAACGCCCGTTCGGCTGGATGTTCGGGTCGGAAACGGCCATCACGGTGGCCGCGTTCAGGGCGTTTCTGAGCGCCTGATTGGAAGGCTGGTCCCACGTGGCGGGTTCAAATGCATAGACGACGGACGGTGCGTGGATCAGGTCTTCAAATTCCATGGGGTCGCGGCCCGGTGCGCCCACAAAAAGTTCGGTCAGGCCGTTCCCCGACAGGTCGCCCACCGCCAGGGAACTGCCGAAGTAGCCCCCTTCTTCCGGTGTCCCTGCGGCCAGGGTGGCGCGGATGAAGGTGCCGTCGTTCCATGTGCCCGTGGCCGGCGCCAGCAGCACCTCTACCAGCCCCGCGTCGCGCAGGCCGTACACGTCGGCGTGGGGGGCGCCCACGATAATGTCGTCCCGGCCGTCTCCGTTTAAATCGTACACCAGCAGCCGGAAGCCGTAGCGGGTATTGGCGCGGGGATTGTCCGCTGTCCATAACGGGCTGCTATCGGGCGCCAGCATGGCAGAGGACGGGGTAATCCGGGTGATGGCGGTGGGCGCACCCTCTGCATCGAGGTGATAGATATCAAAAAAACCGGTCTTGGGATCGTTGCCGTCGGACGATCTGGCGTACGGCGCGCTGACCAGCATGTCGGTATCGCCGTCGCCGTCAAAGTCGCCGTGGGCCAGCAGATGTCCCCAGCCGGTGGTATCGTCCGCCAGTTGACCCGGATACGGCCGGATGGAAGAGAACGGCGGGTCGGCATCAAAATACGGGTAGCCGTTGATGCGGGGCACCAGGCCGTCCCGATCCGCCGGGAACGATCCCAGCAGTACCGGCTTGTCGAAGCTGGTATCGGTGGCCGATCGGCCAAGCGGCGCAATGGTGAGGGAACTGCCGAAGTGGATGCCCTCCTCGGGGTACTGCCCGACCGTGATGGCGCCGGTATCCGGGTCGAGGATCACCTCCGGCGCGGTCAGCAGTTCGGTGCTTTTCATCATATGCACCCGGGCAAAGCCCCATGTGTCGGGAACGGTGCCGTCGCTCAAGGCGATATGGGCCGTGGTCGAAAGCCGGTCGGTGCTGGCGTTCGGAGGGGTATATACCCCGTCTGCGGTGATATTGCCGCCGCCGATCACCTCCCACTGGGTGGAGCCCTCCGGTACGGAACCGGTAAAGGTCCGGGTGGTGATCCGCCCTGTCCGGCCGACATATGCCTGCGGCGGGGAGACGGCGGGGAGTGCCTCGCCGGATACCAGTTGCAGGTCCAGGGTGCCGCCGGTGACGGTATCGGGCGTGCCCGCAAGCAGGTCGGGCCAGCCGTCCAGGTTCAGGTCGTGCCACGCGAACCCGGTACCGAAATTGCCACCCACTTCCGGTACTTGCGCCTTAAAGCGGCGCACGCCCATAAAGTCTCCCTGCCCTGCGGAATAATAGGTTTTGATGCGCCCCTGCCCCAGGGAGCCGGGGATGGCCACGGTCAGGTCGAACGGTTCGATGCCGTCCACGTCGTCAAACCGGAGGCGGGCGCCAAACCGGTCCACGCTGGAAGGGCCCGGCTCGCGCAGGTCGTTCAGGAACTGGAAGCGCCCGTATCCGTCTGCGGCAAACAGAAAGACCATGCCGCCGTTCACCATGCCGCCTGCGGTGGACACCGGCTGCGTCGGTGCGCCCACGGCCACGTCGGACAGGGCATCTGCGGTGACATCCGCCACGGCCAGCGCCGTGCCAAATGCCGCCCCCGCCGCAGGCAGCGGAGAGTGCACTTCGTCGGCGGCGGAGAAGGTGAGCGGGGTGGCCGCAAGGTCGGAGCGGAAAGAAAACACCCGACCGGCTCCGGCAAGGAGGGCGCCGTCCACGGTGGCCGTGGCGTCGGGGGCACCCACCAGCAGGTCGTTGAGCTGGGTTTCCTCTCCGCTGATGCCGTAGCCGGTGCAGCCGTCCAGACAGACGGTCGCCAGGGTGCTGCCAAAGGCGGCGCCCGTTTCCGGGTCGGGGGCGACAAGCGCTGCGGCAAGTTCAAACTGTACGGCGCCGGGTTGCACATCCACCACGTATACCGCGCCCGCTACGGCCAGAGCGCCGAGATCCGGGTCCACCACCGTGATGCCGGGTGCGCCCACGGCGAGCCGCAAACTGCCATCGGCGGCAAAGTGGCCGGTTTCGATGGCGGCACCAAACAGGTCACCGGCAACCCCTGCGGGGTCGGCAACGGTTACCGGAGTGGCAAATCCCCCCGCGCCGTCCCCGAAGAATACGTGTACGGCTCCCGTGCCTGCGGCCACGCCGGTGCCACCCGGCTCCGACACGATCAGGTCGTTTGCCCCGTTTCCGTCCAGGTCGAGCGCGATGACCTGGCTGCCAAACGCCCCGTCGGTGACGGGGTCGGGCGATGCAAGGAACGTTTCCACGTCACTGAACCCGTCGCTGTTGAAGGTGCGAATCCACACCTGTCCCGCCGCAAATACCGTACCTCCGGGGGTGCCGACATCGGTGCCGGGAGCGCCCACTACCACCTCGGCATACGGTCCCCCATCCAGATAGGTGGTGGTGATGTTGGCGCCAAAGCGGGCATCGCCCGCCAGCGCGCCGGCATTGTAAAAGCTTTCCGGAGCCAGGATGGTGACCTGTGCCTCTGTGGAGGTGGCCGGGTCCACGACGCTGGTTGCGCGGATGGTGTCGACGCCGGCCAGGGCGGGTGCCGTGTAGAGACCGGATGCAGTGATGGTGCCGTCACCAATCACCTCCCAGGTGACGCTTGTGTCGGGAGCGCCGGTCAGGGCCGCCTGGAACAGAGACGCCTGATTTGGCACCAGCAGCAAACTGGGCGGATTGATGGCAATGGTCACGTCCACCGCGATGCCCTGCACCGGCAGTTTGTAGACGGGATTTAAAAAATCGTTGCTCTCAAAAATGATGTAGCCGGTGTACTCTCCGGCAACGGCGGCCACAAAGGAGATATCCACCTCTTCAGTGCGCTCGCCGCTGGCAAAGGCGGGAAGGCTGGACTTATTCACCGTAAACGCGGGGTCCGTGGAGGTGATGGACGAGATGATCAGGTCGGCGCCACCCAGATTTTCAATCTGCACGGTGAGGGGCGGGGCGGCTGCCCGGACAGAGACGTACTGAAAGTCGACTGGAATCGGAGAATATTCGGCGACTGCAAGCGCCACCCCGTCTGCGGGCGGATCCTGGGCCAAACCATGCACAGGCGGCAGACTGACCGCCAGTATCCCGGCAATGACCAGGATAAAAAACGAAGGAAAACGCAGTGAAAGGCCCAGACGGTCCATGTATCTCCGGTCAATTATGGCGGGCCACCGACGCCGGATTCGGTGCCGATACCGAATCTAGCGGTTGGACGCAGTCGCCACGCAGGGTAGAATACGCTCCGCACCCGTGCCGAACCCCCGGTCCGGAAAAAAAGGTGACGGAATACCGGTTAAAATGAATGCACATCCCGTACCAGAGAAGGCTCCTGCAAGGGTCAAATCGCTTTGCGTTCAGCGCCTGCATGAACGGGCGCACCTGCCCCGACGCGCGGACGACGGTGCGGCAGGGTACGACCTGTACGCCTGCGGTGCCCAGAACAGCCGGATCATCCGCACCGGCGTGGCCGTGGAAATTCCCGCCGACTGGGTGGGGGTGATCAAGGATCGTTCCGGTATTGCCGTGTCCGGCCGGGCGTTTAC
This sequence comes from uncultured bacterium, assembly GCA_965371175.1. Classification (GTDB taxonomy): domain Bacteria; phylum Nitrospirota; class JACRHL01; order JACRHL01; family JACRHL01; genus CBDUXI01. Next base: position 72,872 of record CBDUXI010000006.1, read on the forward strand.
CGTGGCCGGGGTGATCGACAGTTCCTACCGGGGAGAGGTCAAAATCGTGTTCGATCGCGAGATTGACGTGGAAGACGGCGAGCGCATCGCCCAACTGGTGATCGTGCCGCATTATTCCGGCGCGGTGAGGGAGGTGTCCGACCTTTCCCATTCTGCCCGCGGAGAGGGTGGTTTTGGGTCTACCGGAAAATTTTAGGTGGAAAATCGCAGGGGAATCGTCCCGAATGGGTCATTTTGAGTAGAAAGATCGTGAGTTAATGGACGTAATAACCGATTCCTCCCCGTATTTGCTGATTGAGGATACGCCCGCGCTGGAAGGCTTTATGGAAAGGCTATCCGCTTGCCCGGTGCTGGCGGCGGACATCGAATCCAACTCGCTGCACCGCTATATCGAACGGGTTTCCCTGATTCAGCTGACCGGACGCGAGGCGGATGGCACCCTGCACCACGCCATTGTCGATCCCATGGCCGATGTGGATGTGAGCCTGCTCGGCCCGCTGTTTGCCGATCCGCAGGTGGTGGTGATTTTTCACGGGGCCGATTACGATGTGGTCTCGCTCAAGCGCGACTACGGCTTCCGCTTTACCGGCATATACGACACCATGATCGCGGCCCGGGGCGCGGGGTTTGAGCGGTTTGGTCTGGCCGATCTGGTCAACCGCTACTTCCAGGTGGCCCTGGACAAACGCTACCAGAAGCACGACTGGTCGGCCCGGCCGATTGACCAGAAGGCGCTGGATTACGCCCATCTGGATACCCGCTATCTGCCGGAAATCATGGACCTGTTGCAGGTGGAAGTGGCAAAAAACGGGCGGGAAGATCTGGTGGAGGAAGAATGCCAGTTGATCGAAGACCGGAAATGGACGCCGAAGCCGCCGGACAATAACGCTTTTTTGCGTATGAAAGGGGCCACAAAGCTGCCGGAGGCAAATCAGCGGGTGCTGCGCGAACTGTACAACCTGCGTGATACCATCGCCCGCAAAAAGGACTGGCCGGCGTTCAAGATCATGGGCAACGAACTGCTGTTCGATATTGCCAAAGCCGTGCCGGAAGACGCCCGTGCGCTGGAGCACGCCGCAGGCACGCGCAGCCGGGTGGTGCGCCGCTACGGCCCCGCCCTGCTGGATGCCGTGGCCGCGGGGAAAATCAGTCAGGAAGAGGTCCCCAGGCCAAAGCCCACGGGAAAACGCTTTTCCCGGGAGGATGACGCCCTGTTCAATCACCTGCGTAGCTGGCGCAACGCCCATGCCAAAGTCGAGGGGGTGGAGCCCGCCATGGTGGTCAACAACATGGCTCTGCAAGAGATTGCCGCCGCCCGGCCCACCACGGCAGCCGCCATGGAAAACGTACCGGGTGTCCGGCGCTGGCAGTTGCGCCGCTATGCCGAACCGCTTGCGCAGGCGGTGGCCGAATTCCAGGCCGGAACCAAAGCGGGCGGCTAGCCCACAAAGAGCAATCGTAAGGAGTTAAACCGGACATGGGTTTGATGGATGGAAAAAAAGGGGTGATTCTGGGCGTGGCCAATGCCCGGTCAATCGCCTGGGGCGTGGCCCGCTCCCTGCACCGGGAAGGGGCCGAACTGGCCTTTACCTACGCCGGGGAGGCCGTCGAAAAACGGCTGCGGCCGTTGGCGAAAGAACTGGACGTGTCGCTGGTGATTCCGTGCGACGTGAGCGACGAATCCCAGATCAAGGACGCCATGGATCAGGTGGGCAAGCAGTTCGGAAAAATCGACTTTCTGGTGCATTCCATCGCCTTTGCCCATAAGGAAGACCTGCGGCAACCGCTGCTGGACATCAACCGGGAAAACTTCCTGACGTCCATGGATATCAGCGTCTATTCATTCATTTCCGCCTGCCGCTATGCGACGCCGCATCTGGCGGACAATGCCAGCATGCTCACCCTGTCGTTTTACGGGGCCGAAAAAGTCATGCCCAATTACACCGTAATGGGGGTTGCCAAGGCCGCGCTGGAGGCCTCGGTGCGCTATCTGGCCGACGACATGGGGCCTTCCGGCGTGCGGGTGAACAGCGTCTCCGCCGGTCCCATCAAAACCCTGGCCGCTTCCGGCATCGGCGATTTCCACACCATCCGCAACACCGCCGCCGAACGCGCCCCCTTAAGGCGCAACGTGGATATTGACGAAGTGGGTGACGCGGCCACCTATCTGCTGTCGCCCCTGTCTCGCGGGGTGACCGGCGAGGTGCATTATGTGGATGCCGGGTACAACGTCATCGGCATGTAGCCGGACCGTTCGGTGCGCCGCCCGGTGCGGTTTACAGACAGGCTGTCATGCCCCCCAGGGCCTGTTAACACAAACGGCAACGGCGGCGTTGCTGCCCCAAATGGTGCCAGGCAAGGCGTGAGGAGAGAGTTTAGTGGTTCTAAATGAACGACGAACAACGCAGCATGGCGGCATTTGGGGCCGGGCCCGAAGGGACGGGCCCATTTTTTCGCAGTCCGGCGTTACACAGCTTGCGCGTACAATGAGTACGCCCTTCGCTATGTGCCTTGGCCTGCAAAAAAATGGGCTCCGTCGCCGCCGTTACCGTTTGTGTTAACAGGCCCTAACAATGAAAAATGGATGCGCCGTGCACTGACGCTGGCGGCAAGGGCCGAAGGACGTACCGCGCCCAACCCACTGGTGGGGGCGGTGGTGGTCAAAAACGGTCAGCTGGTCGCAGAGGGTTACCACAAGGGACCGGGCCGTCCGCATGCAGAAGCCGAGGCCTTGAAACGTGCCGGAGCCGAGGCCCGCGGGGCGGTGCTGTACGTCACCCTGGAGCCGTGCGTGCATACCGGCAAGCGCACGCCGCCGTGCGTGCCGCAGGTGGCCAGCGCGGGGCTTTCCCGGGTGGTGGTTGGCGCGGTCGATCCCAACCCGAAAGTGGCCGGAGGCGGCATTGCCGCTCTGCAAAGCGCCGGGGTGGATGTGGAAGTCGGCTGCCTGAAAGAGCGCTGCCGGAAAATGAATGCCCCGTACGAGCAGACCATGAAAACCGGGTTGCCGTGGGTCACCGTCAAATCGGCCCAGACCCTGGACGGCAAGGTGGCCACTGCCAGTGGCGAATCAAAATGGATTACCGGCGATGCCGCCCGTCGCCACGGCCACCGGATGCGCGGCAAGAACGACATCATCCTCACCGGTATCGGCACCGTGCTGGCCGACGACCCGGAGTTGACCTGCCGCATACGGGGCAGGCAGAGCCCGGTGCGGGTGGTGGTGGACGCGGGACTTGCCACACCGCCTGCCGCCCGCGTGTTGACGGGAACCGCTGCGGTCCCTACGATTCTGGCGACGGTGGCCGGGGCCGATCCCGACCGGGCAAAAAAACTGGAAGCGGCAGGTGCCCGTATTCTTACCGTGCCGGAACAGGCAGGCCACCCGGCGGGTGGTTCGGGCGGGAGTCGGATCGACCTGGTGGCGCTGCTGAAAATGCTGGCGGAAGAAGGGCATCACCGGGTGCTGGCAGAGGGCGGCCCGACTGTTGCCGCAGGTCTTTTTGCCGCAGGACTGGTCAACCGGGTGGCGTGGTTCGTGGCGCCGTCCATCATGGGGGGCGACGACGCCAGAGGCAGTGTAGGGGGCAACGCGCCGAAAGCGCTGGCCCACATGACGCAGTTGGGGCCGATCAAGGTCCGGCGGCTGGGGGCAGACCTGTTGCTGGAGGCGGATGTGATCAAATCATGAACGAGGCGTTGGCGCGTAAGGGAGGCAAGACCGTGGGCAAATGGATGATCCGCGCACTGCTGGTGTCACTGGTGCTGGCGCTGGCCGCACCGCAAGTGGCCCAGGCGCAGGAAAGCTCGCTTAAAAGCGTCACCCGCGACGCCCTGTACGGTGGCGTGCTGGGGGCGCTGCTGGGCACCGCCGTGTTGGCGTTCGTGGATAAGCCGTCGGACCACCTGGACTACATCGTCACCGGCGCTGCCGTGGGCATTCTGGGGGGTGCCACCTGGGGTATTTACGAATCAGCCACCTACCGCCGTCCCGCCTACCTGACGCTGGAAGGGGGCGTCGTCCGCACGGCTTTTCCCCGTCCGCACGTGCGTCTTATCCGACGGCTGACAGGTGAGCCGCCGGAAGCCGTGCTGACGTACCGGCTGCTCGACGTACGTTTCTAGGCCCTGGATGGGCCCTCTTTTTTCCTCCGGGAGATACGCATGATCATCGGGATTCCCAAGGAGATCAAGGACCACGAGTTCCGGGTGGCCCTGCCGCCGGATGCGGTAGCGGAACTGACACGGGACGGGCACGAGGTGCGGGTGGAGGCCGATGCGGGCGCAGGCAGCGGCTTTGCCGATGCCGAATACGAACAGGCGGGCGCGCATGTCACGGACACTAAAACCACCTTCGACGCCGAACTGATCCTCAAGGTAAAAGAGCCGCAACGGTCCGAGATGGGCTTCTTTCGCGCAGGGCAGGTGCTGTTCACCTTTCTGCATCTGGCCGCCAGCCGCGAAACCACCACCCAACTGCTTGCAACCGGCGTCACCGCCATTGCCTACGAGGCGGTGCAGGATAAAGACGGCCGCCTGCCGATTTTAAAACCCATGAGCGAGGTGGCCGGCGCCCTGGCCGTGGTCAACGGCGCAAGCCTCATGGAGCGGCCCAGCGGCGGGCGCGGCGTGCTGTTGACCGGCATAGAAGGCATTCCCGGTGGCGATGTCACCGTGCTGGGCGCAGGGGTCGTCGGCACCGCCGCCACCCGGGTGGCCGTGGGCATGGGAGCATGCGTAACCGTGCTGGATCGTGCCGATGAGGCGCTGGCACGCATCCGCAAGGCATTTCCTTCCATCACCACCCACATCAGCACTCCGGAACAGGTGGAAAAGGCCGTGACCGAGGCCGATCTGGTGGTGGGCGGCGTGCTCATTCCGGGCGCTCACGCCCCGCGCATGGTGACCCGCCAGATGCTCGGCCACATGCGCAAGGGGGCCGTAGTGGTCGATGTGGCCATCGATCAGGGGGGCTGCGTGGAAGGCATTCGCGAAACCTCTCACACCGATCCCAGCTACCGGGAAAACGGGATTATCTTTTCGGCCATCCCCAACCTGCCGGGGGTGGTGCCGCTCACCAGCACCCGGGCGCTGGCCCGCGCCACCATGCCGTACGTCCACGCGCTCGCACAAAACGGCTGGCGTCAGGCCGTGGATAAAGATCCGGGTTTAATGACCGGCGTACGCATGACCGACGGCACCATGACGCACCAAGGCATTGCAGAGCAGTTCGCGCTGCCCTATAATCCCCTATCCTGATTTTTCTGAATCAGCTTGTGTGTTTTTTTCGGGGCGTAGCGCAGTCTGGTAGCGCACACCGTTCGGGACGGTGGAGTCGGAGGTTCAAATCCTCTCGCCCCGACCATTTTTACCCGTGGAGACAACCGGCGATGGAGGGGCCAAAGGGGTCCACTCCGCGGGTCTGATGGCCGCTTTTTTGTATTCGTGGCGTTGATGGGCGGCGGAGGGGTCGCGGGGGTCCACTCCG
>CBDUXI010000007.1:0-63892 GCA_965371175.1 uncultured bacterium
GGTGTTGCCGGTGATCCGCGCCACCCTGGCCCTGGAGAAGGTGAGCAGCCCGGAAGAGGCGCGGGTGGAAATCTACAAGCGCATCCGTCCGGGGGAAACCCCCACGGTATCTGCCGCAGAAAACCTGTTCAACGACCTGTTCATGAACCCCAAGCGGTACGACTTTTCCCAGGTGGGCCGCCTGAAGGTCAACACCAAACTGGGCGTCAAGCTGCCCCTGGAGCACCGCACCCTGGCCGCCCAGGACGTGGTGGAGACGGTTCGCTACCTGGTGAATCTGCGTAGTGGCCGGGGCGATATCGACGATATCGACCATCTGGGTAACCGCCGCGTGCGCGCCGTGGGCGAACTGCTGGAAAACCAGTTCCGCATTGGCCTGGTGCGCATGGAGCGCACCGTCAAGGAGCGGATGAACCTGGTGGAGTTGCCCGAAGCGGTGCCCCACGACGTGATTAACGCAAAACCCGTCTCTGCGGCCATCAAGGAGTTTTTCGGCTCCTCCCAGCTGTCCCAGTTTATGGACCAGACCAACCCGCTGTCGGAGATCACCCACAAACGCCGTCTGTCGGCGTTGGGACCGGGCGGTCTGACCCGTGAACGGGCCGGGTTCGATGTGCGCGATGTGCACCCCACCCACTACGGCCGTATCTGCCCGATCGAAACCCCGGAAGGGCCGAACATCGGTCTGATTACCTCGCTGGCCACCTATGCCCGTATCAACCGGTTTGGCTTCATTGAAAGCCCGTACAGCAAGGTGATCGACGGCAAGGTGACGGACGAAGTGATCTACCTTTCCGCGGTGGAAGGGGAAGGCCATTCCATCACCCAGGCCAACACCCCGATGAAATCCAAAGGCGTGTTCGAGGAAGACCTGGTGCTGGTGAGAAACAGCGGTGATTTCCTGATGGTGCCGCCGGAGCAGGTGGACTACATGGACGTCTCGCCCCGGCAGATCGTTTCCGTGGCCACCGCGCTGATTCCGTTTCTGGAAAACGACGATGCCAACCGGGCGTTGATGGGTTCCAACATGCAGCGCCAGGCGGTGCCCCTGTTGCAGTCCGAAGCGCCGATCGTGGGCACCGGCATGGAATATGTGGTGGCCCGCGACTGCGGCTATGTGGTCCGCACCCGCCGTGCCGGTGTGGTGGAATCTGCCGATGCCGCCCGCATCGTCGTGCGCGTGGACGACGACCGGGCAGAGAGCGGCGGCCCGGTGGACATCTACACCCTCATCAAGTGGCAGCGCTCCAACCAGAACACCTGCATGAACCAGAAGCCGCTGGTATCGGTGGGTGACCGGGTGGAAGAAGGCCACATCCTGTGCGACGGCCCGTCCACCGACAAGGGCGAACTGGCCCTGGGCAAGAACGTGCTGGTGGCCTTCATGCCGTGGGAAGGGTACAACTACGAAGATGCCATCCTGCTCTCCGAGCGGCTGGTGCGGGAGGACGTGTACACCTCGGTGCATATCGAGGAGTTCACCATCGAGGCCCGCGACACCAAGCTGGGTCCGGAAGAAATTACCCGCGATATTCCCAACGTGGGCGAGGAAATCCTGGCCGACCTGGACGAGTCCGGCATCATCCGCATCGGCGCCGAGGTGAACCCGGGCTACATTCTGGTGGGCAAGGTGACCCCCAAGGGCGAAACCCAGCTCACCCCGGAAGAAAAGCTGCTGCGGGCCATTTTTGGCGAGAAGGCGGGCGACGTGAAAGACGCCTCCCTGTACATGGGCCCCGGCACCACCGGCGTGGTGGTGGACGTGAAAATCTTCTCCCGCAAAGGCACCGAAAAGGACGAGCGTTCCCGCACCATTGAGTTCCAGGACATTCAACGTCTGGAGCGCAACCACCGGGACGAACTGCGGGTGCTGGAAGAAGAACTCATGGCCAGCCTCAGAAAGACCATGACCGGCAGGGAATCTGCCCGGGACTATGTGGATCCGGAAACCGGCGATGTGCTGCTCAATCGCCGCCGTCCGATTACCGCAGAATCCCTGGCCCAGGTGCCCAACGACCAGTTGCAGAACGTCGTGCTGGCCAAGGCGGAGGATCAGGACGGCATCGAGCAGCTGGAAATGGCCTTCCGGGAACGGCGCGGCGAGTTGCAGATGATCTTCGACGAGCGGGTTGGGCGTCTGAAAAAAGGCGACGAACTGCCGCCGGGCGTGCTCAAGCTGGTCAAGGTGTACGTGGCCATGAAGCGCAAGATCCAGGTGGGTGACAAGATGGCCGGACGCCACGGCAACAAGGGCGTGGTGTCCCGGGTGCTGCCGTCGGAAGACATGCCGTACCTGCCGGACGGCACGCCGGTGGATATCGTGTTGAACCCGCTGGGTGTGCCCAGTCGTATGAACGTGGGTCAGATTCTGGAAACCCATCTGGGTTGGGCCGCAAGCACCCTGGGGCTGCACATTGCCACCCCGGTGTTCGACGGTGCCAAGGAGGTGGATATCAAGGAACTGCTGGCCAAGGCCAACCTGCCGTCCAGCGGTCAGATCACCCTGCGCGACGGCAAGAGCGGCATCGAGTTCGAGCGTCCCGTCACCGTGGGGCAGATGTACATGCTGAAGCTGCACCATCTGGTGGACGACAAGATCCACGCCCGCTCCATCGGGCCGTACTCGCTGGTGACCCAGCAGCCGTTGGGCGGTAAGGCCCAGTTCGGTGGCCAGCGTCTGGGAGAGATGGAAGTCTGGGCCCTGCAGGCCCACGGCGCCGCCTCCACCCTGCAGGAGTTCCTCACGGTCAAAAGCGATGACGTGCCGGGCCGGTCCAAGATGTACGAGTCCATCGTGAAGGGCGAAAACTATCTGGAATCCGGCATCCCGGAATCGTTCAACGTGCTGATCAAGGAGTTACAGGCCCTGGGCCTGGAAGTGGAACTGCTCCGGGCGGTAGACACGTAAGGCCTCACGGGCAAACGGTTGATTGTGGCGGGGTGCCACGCCCCTTTCTGGAGGGCACCCCGCCAATGAATTTTTTACGGACAAGACACATACCTTAGGCGGAGCACACATGCTTACCAGCTTTTACGATCGATCCCGAAACGTCATTCAATTCGACGCCCTGCGGATTCACCTGGCCAGCCCTGACAAGATCAGTTCCTGGTCGTACGGCGAGGTCAAGAAGCCCGAGACGATTAACTACCGTACCTTCAAGCCGGAAAAAGACGGCCTGTTCTGTGCGCGCATTTTTGGACCCACCAAAGACTGGGAATGTTCCTGCGGCAAGTACAAGCGCATGAAGCACCGGGGCGTGGTATGCGACAAGTGCGGCGTGGAAGTGATCCAGTCGAAGGTGCGCCGGGAGCGCATGGGGCACATTGAGCTGGCCGCTCCCGTGGCCCACATCTGGTTTTTAAAGGGGCTGCCCAGCCGTATCGGCAACCTCCTTGACGTCACCCTGAATCACCTGGAGCGGGTGCTCTATTTTGAGGCCTACATCGTTCTGGATCCCGGTGAAACCGCGCCGGTCAAGGAGCGGGACGTGCTCACCGAAACCGAGGCCCGCGAACTGCTGGCCGAGCATCCCGACCTGAACGTCGGCATGGGGGCCGAGGCCATCCGTGAACTGCTGAACGGTCTGGATCTGAAGAACATGTCCCAGACCCTGGCCACCCAGATCCGGGATGCCACCAGCATGACCACCAAGAACAAGCTGATCAAGCAGCAAAAGGTGGTGGAGGCGTTTTTAAAGTCCAACAATCGCCCGGAGTGGATGATTCTCACCACGGTGCCGGTGCTGCCGCCCGACCTGCGTCCCCTGGTGCCGCTGGACGGCGGCCGCTTTGCCACCTCCGATCTGAACGATCTGTACCGGCGGGTCATCAACCGCAACAACCGTCTGAAACGGCTGCTCGAGTTGAAGGCGCCCAACGTCATTATCCGCAACGAGAAGCGCATGTTGCAGGAGTCGGTGGACGCCCTGTTCGACAACGGCCGCCGGGGCCGGGCCATCCGGGGCGCCAACAAGCGCCCGCTGAAATCCCTGTCCGACATGCTCAAGGGCAAGCAGGGCCGGTTCCGCCAGAACCTGCTTGGCAAGCGCGTGGACTACTCCGGCCGTACCGTGATCGTGGTGGGCCCGGAACTGAAGATTCACCAGTGCGGCCTGCCGAAAAAAATGGCCCTGGAGCTGTTCAAGCCGTTCATCTTCTCGCAGTTGGAGAAAAAGGGCTTCTGCACCACCATCAAGAGCGCCAAGCGCATGGTGGAAATGGAAGAGGAAGTGGTGTGGGACGTGCTGGAAGAGGTGATCAAGGAGCACCCGGTGATGCTGAACCGCGCACCGACCCTGCACCGTCTGGGGATTCAGGCGTTCGACCCGGTGCTGGTGGAAGGCAAGGCCATTCGCCTGCATCCGCTGGCCTGTACCGCCTTTAACGCCGACTTCGACGGCGACCAGATGGCGGTGCACCTGCCGCTCTCCCTGGAGGCCCAGGTCGAAGTGCGGGCACTGATGATGAGTGTCAACAACATCCTGTCTCCGGCCTCCGGTCAGCCGATCATGGTGCCCAGTCAGGATATGGTGCTCGGCTGTTACTGGCTCACCAAGGATCGCGCCGGAAGCCTGGGCGAAGGCCGCATCTACTACGGCCCGGAGGAAGTGGTGATCGCCCTGGATCAAAACGAGCTGGATACCCACGCGCGCATTACCGTACGTATCCACGGTCAACGGTACGAAACCACTGCGGGCCGCGTGGTGCTGTCGCGCATCCTGCCCGAGGGGATTGCGTTCGACCTGGTCAACAAGGAGATGGGCAAGAAAAACGTCTCCAAACTCATCGATACCGTATTTCGTGATGCGGGTCCCCGCGCCACCGTGCGCCTGCTGGACGACATCAAGGATGTGGGCTACAAGTACGCCACCCGGTCGGGTATCTCCATCTGCATCGACGACATGCACATCCCCGAAAACAAGGGTGCCCTGATCGACGAGGCCAAGGCCAATGTGCAGGAAATCGAAGTGCAGTACGGTCAGGGTCTGATTACCAAGGGGGAACGGTACAACAAGGTGGTGGACGTCTGGTCCCACACCACTGACCTGCTGGCCACCACCATGATGGACGACCTGCGTAAAAATGAAGAAGAGGTCAAGGAGAACAAACTGCCGGGCGAGGACTTTAACTCCATCTACATGATGGCCGATTCCGGCGCCCGTGGCTCGGCTGCACAGATCAAGCAGCTGGGCGGCATGCGGGGCCTGATGGCCAAGCCCACCGGAGAGATTATCGAGACGCCCATCACGTCCAACTTCCGTGAGGGGCTGACCATGCTCCAGTACTTCATCTCCACCCACGGTGCCCGTAAGGGACTGGCCGATACCGCCCTCAAGACCGCCAACGCCGGATATTTGACCCGTCGTCTGGTGGACGTGGCCCAGGACATCATCATCACCAGCGAAGACTGTGGCACCCTGGACGGCATTACCGTGACCGCCCTGGTGGAAGGTGGCGAGATCGTCGGCTCCCTGGAGGAACGTATCCTCGGCCGTTGCGCCTGCGAAGACATCCACGACCCCATCAACGATGAGGTGCTGGTGGCCGCAGGGGATGAGATCGACGAAAACAGAACCGCCGCCATTGTCGATGCCGGTATCGACGAGGTACGTATTCGCTCGATGCTGACCTGCGAACTGCGCAAGGGCGTGTGCGTCAAGTGTTACGGGCGCGACCTGTCCAGCGGTGGTGTGGTGCAGATCGGTGAAGCGGTCGGCGTGATCGCCGCCCAGTCCATCGGCGAGCCGGGCACCCAGCTGACCATGCGCACCTTCCACATCGGTGGTACCGCAAGCAAGGTGGCGGAAGAGTCCGTGCTGAATGCCAAAAACCCCGGTACCGTACGTTTTATCGATATGAAAACGGTGCGCGATCCTCAGGGCCAGCTGGTGGTGCTGAACCGCAAGGCCAAGATCGCCATCGACGAGGGCGGCCGCGAAAAGGAAAAGTACGCCGTGGTGTACGGCGCCAAGCTGTTCGTGGAGGAAGGCCAGGAGGTAAAATCCGGCGAGAAGCTGGTGGAGTGGGATCCGTTCTCCAACGCCATCCTGACCGAGGTGGAGGGCGTGGTGGCCACCGGCGATATTACCGAGGGTGTCACCATGCGCGACGAGGTGGACGAGGTCACCGGTATTTCCCGCCGGGTGATCACCGACTTCTCCGACACCTCCCTGCGCCCGCGTATTTCCATCAAGGACGACAGCAACCACACCATTGCGCTGCCGGACGGTCGTGGAAATGCCCGGTATCTGCTGCCTTCCGGCGCCAACGTGCTGGTGGAAAAAGGGCAGAAGGTATTCCCTGGCGACGTGCTGGCGAAAATTTCCCGTGAAACCACCAAAACCAAAGACATCACCGGTGGTCTGCCGCGGGTGGCGGAACTGTTCGAGGCCCGCCGTCCCAAGGAGTGCGCCGTCATCTCCGAAATTGCCGGCGCCGTGGAGTTTGCCGGGTTCGCCAAGGGCATGCGTAAATTGCTGGTCCGCAACGAACTGGGTGACGAAAAAGAGTATCTCATCCCCCGCGGCAAGCACATCAACGTGCACGAGGGCGACTGGGTGGAAGCTGGTGAGCCGCTCATGGACGGTGCCGCCAACCCCCACGACATTCTGGCGATTCTGGGACCGAAGGAACTGCAGAAGTACATCGTGAACGAGGTGCAGGAGGTCTACAAGCTACAGGGTGTGACCATCAACGACAAGCACATCGAAGTGGTGGTGCGGCAGATGATGCGCAAGGTGCAGATTAACGATCCGGGCGATACCGGGCTGCTGCCGGACGCCCTCATCGATCGCATGGTATTTTCCGACGCCAACCAGAAGGTGCTGGCCGATGGCGGCACCCCGGCCACGGCCAAGCCCGTTTTGCTGGGGATCACCAAGGCGGCCCTGTCCACCGACTCGTTCATCTCCGCCGCTTCCTTCCAGGAGACCACGCGGGTGCTGACCGAGGCGGCGGTATCCGGCAAGATCGACGAGCTTGCCGGTCTGAAGGAAAACGTGATCGTGGGTCGCCGTATCCCTGCGGGTACCGGCCAGCAGGAATATCGCAGAACCTACGTGCCGGTCGACGTGGAAGCCGCCAAGGAAGAGGCCGGGAAAATTGCCGGCGCTCAGGCTGCGGCCATCGGCGCGGCAGCGGAAAGTGGCGCCCTGCGCACTTCCCGCCCGGCAGCGGCCCCGGCGGCCACACCGGTGGAGATCCCCGGTCAGGCGGATCAGGCCACGGGCAGCTAAATAGCAAAGCCCCCGCAAAGCGGCTAGCGAAAAAATGCCCTGTGGACACCCGCTTCGGGAGTCCACAGGGCATTCGTTTTTTATTTTCAGGCGGCCTGTGAAAAGAACGCAGCGATGAATCTTTAGCGCGGCGGGTCGGTCTTGCGGCGGTTGCCCGCTGCCGGCGCATCGTCAGGCCCCGGCTCCGCCTCTGGCTGCATGGGGGTGATGAACTCTCCCGCAGCCATGGCCTTTTGCGTCTGTACCGGCAGGGTGTAGGCCTGGTTTTTGCCGTTGCGCTTGGCGAAATGCAGCGCCTGATTGGCCCGCTTGAACAGGGAATCTCCCGTGGTGCCGTCTTCCGGATAGGTGGCCAGCCCGATACTCACCGTAAAGGAGACCGGGTTGGGTGTATGCCGGCTCACCACCTCAAGCTTTTCGACGTGCAGACACAGGCGCGTGGCCAGCGTCAGGGCGGCCTCACGGCTGGTATGGGGGAGCACGACGGTAAACTCTTCCCCGCCGCGCCGGTAGACGGAGTCGATGGTCCGGGTGCCCGCCTGCAAAGTCCGGGAACAGCCCTTGATGCAGTCGTCCCCGGTAAAGTAGCCGAACGCGTCGTTGATGCGCCTGAAATCGTCGATATCCACCACCAGCAGGGACAGGGGGTTGGCAAACGGGTAGCGCTGGGCGCGTTCCACCTCTTCCGCCAGCCGCTTGTCGAACGATTCCCGGTTGAGCAGGCCGGTCAGGTAGTCGGTGACCGACGCCTTGCGGAACTCCTCGGTCTGCTTTAATGCCTGAATCCGGTCGATGGCCAGGGCGGCCTGTTGGGCAATGGGGATCAGCTTTTTTAAATCCTGCCTGGAAAAAGTGCGTCCGCCCTTTTTATCGGTCACGTTGAGGACCCCCAGCGGCCGGTCGTTTAACTGGATGGGCACGCTGATAAATGAACGGCTCTTGTAGCGGGAGCGCATGAACTGGCTGATGTGGGGGTCCTGGGCGATGTCGGCCACCAACAGCGGCTCCCCCTTGTCCAGCACGCTGCCGGAGATGCCTTCACCCCGGCGGATGCGTACGTACTCCACATATTTCAGGTTGACGCCGTGAATGGCGCGAATCCGCAGCCGATCCTCCTTGGGGTCGAGCAACATCACCGAGCCCTGTTCGGCCTCTACGGTGACCACGGCCCGGTCCAGAATGCCCTGGCACAGGGCCTCCGGGTCTGCCGATTCCCACAGGGCGGGTGACAGTTCCGTGGCACCGCCATCGATATCCTGTTCCTGCAATTGCGCCCGGATGCGGGTGTTTTCCAGCAGCAATCCGGCGTATCGGCAAAATACCGCCACGGCGGCCCGGTCGTCCGGGGTCAGGCTGGTATTGAGCAGCGCCACGATGTGGGGTGTCCCCGGCATGGACAGGGGAAACAGGTCAACGACCTGGGTTTCGGCGGGAAATCCGGCCTTGATCAGGTCGTAAACGGAATCGTAGTGGGTGCCGTTGTTGTTTTCCAGTGCCTGGGACAGCCACGGCAGAGAACTCTCCACGGACAACGCGGATAGACCCTGCTCGGTAAACAGGGCGTCGTTGCCACAGAACGTGGCCTCGGGGGTCAGCGGTGCCTCCGCCGTAGCCTGGACAAGAATCACACCGGCTCCGGCACGAAACAGGATGCCCAGTCCGTGTAGCACCGCCTTTGGGATTTCCATCACCGGTTCGGTTTCCAGGGCGGAAAAAATCTCCATGAGGTAGCGCATCCGGGCGGTCTGCTCCTGGGAGGCATCGACACGGATTTCCAGGCCGGCCATGGCTTCGGCGACGCGGCGGGCCTGTTCCATGAACCCCTTGACCTCATCTAACGGCACCAGCCGGATATCGGGGATCAGCGCCTCCACCTGGTCCTGGGCAAGGCCCAGCTCTTCCGCATAGGCGCGGAAGCGGTGAATGTCTTCGTAGCTTAAAAAAGCCTTGCCGCCCACCAGAGCATCGGAGTGGGATTCTGCCTGTGCCGGGTCTTCCCCGGTCGGGGAGATCCGGGTAAAGAACACCGACAGCTTGGCGTGGCACTGGAACAATTGGCTGCGACCGGTGCGGAAGATACTCATGGCCCCGTCACCGCACTGGGCGGCGCAACGTGGGGCCGCCTCGGCGTGCTGCTGCATCATATGGCAGATCGGATTGTCCCGGGAGATGGGCGTATGCACCTGTCCATCGGGGGCCGAAAGGCGTCCCAGGGCTTGCCCTGCCACCCGCGCAAGTCCGTCCTGTACAGACTGCCAGGAGGTGTCCGGCGTCGGGTCCGATGGTTGAAGAAATGCGTCCATTTTCAGTAAATATCAGGCGTCGATGACATGCATGCATGCACGCCCGTCACCCCCCGTCCAGGTTTCCGTTATAAGTCGATAAGCTCAAGACAGACTTGTGCACACCACCACCCTGCCGCATCCCCGGTGCGACAGCTTCAAATCTAGCAGAGGAAAGTGCTCTTCACAAGGCACTTTCCGGCAAATAGTCGGTCAGATTGATGCGGGCGCCGGGTTACGGCGACGAAGTGGCGTATGCGGACAGGTCTTGCTGAATCCGGGTGGCCAGGGTCATCTGCTGCTGGCGCGTCTCGGCATGGCTGTTTTGCGACAGATCGGTACTGCCTGTGTGGCCGTACGCCTCTTTCAGATGCGAATCGAAAAATTGTTCGCTCTTATCCTCTTGGTACGACTGGACCAGGGTGTCGAGCTGGCGCATGAAATGGTCCATATCCTTGGGCCGATAGGTCTGCATGAGGCCGGTCAGACATTCAAATTTGGGCACGGAAAACTGGCCGTTCTGGGCCACGCCGGTCAGGTATGCGATGAGAATCTCTTCCCGCTTTGCCTGTCCCCACGCCGAATGGCCCGCCATGGCCTTGATCATGGCCTGATCCCCGTTGGGAACGGTGGCGTCGATGGCCGCGCGCACCCGGTCGGGGATGGCCGCATCCAGATGCAGACGCCGCACCCAGCGGTCGATCATGACTTCCGGCAGCGGCATGGTGACGGTGCCGTCTTCGTACTGATAGGTGGCCTGAATGCCCGCCTGGACCAGTTCGGAGACGATCAGGGACACGGTTTGCGTGGTCACTTCCACCCGCTCCATATCTTCCACGTAGTGGGCCCGATGGGTCCAGTCCGGGGTGTATATGGGGGAGAGCACGGCATCCAGCGTGGTCTCGTCCACCTCTCCGGCCTTGCCGTTTAAAAAGTCGGCGACCTCGTTGCTGGAAATTTCACACCGGTCCAGCAGGGAACGGACCACCTGATGGGTCAGGATGCGTTCCGCCGACAAATCGGCGATGAGCTTCTCGATGAGTCGTTTCATGACTACCTCTTTACGCCCGGATTTTTTAACAGGGGTGGGGTCCGGCCGGCGCGATGACCGGACCCCGGAACCCACCTTTGGGAAGGCGTTGTCAGCCTTCCTGATCCTTGTTGGTGATGCCCGCCAGATCCTGGAGCTGCCACCAGTTATCCAGCCGCTCCTGCTGGCTGGATAGCAGCAGTTCGGACGGCTTGTTGTCCTTGTCGAAGTGCTTTTTAAAGCGGCCTTCGGTCAGGCACCAGTCGGTGAAGGTGATGGTCTCGGTAGAGCCGTCCTTGCGCTTCTTGATGGCCCAGTCCCGATCCACCGACGGGTTGCCCATGAGCGACAGGCGTTCCTTGATGGTGCGCCCGGCATCCGGGTTGTAGATGTAGATCGGGAACGCCCGGGAATCCACCGCCAGCTTGGCCTGGGCGGCGGCCATGTCGTCGGCCACGCCGTGCTCCGGCTGACAGGTGGTGAACACGTTGATCACCGCCGGTCCCTTGAATTCCAGGGCCTGGGTGACGGACTTGTAAAAATGGCCGGTCATGGGGCCCACGGTCTGGGCCACAAAGGTGTTGGGGTGCATCATGCAGATTTGCCCCAGTTCCTTGCGCCGTTCCTGTTTGCCCTCGTCCTTCTTGCCGTGGATGCTCATCTTGGCTTCCTGGCCGATGTAACTGGCGGTGGACGTCTGGCCGCCGGTGTTGGAATACACCTGGGTGTCCAGCACCAGCACCTTGATGTTCATACCCGAGGCGAGCATGCGCGACAGGGCCTGGAAGCCGATGTCGTTCATGGCGCCGTCGCCGCCGAACACCCACATCACCCGGTCTTCGTGGCCGGTCTGGTTCCAGAAGGCGCGGATGCCCATGGCGTCGGTGGGGGCGTTTTCAAACAGGGAATTGGTCCACGGCACCGAAAACGGGTTGAACGGGTAGGTGGAGCCGTACACGGTCTGGCAGCCGGTGGCGGCCACGATACCGTAGTTTTCGCCCACTTTTTCGGTGGTGGCAGCCAGGGCCTGACGAATCACCGACGCCTCGCCGCAGCCCATGCACGAACCCGCGCCGCCCACATATTGCTGCATGGGCAGCTGAGCCAGCATGTTGTCCACGACAATCTTGGGGTTGATATACCCTTTCGGGGTGTCAGGCAGCTCGTTGTGGAGCTTCCACATGGCGAAGTAGTCCGGCAGGTTGTCCGGGGTTTTCTTGATCATCTTCAGCGCCTGACGGTCGCCGCAGACTTCCACGCACTCACCGCAGCCCTTGCACTTGGTGGGGTCGATGAAGATGCCGAACATGCCGCCTGCGGGGGTGCTGGGGTCTTTTTCGTGCTTCTTCTCAAACGCCTTGAAGTACTTGGTGGTCTCGACGAACTGCTCGCCCAGGAGGCCGCGCTGCTCTTCCGGGAATTTGGTCAGGCACTTGGCAATGCTGTCGCTGGTGGACACCTTGCCGAAGATGGCGGTATCCGGGCAGTTCTGCACGCAGTCCATGCAGCCCACGCAGTTTTCCGCAATCAGCTCCGGCAGGTCCGGGGCGATATAGGAAAAATCGCGAAAAGAGCCGGTGGCGGCGGGAATCACCGAGTTGGCCACAAATTCATCCGCGCTCTGGCCGGAGCCTGCGCCGGTGTTATAGGCATCGATGACCTCGTAGGCACGATCCTTGTCGTACCAATCCGGGGTCGGTCGGGTAACTTTCAGATAATTGACTTCGTCGCTCATGGGTCAGATCCGATCCTTGAAGCTATATATTATCCCCTTGCGGGGCGGTCTTTCCGTTCCTAGATGAAGAACGCGTTCACGTCCTTGCCTTTGGCATCCCACTCGGCCTTGCCCTCGGCGAGCACGTGCTCCGGGGTGGCCTCCATAATTTCGAGGGGTACCTCGAACACCCGCTCGTATGCTCTCTTTACCGCCATCAGGTTGTCCTGTACCACGGCCTCGCCCTTCTTGCCGAAGAAGCGCCGCAGGGGCTCTTCCACCTGCTTGAACAGGGCGTCGTCACTCATGCCCGCCTGTTCCTTGAACGGCGTGACCTTGAGGAACACCCCCAACAGCACCACCCCCTGGAAACGCTGAATCAACGACGGGTCGTTCTTGCAGCTTTCCCGGGCAATGGCCACGGTATCGACGCCGAAGAAGCGGGTTTTATTTTTTTCCATGTAGTACTTGGCGTAGCCGGGCAGCGCGTCCCACAACTCTTGTGGCGTGGTGGCGTCGGTATGCTGGAACACCACGCCGCCATCCTGCATGCCCACCAGCGGGTTGCCCATGTACCAGGTGGTCGGGTCCATCAACGGCACAAAATCCACCTGCTGCAACTCGCAGTGGGTGAGGATTTTGCCCTCGGGCACCACCGAAAGGTAGGTGTTGGTGGGCAGCCCCTTCTTTTCGGAGCCGTACTTGGGGGCGGCCTGCACCCGGAAACCGAAGATTTCGCCCATCAGGGTGGCGATCACCTTGTTGGTGGTCACCGAACCGTAGCCACCCACCGAGTGACCGCGAATCGAGAACGACCCGCTGGGGCGCACATCCGGCTCTTCTTCTACCGGCAGGGCACTTGCGTGATCGATGCCGATGGAGAAATACCGTTTGCCTGCGCCGTCCGGCATCATGTTTTTGACCACGGCGATGATGTGACCGGGGGTCACGTCGCGGCTGCCAAGCCCTGCGGAGCCGGAGTAGCAGACCGGAATTTTGTCGATCTGCGGGTAGCCCGGCGTGCCCATCTGGGCTTTGCCCAGGGCCGCGCAGATATCGGTGGTGAGGGGGTTTTCCTCCATGGTCGGCACGTCGCACCGCTCCAGCACCGCGAACGCCTTGACGTTTTTGAGGGCCTCGGCGATGTCGGCACCCGGAAACGGACGCCAGGTGGTGATGTTGATGGCGCCCGCCTTGATGCCCTGACTTCGCAACACATCGAGGGTGGACTGGACCGTCTCGCTCGTGGTGCCCATGGAGATGACGGCGTACTCGGCGTCGTCCATCATGGTCTGCTCGACGTTCTGGTAACGGCGTCCGGTGAGGCGGTAGAACTCGTCGTAGCTCTCGTTTAAAATTTCCGCCAGCTTGTCGTAGTAGAGCCGCTGGGCGATCTTGCCCTGCATGTAGGCGTCCTGGTTCTGCACCACGCCGGTCATGAGCGGCATTTCCGGGTCGAACAGCTTGCGCACGTTGTCGTCGCGTTTGCCCAGGTATTCACGAATCAGATCGTCTTCCGGGTATTTCAGGTTCTCAATGGTGTGGGACACCAGAAAGCCGTCCTGCACCGGCATGAACGGGGTGCGGGATTTTTCTGCGGTGCGGCGGGAGATGAGCGCAAAATCGGCCGACTCCTGCACGTTCTTGCCGAACAGGATGCCCCAGCCCACATCGCCCACGCCCATCACATCGTCGTGACCGGCGTGCACGTTCAGGGCCTGGGAGGTCAGTGCGCGGGAGGCAATGTGCAACACCACCGGCAGACGTTTGCCCGATGTGGTGTAGAGCACCTCCTTCATCAATATAAGACCCTGGCCGCTGGTGAAGTTGACCACCCGGCCACCGGCCAGGGCGTACCCTTCACAGGCGGAGGCGGAAGAGTGTTCACTCTCCAGCTCCATCCAGGCAATTTCGTCTCCCCATACATTCTTGAAGCCGTTGGCCGCGAAAATCTGGTAGTTCTGCCCCATGATGGTGGACGAGGTAATGGGGTAGGCCGCCGCGGCATCTGTAGCGCGGGCTTCCGTGTACGCCACGGCTGCGGATCCGTCACCGGTTCCGTCAATGCCGGGGTAGGGAAATTGACCCTTGCTTTTATCGGTCATGAATCGATCCTCCGGGATATATGGGAGCGAGGAACTGCAGCACATCCGGGGCTTCGCTCAAAAACCCGCGAAACAGGCAAATGTGCCTAAAAAACGCCATTTATACAGACATCTTTGAACAACTCGATTTACCTGTGCAGTAAAAGAAAGAATAGGGGAGGCGCGGTTGGATGGTCAACGAAATATTTGCTACCATACCCCCCTTTGCTCCGGTACTTATAAGGTTGACGTTGTGCGCTATGCGTTTGCGGCAGGTGTTCCCGTATGACGGGAAATGCGGGCGCCGGGTTTTATGTGTATTTCCCCGGTAGCGCAGGCGGGTAACCCCGGATTATACTGGGCAATCGGTGAGGAAAATTTTTGGGGCCGGTCCGGGTGTTTCCGGCGGCTCCGTAGATGGATGCAGGCCCGGCGATGCCGGGGCGGGTCCCGACTAAAGGCAGCCTGTGTACGGGCTGAGCCCGCCAGAGCGAAGGCGCTCGGGGCAACCATAATTACGTTGAGGAGGTGTTCGTGGCGATTGATCTGACGATTAAGGTGGCCGGCGAGGGCGGCGAGGGCGTTATCAGCTCGGGTGACTTCATCATGCAGGCAGCCAGCCGTTCCGGCATGGAGGTCATGACTTTTAAGAGCTTTCCCGCAGAGATCAAGGGTGGCTATGCCCTGTCTCAGGTGCGTATCTCGGATGAGAAGATTCTCTCCCAGGGCGACGGCTTTGACATTGTGGTGGCATTCAACGGCGAGGCCTACGAGCTCAACAAGCCGCTGCTGCACCCCGGCACCGTCATGGTGTGGGACGGCCCCCACGGCGGCGATTTTGAGCCGGAAGAGCACGAGGGCGTACAGATGTTCGCCGTGCCCATGAGCCATATCGCCAAAACCGAACTGAAAAATTATATCGCCAAGAACATGGTGGCCATGGGCGCCGTGATCGAGCTGTTCGGCCTCCCCGAGGATTCCCTGAAGAGTTCCATCCACGACAAGTTCATCAAGAAGGGCCAGGAAGTCGTCGACTTCAACTACAAGGCCATCGAACTGGGCCGCGCCTGGATTCGCGAGAACTACCCGGACCGCAAGGTGGCCCACTCCTTTCCGGACCCCAAGCCCGCGAAAGATGTGATCATCCTCGAAGGCAACCAGGCCATGTCCGTGGGTGCCGCCATGGGAGGCTGCGATTTTTATGGTGCCTACCCGATCACTCCGGCCACCAGCGTGGGCAACCACCTGGTGGACCTGCTGCACCACGTGGGCGGCACGGTGTATCAGACCGAGGATGAAATTTCGGCCCTGGCCACGGTCATCGGCGCATCGTTTACCGGCAAGAAGGCGTTTACCGCCACCGCCGGTCCCGGCATTTCGCTGATGCAGGAGCTGATTGGCCTGGCCATCATGAGCGAGGTGCCGGTGGTGATTGCCAACGTGCAGCGCGGTGGCCCGTCCACCGGCATGCCCACCAAGCACGACCAGGGTGATCTGTTTGCCTGCGCCCTGGGCACCCACGGCGACGCGCCGCGCATTGTGCTGGCCGCCTCCAACGTGCAGGACTGTGTCGATCTGACCGTCGATGCCTTCAACCTGGCCGAGCAGTACCAGGGTCCGGTAATTGTGTTATCGGACGCCTCCCTGTCCATTCAGACCGAGCCGATTCCGCGTCCGAACATGGCCGACTATCCGCTGGTGGAGCGCGAGTTCGCCAAGAGCCCGGCCGAGGGCGAGGCGTTCAACCGTTACCAGATCACCGAGAGCGGCGTGTCGCCCATGGGTGCCCCCGGCATCCCGGGCACCAACTATGCCGCCACCGGCCTGGAGCATGCCGAGAACTCCGGCCCGCGCACCAATGTCGATACCCGTAACGCCATGACCGAAAAAAGGTGGCGCAAGTTCGACGGCATCGAGGACGCCTACAAGCCCATCGAGCGCGAGGGCGAGGACGGCGACGATCTGGGCATCATCTGCTGGGGCATGACCCAGGCGGTGACCCGTGAGGCCGTCGCCCGTCTGCGGGCCGCCGGTCACAAGGTGAGCGCGCTGTATCCGAAGATGTTGTGGCCCATGCCGCAAAAGCAGATTGAGGCGTTTGCCAAGAGTGTGAAGACAGTGGTGGTACCGGAAGCCAACTTCCAGGGCCAGTTTGCTGATCTGATCAAGATGCGTACCAACGTCACGCCCATCAAGTTCAACGTCTATCGGGGTGAGCCGCTAATCCCGCGTGAGATCGAGAGCATGGCGCTGGAGCTACTCAAGGAAGACAAGCCCAAAGCGAGAATGGCGATCCACTAACGGAAACCAAATCATTTACCTGACCGTTCGGTTGGATAAAGGAGATAAATAGCATGGCACTGCCAGCAACTTTAAATATTCACGTTGACGAAAAACTGAAAGCCAAGGACTACCGCAGCGACATCACCCCGACCTGGTGCCCCGGCTGTGGCGACTTTGGCGTGGTGGGCTCGCTCGCCAAGGCGTATGCCGAGCAGCAGTACGACCCCTCCTCGGTAACCACCGTGTCGGGCATCGGCTGTTCCAGCCGTCTGCCGTTGTGGATGAACTCTTTCGGTATCCACTCGTGCCATGGACGCGCGGTGCCGGTGGCCATCGGCGCCCATCTGGCCCGCCCGGAAATGCCGGTGGTGGTGACCATTGGCGATGGCGACTGCTTCTCCATCGGTGGCGGCCACATCGGCCCGCCCGCACGGCGCAACATGAACATGACCGTGATCGTCATGGACAACGGCACCTTCGCCCTGACCAAGAACCAGAACTCCCCTACCAGCCGTCCGGGGCTGCCGGGCAGCCTGACCAGCGACATGGGCAACCTGGACAACCCGATGAACCCCATCGAGCTGATGATCACCTACGGCGCCACCTTCGTGGCCCAGACCTACTCGGCCAATGCCAAGCACATGGGTGCCATGATCAATCAGGCGCTGGCCCACAAAGGGTTCTCGTTCGTGAACATCCTGTCTCCGTGCCCCACCTACAACAAGGTGGACACGTTCCAGTACTTCAAACCCCGTATCCACGACATCAACGAGACCGGTGAGCATACCGATGTCACCAATCGTGGTGCGGCCCTGGCCAAGTCGGCCGAGCTGTACGATCATCACGATAGTGAAGAGTCGCCGGTGCCGGTGGGCGTCTACTACCAGGTGGAAAAGCCGATCTTCACCGACAACGTGGAAAAGATCAAAAAGTTCTACAAGGCCACCAAAAACCCGGACTGGAACAAGATCTTCGACCGGTTCAAGGCGTAAAACCTGGAACATGAAAAATTGACACGGCCCGTAACCTTCTGGGTTACGGGCCGTTGTTTATGGAGAGATATATGGCTGCACTGACTCGCGAAGAGGTGATCGCCCGCATGGCTGCGGGGGGGGATTTCGTAGAGGAAGACTTAAGTCACACGGATATGTCGGGCCTGGATCTGTCCGGCCAGGACTTCACCCATGCCACCATGACCCGCGCCAACCTGACCGGCGCCAACCTGACCGGCGCCAACCTGAGCGAAGCCTACATGGTGGAGGTGGAGGCCAATAACGCCGATTTTTCGGGCGCCACCATGCACCACTCCTTTCTGCAACGGTCGTTTGTGGAAGAGGCAAAGTTTTGCCAGGCGGACCTGTCGGCGGCCCAGTTCATGATCTGCCGTTGCCGGGGGGCCAATTTTACCGGCGCAAACATGGCGGGCACCGTGCTGCTCGATTCCGTACTGGATGAAGTGGTGCTGGATGGGGCCGACTGTACCGGTGCCAACTTCCGTGGCGTCACCATGGAGCGGGCGCAGCTGAACGGCACCGTCCTGATCCGGGCGGATTTGAGAAAGGTCAAACTGCTGGGGGCCAAATTTTCGGATGTGATCGACGAAGGGGCACTGTTTTACGGAAAAAAACCGTGGGGCGGCAAGTCGGACGACATCGACTACGAAAAAATTCTGCCGTACTTTCAGGATGACTGACGCACAGGACGACTAAAAGCACCCGACTGGGCGCTTTATATACTTACTCCTCGCCGATGTCGTTGTCGTAGCCCATTTCGTGGGTGGCGGTGGTGCGAATCCGCTCTTCCCAGCAGTCGGCGCAAAACCACACTTCGTCAATTTCCGGGTCGGGCAACAGCGGCACGTCGCTCCGGAAGCACTTGCCGCACTCGGCGTCCGCGGGCAGCTGGTCTCCCGGAACGGGGGGGGGGGGCGTGTTTTATTGGCCGGGGGGGGGGGGGGCGGTCATCCCTCGGTGGTCACATCCACCTTGGCCTTGCCGCACGATTCGCAGAAAAACAGGCCGTCGTTGTTCGGGTCGGCAATCAGCGGTACGCCGTTGGCCCAGCACTGGGCGCACACAGCGCCGGGGGGCTGGTCGTCAACGGGAATGGCATCGGGTGGTGGGGTCATGGGCAGGGATTGGCGGCTTCTGAGTGTATTTGCGCGATCTGATTCAACACGGTATCAGAGAGCATTATATCAGCACTGTCGATATTTGACTGTAGTTGATCCGGGGTGGTGGCCCCGATGATGGTGCTGGTGGTGAACGGCTGGCGGTTCACCCAGGCCAGGGCCATCTGCGCCGGGTCCAGCCCGTTTTTCTTTGCCACGGCCACATATTTTTGGGTGGCTGTGCGCCCTGCGGGGTTGGTGTAACGGGTGAACTCCGAAAAGATGGGCAGGGACAGGCGGGCGCCCCGGGGGGGCCGGCCCAGGTACTTTCCCGACAGCACCCCGAACCCCAACGGCGAGTAGGCCAGCAGACCCACCTGTTCGCGCAGGGCCACCTCGGATGCGCCCACCTCAAAGGTGCGGTTGAGCAGTGAGTACGGGTTCTGCACCGAGACCACCCGGGGCAGCCCGGAAGCCTCCGCGACCCGCAGAGACGCCATCATGCCCCACGGGGTTTCGTTGGACAGCCCCACATGGCGTACTTTGCCTGCTTTTACAAAGCCTTCCAGCACGGCGAACGTTTCTTCCAGGGGGATGCTGTCGTCCTGCGGGTCGTGTTCGTACCCCAGATCGCCAAAAAAATTGGTTTTGCGCTCCGGCCAGTGCAACTGGTACAGATCGACGTAATCGGTTTGCAGCCTTTTCAAGCTGTCGTGCAGGGCTTGTTCCAGGTGCTTCCGGTTCAGGCGCGGGTTGCCCCCCCGGATGTGGGGCAGCCAGTCGGCGCGGCTGGCCGCCTTGGTGGCGAGAATCACATCATCCCGCCTGCCCCGCAGGTGCAGCCAACTGCCGATAATCCGCTCGGTTTCACCATAGGTCCGGGCGCTTACGGGCACCGGGTAGATTTCTGCGGTATCAATAAAATTGACGCCATGATCGATCGCCAGATCAAGCTGGGCGTGCCCCTGGGCCTCGGTGTTCTGCTCTCCCCAGGTCATGCTGCCCAGGCAGATCAGGCTGACCTGAATGTCTGTATTTCCTAATGGCCGGTATTGCATGGCTGGATTTTTCCGTGCATAAACACTATGTTAGCGGGCGGATTGCAGGCCGGTGCCACAGGCATGGCCGAAAGAAAATTGTACCAGCCCGTGTGGCTCCGGCGCAAAAAGGCGGCGCGGGCGGTTTTTTGATTAAATTTTTGGCACCATGAACATGGGCTAACTCATTGAATGTGAATATAATTTAACGCTTTCCGCCACGCTCTCCGATAGGGGAGCGTCGGGACTGGCGGACCGACGGCTGTGCGTAACGACACCGTACAGGAACGATTTGTGAACCAAGACGAAAGAAAAATATTCATGACCTCACCCTGGCCTTGTCGTCCGCGATTTTTGTGGGCGGTTTTTGCGGTACTTGCGATGCTGGTGCCGGTGGTGTACGCCGATGAAATTGCCCTGGAAGGGCCGGACCGCAACATCCATCAGGTGCTTAAGGGAGATACCCTGTGGGAGATTGCCGAGGCCTACCTTGAAGATCCGTACCAGTGGCCCAAGCTCTGGTGGTACAACGGTCAGGTGATCAACCCGGACCTGATTTATCCGGGCGGCAAAATTCGCATCCCCGTCGATTTGTTAAAGCCGCACCTGCGTATTCAGTACGTTGAGGCGGAACTACCGGCTGATGAAACCATTGAACCGGTCGATGAAGGCCCGGAAGAGCCCAGGGAGTACACCGATCTGGATGAGAACGCCATTGAGACCGAGGCGTTGCCGGAGATGGTAATGGCCGAAGCGGAAATTGCCCCGCTGGTGATTGAGGTGGAGGTGAAGGAGGGGGCGATCAACCCGCTGATGGTGGAGGCGGGCGGCTACCTCACCAAGGATATCAACGCGGTGGGTGAGGTGAGGGGCAACTACGACAAACGCTGGTTCATGGCAGAGGGGGATACGATTTTCCTGAAGGTGAACCGCAAGCAGGAAGCCACTCCGGGCACCCTGTTTCAGGTGGTCCGCCCGTCGGGTAAGGTGCGGCATCCGCGTACGCACCTTTCGATGGGGGAGTTGGTGTGGGTGGTCGGTATGGTGCGGGTGGAGGGTCGATACGGAAAAATGATCCAGGCTCACGTGGATCGGTCGTTTGCCGAGATCATTTCCGGGGACAAACTGATTCCGTACGTGCGTCCGGGTGTCAGCGTGTCCGTGGATGTCCCCAAACTGAACGGGTATGTCGTTGCCACGGATCTGGGCAGAATGCTTTCCGGTACGGGCGACGTGATCTTTCTGGACCGGGGCCGCAAGCACGGCCTGTCTCCCGGGCAGGAGCTCCATGTGCTGCGCGAGGGTGGAAAGACCGAATCCGGCCTGTTTGGCGGATATGAACTGCCTGACCGGGAGATTGCAGTCATTCAGGTGCTTTCGGTACGCAACAAGAACGCCACCGCGCGCATTATCAGCAGCTCCGACGCGGTCGCGCGGGGCGATACGTGGGTCACGGTAGTACAAACCCTGTCCCTCTTCTAGGATTTGCAGCCCAAAATGAGGCCAGGCTTCGTCGCTCATTGGGTTGAACCCAACTTCGCTCCTCGCGCCTTGCCTGACCCCATTTTTGACTGCAAATCAGTACAACCCAACTTCGTTCCTCGCGCCTTGTCTTGCCCCATTTTTGGCCGCAAATCCGTAAGTTGAAGACGGTTCCGTACCGGTCGGTCCGCCAGCGGCTGGCCGGGCAAGGTCGGATAGCCTGAAAAGCCGCCTATTTTTTTATCTGCTCCACCTTGCAGATCAACGCGCCGTCGGATAGCCGCACGTCCACCTGATCGCCTGGCGTCACGCCCTTTATCCGCGTCAGCCGCTTCCCCTCTTTTTGGACCACGGCAAACCCGCGCGCAAGCACCGCCATGGGGGACAACTCATCCAGCTTGCCGGACGCGCCGGACAGGCGTGCGTGGGCACTCATGAGCACCCGGCTGGCGGCGTGCCCCAATCGCAGGGTCAAGTCGTCCACCCGCTGCACGGTGTGACGCAGCCGGTCTCCGGGGTCGGCAAGCCCGACCCACCCGCTTTTCAGCCGCAGGCGCAAGGTGGCAAGCCGGGTGGTGACCGCAACCGTCAGGCGTCGCGCAAGCACCGTGGTGCGCTCGCCCAACTCCGCCCACGAGGCGGAAACCAGCTCCGCCGCAGCGCTGGGGGTGGCGGCGCGCAGGTCGGCGGCCAGATCGGCGATGGTCACATCGGTTTCGTGCCCCACGCCGGAGACGACCGGCACCGGGCAGGCACGGATGGCCCGGGCCAGGCCTTCCGCGTTGAAGGCGGCCAGATCCTCCGGGGAGCCGCCCCCGCGCCCGATGATGACCACGTCCACTTCTGGCGCTGCCGCCGCCGCGTTCAGCGCGGCAATCAATTGGGGCGGCGCGTCCGCGCCCTGCACATTAGCAGGAGAGATCAGCACCGACAGGCCGGGGGCGCGCCTTTCCAGCACGGTCAGCATGTCGTGCAGGGCCGCACCCGTGGCGGAAGTCACCAGTGCCACCCGGTGCGGAAAAGCGGGCAGGAGGCGCTTTTTTTCCGCATCGAACAACCCTTCCGCCGCAAGCCTTGCGCGCACCTCTTCAAACTGCCGGTACAGGGCGCCCGCGCCGGCAGGTTCCAGATAGTCGATGGTGATCTGATAGTCGCCCCGGGGTTCATATACGGTCAGGCGGCCCCGGCACAGCACCTGATCGCCATCTTTGGGGCGCGTCTTCAAAAAGCGCGCAGTGGAACCCCAGATGACGGCGCGAATCTGGGCGTTTGCGTCTTTCAGGGTCAGGTAGATGTGTCCCGAGGCGGGCGTGCGCAGGCCGGAGACCTCGCCGGTCAGCCATACGGCTCCGAACGTTCCCTCGATGGTGGTGCGTACCTTGCGGGTGAGTTCCGAAACGGAAAGGATTTGCCGGGACGGCAGCAGCGATTTCGCCGGATCGATTGCATCTTCCGCCCCGGTGTTTTCCGCTGGTCTGTCAGGCATCGGTAATGTACACCCGTTCGATTTTCCGGCAGCGCCCGGTTTCGGCGTCGATATCGGTCACCACTCCGGCAAACACGGCGGCGCCGGAAGCCACCGCAAAGCGTCTGGGCATGGCGGTCAGAAAGCGCGACAGCACCAGTTCGCGCTTCATGCCGATCACCCCGTCCATGGGGCCGGTCATGCCCGCATCGGTCAGATAGCCGCAGCCTTCGGGCAGAATGCGGGCGTCGGCGGTCTGCACATGGGTGTGGGTGCCGATGACGGCGGAGGCCTGCCCGTCCAGGTGCCAGCCCATGGCGATCTTTTCGCTGGTGGCTTCGGCGTGCATGTCGACAATCACGCAGGCGGTTTCGCGTTTCAGCTTCCGCACCTCTTTTTCGGCCGCCTTGAACGGGCAGTCCAGCGAGTGCATGAACACGCGCCCCATCACCTGCACCACCCCCACCCGTTCCCCTGCCTGAGTGGTAAAGATGCCGCTGCCCTGTCCCGGTGTGCCTTCGGGATAGTTGGCGGGCCGCAGCAGCCTTTTTTCCGTTTTGATCAGGTCGATGGCTTCGCGCTTGTCCCACACGTGGTTGCCGGTGGTCAGCACGTCGATGCCCAGATCGAACAGGTCGCGCATGATGGGGCCGGTGATGCCAAAGCCGCCGGCGGCGTTTTCGGCGTTGCCGATCACCAGATCCAGGCGCATTTCCTCTTTCAGCCGGTCCAGATTCCGGAAAATGGCTTTACGGCCCGGTTCGCCGACGATATCGCCGATCAGTAATACACGCATCGTTCTGTTTTCCTAGCGGGCGTATTCAATAAAGCGGGATTCCCGCACCAGACAAATCTTGATCTGCCCCGGATAGGTGAGTTCCTTTTCGATCTTTTTGGCGATGTCGCGGGAAATGGTGGAGCATTCGCCGTCCGTCAGGGAGTCGGCATCCACCAGCACGCGCACTTCGCGCCCGGCCTGCATGGCGTATGCCTTGTCCACGCCGGGGAACGAACCGGCCACCTGTTCCAGATCGGTGAGCCGCTGCACGTAGAACTCCATGTTTTCCCGGCGCGCGCCGGGGCGGCCCGCCGACAGCGCGTCGCCCGCCGCCACCAGATAGGCCTCCCGGGTGGTGGGCGGCACGTCGCCATGGTGGGAGCCGATGGCGTTGACCACGTCGGCGTGTTCGCCGTGCTTTCTGGCAAAGTCGGCGCCGATGGTGGCGTGGCCGCCTTCCACTTCGTGGGTGAGCGCCTTACCGATGTCGTGCAGCAGGCCGCCGCGCACGGCAAGCTGCCGGTCCAGCCCCAACTCATCTGCCATCATGCCGCAGATCAGGGCCACTTCGCGGGCGTGGGCCAGGTTGTTCTGGCCGTAGCTCATGCGGTATTTCAATCGGCCAAGCAACCCCGCCACTTCTGTCGATACATCATGCACGTCCAGTTCAAAGAGCACCTTGTTGGCCTCGGTCAGCATTTCCTCGTCCAGCTTTTTCTGGATGGACGCAACCGTTTCCTCGATGCGGGTGGGGTGGATGCGCCCGTCGGTCATGAGCTTTTCCAGGGTCAGGCTGGCCACCTCCCGGCGCAGGGGATCGAAGCTGGAAAGCAGGATGGTGCCCGGTGTGTCGTCCACGATCAGGTTGACGCCGGTGGCGGCTTCCAGCGCGCGAATATTGCGCCCTTCACGCCCGATGATGCGCCCTTTCATGTCGTCCGACGGCAGGGACACCACGCTGATGGTGGACTCCACCACGTAATCGCCCGCAAGCCGCTGAATGGCGGCGGTGATGACCTGCCGGGCCTTGTCGTCGGCGGCGGTACGGGTTTCTTCATCGATGCGCTGGAGCAGTTTGGCCGAGTCGAACCGGGCTTCGCTTTCGATCTGTTCCGTCAGGGCGGCTCTGGCCTCGGCGGCGGACAGGTCCGCCGCTTTTTCCAGTTTGGCGATCAGCTTTTGTGCATCGGCGTCGATCGCGGTTTTGGCCGCTGACAGCTTTTCCTCCCGGTCTTCCATGTCCTGCCCGCGCTGATTCAGGTCTTCTTCCAGGCGGGACAGAGAACGTTCCTTGTCCGCCAGGGCTTCCTGCCGTTCACGGTTCATTTCATCCACTTCTGCGCGCAGGGAAAGCCGTTGGTCTTTCACCTCCAGCTCCACTGATTTTTTGAGCATTTCCGCTTCGCGCTCGGCGTTGGCAATAATTTTTTCCGCCAGCAGGCCGGTTTCGCCTTGCGGCCCGGTGGCCACAGCCACCTTGCGGGTGGCAAGAAAGGCAATGGCACCAACGCATGCCATAAGGGCGACGGCCAGGATGATCGGTAATGGATCCATGATTTCTCCGGTTATGTTTCAGGGGGGGTTAAGCCCCCTTGCGTGTTCTTTTTGAGTGTTTCGATCTCTTTTTGACGTGCGGCAAGCCGGGCGTCAAACCCCTGATCGGTGGGGTAAAAATAGGTGCGCTTTGCGCCCAGATAGTCCTGGGCAACCACGTGGCCGGGGTAGTCGTGGGGGTATTTGTATCCCTTGCCGTTCCCCAGCCGCTTGGCTCCGGCGTAGCTTTTGTCCCGCAGGTGTGTAGGCACCGGCAGCACCATGCCGCCCTTCACATCTGCCTGGGCGGCGTTCAGTGCCTTGTAGGAGGCATTGCTCTTGGGGGCCAGGGCCAGATAAACGGTGGCCTGGGCCAGCGGAATGCGCCCTTCCGGCAGGCCGATGGCGGTGACCGCCTGATGGGTCGACATGGCCAGGGTCAGCGCCCTGGGATCGGCGTTGCCGATATCTTCGCTGGCGGCAATCACCAGTCTGCGGGCGATAAACAGCGGGTCTTCCCCGCCTTCGAGCATTTTTGCCAGCCAGTACAGTGCGGCGTCCGGGTCGGAGCCGCGGATACTCTTGATATAGGCACTGATGGTGTCGTAGTGGGCATCGCCATCTTCGTACACCACCGCCTTTTCGCCCAGGGATTCTTCCATGGCTTTCAGGGTCACCTGCACCGCCCCGTCTGTTTTTGGCCGGGTCGTCCGCACGGCCACGTCGAGGGCGTTGAGCGCCCGCCTTGCGTCCCCTTCGGTGCGGGTGACCAGAAATTCCATGGCGTCGTCCGCCACGGTAACGTTCTGCCCCCCCAGCCCCCGCTCGGCGTCTGCCAACGTGCGCTCCACGATGGTACGCAGCTGATCGGCCGTGTGGGGGATGAGCGCCGCAATGTGGGAGCGGGAGGCCAACGGCGGAATGATGGCAAAAAACGGGTTTTGGGTGCTGGCCCCGATGAGGGTGAGCAGTCCCTGTTCCAGATGGGGGAGCAAGGCGCTTTGCTGGGGCTTGTTGAAGCGGTGGATCTCGTCGATGAACAGCAGGGTGCCCGCGCCGGATGCGGCTCTTGTGCGGGTGGCGTCGGCCACCACCTTGCGGATTTCGGCGACCCCTGCGGTGACGGCGTTCAGCTCGCAAAACGGCAGGGACAGCTCCCGTGCGATCAGGTGGGCCAGGGCGGTTTTGCCGCAGCCGGGCGGGCCGTACAGAATGAGGGAGCCGATGCGTCCGGTGGCCAGTTGCCGGTTGAGCAGTTGCCCTTCCCCCAGCAGGTGTTCCTGCCCCACATATTCAGACAGCACCCGGGGGCGCATGCGCCACGGCAGGGGTTCTGCGCTGGACGCAAAACTTTTGGCGGCCTCTTTTTCGGGTTCTGCTGCGGTTGAAAACAGGTCCATGCCGTCCCTTCAAGGCACTCCACCCGCCAAAACCTGAAGGGGGAGTGTGGTGACGGACAAAGGAAGTGGCCGGCAAAGGCCAGCGGGTGAGCGGGAAGGCACGGCCCCAGGGCCGTGTGACTAACGCGGGAACAGTCGCAAGGACCAATGTGCCCTCACAGCCTGGATATCCCAACCGGTTTTACGGCCTTCTTTCCGCACGTGGCCGGGCGTGGCACTTGCGCCACGCCCGCCAACGGTGTATCAATGATCCCCACCTTGCCGTGCTGGTGCTGCTTTCGGAACCCTGGTTTACCAGGTGGGTGCCCTACGTGAGACTTCAGGATGCTCGACCGACCGATGGCCGGGGGTGCATGCACACCGCCTCACATTCAGGCTCCCGTTCCGTATGCATTGGGTCCCGGAATATGCACCGGTCACGCACAAGGCAGGGAAACCGCTCTCTATCTAAGGCCCGTCACGGGCTATCAAATCTCTAGGTTGATTTTACCGAAAATGACTCAATTTTTCAATCGTTATCCACAATCCACCCGGCCGTCGGGAACGGCTGTGGTCAGATGTTTTATCGCGGCCCTGGCCCTGGCCTTTGTTCCGGGGGGCGTCCACGCAGACGATAGCGCCCCGGCGGCCCACATCGTGCCCCAGGGGGGCATTGCCGCATTTGAAGTGGTGATTCAGCCGGGCGACTCGGCCCCGTGGGGCAGCTACAAAGCGAAGCCCGTCCTGTTCGGGGAGACCGAGCCGCGCCACTATGTGGGGCTGGTGGGGATCGACATGACCAGTGCACTGGAAACCCACCTGTTTGAGGTGAAGGTGATCCGGGGGAAACAGACGGTGCTGCTGGCCAGCATTGCCATCGAAGTGGTGGACGGAAAGTTCGGGGTGCAGCATTTGACCCTGCCCAAAAAGATGGTGGACCTGGATGCGCCCACGCTAAAGCGGGTGCGGCAGGAAAAGTCCGAGGTGGGTGATCTGTGGAAAAGCGGGGGGGAGCGGATGTTGTGGTCAGAGCCGTGGCGTATGCCGGTGGAGGGGGACCCGTCCGGCAGTTTCGCCAAGCGCCGGGTGATCAACGGCGAGCCCAGAAACCCCCACAATGGCGAAGACATTCCCGCCGCCAGCGGCACCCCGGTGCACGCCCCCAACGCGGGCATCGCCCGGCTGGCCAAGGATCGCTACTTTGGCGGCAAGACCGTCTTTATCGAGCACGGTGCCGGGCTGTTCACGTTTTACATGCACTTGAGCGAGATCAACGTCACCGACGGCCAGCAAATCGCCTCCGGCGACGTGATTGGCAAGGTGGGTGCCAGCGGCCGCGCCACCGGCCCGCATCTGCATTGGGGCGGACGCCTGAACGATGCACGGGTGAACCCGGTGCGGCTAACAGAGATTGATCAGCCGATTCGAATTGGCGGAGCCGCAGGCGGCGAGTAGTCGGCGGCGGATATCACCCCGTCTACTTCGTTGGCGGGTTTAAAAAAATCCTCACCGTAGCGCGCTACGCCTCCGGTGTTTTTGTAACCCACCGCCTTGTATACGGGGCAATCTCCACCGCCGACCGGTCAAAATGACCCGGGGCGGGTTTGTTTTAACGCTTCAAACACCACCACCGACACGGCATTCGACAGGTTCAGGCAACGGGACGGCCCCCACATGGGGATGCGAATGCCCCGATCGGCAAAGCGGGTGGTAATGGCTGCGGGCAGACCCGACGTCTCCCCCCCGAATACCAGCCAGTCTTTTTCTGTATAGGCGGGCCGGGTGTACAGCCGCTCGGTATGGGCGGTGACCAGATACATGGGGTCGTCGCCCGCGGCGGCAAGCACGTCATCGAACGACTCGTGCACGGTCAGGTCCAGGTGTTCCCAATAGTCGAGCCCGGCCCGCTTCAGGTGCCGGTCGGTAATTTCAAACCCCAGCGGTTTGACCAGGTGCAAAGACGCCTCCACGCTGACGCACAGGCGCGCGATGCTGCCGGTATTGGGGGGGATTTCCGGTGCCACCAGTACGATGTTCACGGCGTCCGCCCCACGTTATCCATGCCGTTTGTGTTAACAGGCCCTAGCCCCATGGTTCCCAGATGATCCGGTCTTTGGTAATGCCCATCCTGTCCTTGAGGATGGCGCGTACCGACTTCACAAAACCGGTGGGACCGGCCACGTAGTACAGCTCGGTGGTTTCGGGCGGGGCGTTCAGGGATAACAGGTCGACATCGATGTGCCCCACGGCGCCGCTCCATTTGTGCCCCTGGGGCCGGGTGATGGTGTGGGTGACCGTCAAATTCGGGTGGGTGGCGCTCCAGCCCATGAGCGAGGCCAGATAAATCTGGTCGTTGGGGGTGCGGCAACTGGCGATGTAGTGCATCTGCACCGGCAGCTTGTGGTCCAGTATGTAGCGGATGATGCCGCGCATGGGAGCCATCCCCGCACCGCCGCCGATCAGGGCGATGGACTTCGCCTTGCCGTCTTCGAAAAAAAAGTGGCCGTGGGGGCCGGCAACCGTCATGACCTCGCCGATATAGGTCACTTCGCGCAGGTGCTTGGAGACGTGGCCGTCGTCGTAATATTTGACCGTCAGGTCGATATACCCGGCTTCAGTGGGGGACGACGAGATGGAATAGGGGCGGGTCAGTCGCGCCATATCCTCGCCGTACTCCGGGGTGTCGACGGTCAGGTTGACGAACTGCCCCGCCTTGAAGGTAAAGCCCGCCTCCGGGGGGAGCGCCAGCCGGAAGGTGAGTACGTCCATGGTCTCCAGGACCACCTGGATCACCTCGGCCTCAAACGTGAACGGAGCAGGCATATACCCCCCTTATTAGCGCGGGTTGGACTATGATCAGGCATGAAACGTGCGATGCGTTCGCTTTCAAGCCATGGATCACGAAAATGGAGAGTATATCACCCCAAAATAACGCACAAGCGGCGGCAAGCCCGCGTGCGGTTGCCGTGCGGGTTGCCGTGGGGCTGGTGTGGAAAGACGGCTGCCTGCTGATCCAGCGGCGGCCCCCCGGCGTTCATCTGGCCGGGTTCTGGGAGTTCCCCGGCGGCAAGCTGCTGCCGGGGGAGGCCCCGGAGCAGGCCGCCGTGCGCGAAGTGGCCGAGGAGACGGGCATGGTGGTGCAGGTGGAGGCGGCCGTGCCGGACATTCACTATCGCTATCCGGATCGGCAGGTGGAGATCGTTCCGTTTGTTTGCCGCTATCTGTCGGGCGCGCCGATGCCTGCGGCGGCCTTGCGGTTGCGCTGGGTGCCGCCGGAGACCGTGTCCCGGTACAGGTTTCCCCCAGCCAACCGGGAACTGCTTACGGCACTGGCTGCGGGGCAGTACCGGCTCTCCGGGGAGCAAATGGCAGCGCGCGGGGACTGATCCGCCCCGAAAAATACAGGCAGTACGGTATTTTATGAGTGCCCTGCCGCCTTTTTTTTGCTAGCATGCCATGTCGTTTTGACAAGCGGGCAGGGTTCGGCTTTATTAAGAGTTCGTCCGGCTTGTTGACCGCGTGACCGCTTGACCGCGGGATGGGCCGTTTTTGAAGGGAGCCGTCTCGGACGGTTGCAGGGAGAAAAAGCATTGTTCGGGATCAAAAACAAACTCATGGGATGGGTGTCCGACGATCTGGCGATTGATCTGGGCACGGCCAATACCCTCGTCTACGTAGGGGGTAAAGGTATTGTCATCGACGAGCCGTCGGTGGTGGCAATCGACAAGCAGAGCGGCAAGGTTCTCGCCGTGGGCGTGGAGGCCAAAAAGATGCTGGGGCGGACCCCGGGCAACATCGTCGCCATCCGCCCCATGAAAGAGGGGGTCATCGCCGACTTTGAGACCACCGAGAAGATGCTGCGCCACTTTATCCAGAAGGCCCACAACCGCCGCAGCTTTGTCAGCCCGCGCATTGTCATTTGCGTGCCCAGTGGCATCACCCAGGTGGAAAAACGCGCGGTGCGCGACTCCGCCGAGCTTGCCGGTGCCAGAGAAGTCTATATCATCGAGGAACCCATCGCCGCGGCCATCGGTTCGGGGCTGCCCATCGCCGAGGCCGAGGGCAACATGGTGGTGGACATCGGCGGCGGCACCACGGACGTTGCCGTCATCTCCCTTGCGGGCATCGTCTACAGCGAATCCGTCAAGGTGGCTGGTGACAAGATGGATGAGGCCATCGCCAGCTATATCAAACGAAAATACAACCTGCTGATCGGCGAGCACATGGCGGAGCGCATCAAGATGGAGGTGGGCAGCGCCTACCCCCTGGAGGAATCGCTGTCCACCATGATCAAGGGGCGGGACCTGATTTCCGGTATCCCGAAAACCCTGGTGATCGACGATGCAGAAGTCAGAGAGGCACTGGCCGAGCCGATTTCGGTGATCGTGAACACCATCAAGGTGGCGCTGGAAAACACCCCCCCGGAACTGTCGGGCGACATCATCGATCGGGGCATCGTCCTGACCGGCGGTGGCTCCATGATCCGGGGAATGGATATCCGTCTCAGGGAGGAGACAAACCTGCCCATTGTCACCGTAGACAACGCCCTGATCAGCGTGGTGTTGGGCGGTGGCCAGGTGCTTCAGGAATTGTCCCTCCTTAAGAAGATATCCTTGTCGCAGTAGGCGTTAATGGTCGTTCGGCGACGCGGGGGGGCCCGCTGGATACTGGCAGTGATGGCCGCCGCCGTTGCGCTCTTTTTCCTGTTTCCGCAAACCCGTAACCGGCCCATTTCGCTGCTTGAGGTGCCGTTCGTCTGGACCGCCTCGCAGATGACCCGGCTGTCCTACGGCACCACCACGGCCGTGGCCACCTTCTGGGAGGACCACATGGCGCTGACCGGCGTGCGCCGGGAAAACCGCGAACTGATCTCCGAGCGTGACCAGCTGTTGCTGGAACTTGCAAATCTTGATGCCCGGGTCGAGCAGAATGAGCGCATGGCGGAACTGCTCGAGTTTCGGGCGACCACCCCGCACCAGATCATGCCCGCCCGGATTATTGGCGCCGACGCCACCCACTGGTTCCAGTCGTTCCTGATCGATCAGGGCAGCTTTGCCGGTATTGCCCCCGGCGATGGCGTCATTTCGCCTCAGGGGGTGGTGGGGCGTATCGTCAAGGTCACCCACAATACCGCGCAGGTGCTGGCCGCCCATAACCGCCTCAGCGTGATCCCCGCCCGGGTGGAGCGTAGCCGTCACGCGGGCATCCTGGTGGGCGGACCCCGGGCTTCCCAGGGCCGGTTGAGCGGAGATGAGATCAGCATGGTGGCCGATCCCTCCCTGCTGGTGGAAATGAAGTACATGTACCGGGCCGCCGACGTGGTGCCGGGAGATACCGTGGTCACCTCCGGTCTGGAAGGTAATTTTCCGGCAGGGTTGCCCGTGGGCAAGGTGGTGCGGGTGGTACGCAAGCAGACCGAGACATTCCTCAAGGTGTATGTGGCGCCCCAGGTGCTGTTCGACACCTTGGAGGAAGTGATGGTCGTGCGCGGGGATAAGCGTAAAGACGACGAGGCCGCACCGTGAACGCCCTGCGCCTCTGGGGGATGATTATCCTGGCGTCGGTGGTGGTGATCCCGCTCCAGATCGAACTGTTGCCCATGCTGCTGTCACCGGTCTGGATTCCCCACCTGGGCGTGCTGCTGGTGTTTGTGATCAGCGTGGTATACGGGGAGGCTCCGGCGGTGGTGCTGGGGCTGGTGCTGGGGCTGCTCTACGATCGGTTTACCGTGGGTGAAGTGGGGCTGCATCTGCTGGTGCTGCCGGGTATTGCCGCCGGGGTGGGGCTGATCCGCCGGCTGCTGCCGGAGTTCACCTTCGGCCACCGGGTCGTCACCTTGTTCCTGGTGGTGCTGGTCGTGGATGTGACCAGTGGCGTGCTGTTTCATATGGCCGGGTCCATCGAGCTGGACGGCTGGATGGTCGTTCATCACCTGCTCCCGGCACTGGTGGCCAATACCTTCTGGGGCGTGGTGTTGCTGGTGGTGGCAAGCCTGTTTGCGGAGCAGCGGCAATGGGCATAAGCCTGCCGGATAGCGAGTCGGCGGGGTGGGCCATCCGCCGCCGCATCGTCATTGCCCTGGCGATCATGTGGCTGGGTCTTTCCCTGCTGCTGTTTCGCACCTGGTATCTGCAGGTGCTGCACCATGACAAGTACAGCGCCATGGCCAAGAACAACCGCATCCGGGTGGTCATGGAAAAGCCGGAACGGGGGCGCATTCTGGACAGAAACGGCGTGGAACTGGTGGTCAACAAGCCGTCGTACGATCTGGCGCTGGTGCTGGACGACGTGGGCAACCTGGCGGGGACCGTCGACCGGGTGGGCGCACTCCTGGGGCTGAAACCGGAAGCGATGATCAAGGCGGCAAGGCGCCAGCGGCGCACCATTCCGTATCTGCCGGTGACGGTGAGAAAGGGGCTGACCCTGGAGCAGGTGGCCCAGGTGGAATGGGCTCACATTCCGGGGGTGATTGTGCTGGCGGAAACCCAGCGGGAGTACCGCTTTGGCAATACGGCCAGCCACCTGTTGGGGTATGTGGGGGAAATTTCCGAGAAACAGATGGGCAACGAACGCTACGACGGCGTGCTGCCCGGCACCCGCATCGGGCAGTACGGCACCGAAAACAGCTTTGACGAGCACCTGCGCGGGGTGCGCGGAATGCGCTCCATCGAGGTGGACGCCAAGGGGTTCGAGGTGGGACTGCTGGGCCGTCAGGCACCCCAGGTGGGCAACGATGTGTACCTTACCCTCGATATCGAGGTGCAAAAGGCGGCAGAAAAGGCGCTGGGAAACCGGGGTGGTGCCGTGGTGGCGCTGGAGCCGGACACGGGCCGGATTATCGCCCTGGTCAGCCATCCCGGCTTTGACCCCGGCGAGCTTTCCCGGGGGATTCAGTCCGCACGCTGGCAGGCGATTGTGAGTAACCCGGAGCGGCCGCTCCTGAACCGGGTGGTGCAGGGGGTATACCCGCCCGGCAGTATCTTCAAAATTGCGGTGGCCGCAGCGGTACTGGAAAAAGGGCACGGTGGGCGCGAGGTGTTCTGTACCGGGCGCTACCCGTTCCTGGACCGGACCTTCCGCGACTGGAAGCTGGAAGGTCACGGGATGATGGGCCTGCATGAGTCCATCGTGCAAAGTTGCGACGTGTTCTTTTACGAGCAGGGGGACCGGGTCGGCATCGACGCCATTGCCGACTATGCCATGCGCTTTGGCTTTGGCCAGAAAACCGGCATTGATCTGCCGTCGGAGCGGGTCGGGCTGATCCCCACCATAAAGTGGAAAAAAGCGGCCCTGGGGCAGATCTGGTATCCCGGCGAAACCCTGTCCGCCGCCATTGGCCAGGGGTATGTGAGCACCACGCCCATGCAGGTGGCGGTGTTCATGGGCATCGTGGGGGCAAGCGGCACGCACTTTTTACCGGTCACCCGGCAGGGGCTGTGGGATAACCAGAAAAACCGGTACATTCCGGTGGAGCCCGAAGAGCTGGCGCCGGTGGAATTACGGCCATCCACCTACCGCACCCTCCAGCGCGCCATGCGCGGCGTGGTGTGGCAGTCCAAAGGCACGGCCCGTGCGGCCCGCTCGGCGGTGGTGGATATTGCCGGCAAGACCGGGACCGCCCAGGTGGTGGGCATGGACGACGAAGATCCGAAGAAACAGAAGGACCTGATACGCAAGCACCGGGACCACGCCTGGTTCGGTGCCTTTGCCCCGGTAAAGGATCCGAAGATCGCCGTGGCGGTCATTGTGGAACATGGTGGTCATGGCGGCGCGGTGGCCGCGCCGGTGGCCCGTGAGGTGATTGAGGCCTACATGATGCAGCGGGAAACCTATGCCCCGCCCGAAGAGATGGAACAGTTTCTGACCGAGAAACGCCAGGTAAGGCCGGGCGCCTGATGGTCGCTGTAGATCGACGCATATTCGTCCATATGGACTGGCGGCTGGTGGGGCTGATGGTGATGATTCTGGCCATCGGCATCACCACCATCTACTCGGTGACCGATCAGTGGTCCCGGGGCGGCACCCCGTTGTATTTAAAGCAGTGCGCGTGGGCGGCGGTGGGCATGGTCGCCTTCATGACCTTTGCCCTGATTGATTATCACAAGCTGCTGAGTTACGCCCCGTACCTGTTTGGTTTTTCGGTGGGATTGTTGATCCTGGTGGAACTTCTGGGCCGCGTGGGCATGGGTGCCCAGCGCTGGGTGGAGGTGGGGGGGGTGTCCATCCAGCCGTCGGAGCTGGCACGCCTGGCGGTGGTGCTGATGCTGGCGCGGCATTTTTCGGAACGGGCCAGAAGTGGCGGGTTTCAATTCCACGAACTGCTCGCCCCCTCTCTGTACGCCCTGGTGCCGTTCGTCTTTATCGTCCGCCAGCCGGATTTGGGGTCGGGCCTGATGGTGTTGTTCATGTTCGGCGTCATGGCGCTGCTTGCCGGGGTGCGCCGCAAGTCCCTGATGATGGGCGGGTTGCTTGCGGGCATGGTGCTGCCGTTTTTCTGGGAGTGGTTCTGGCAATCGCTCAGGGAGTACCAGCAGAACCGGCTGTTGACCTTCTTTAATCCGGAGTCCGACCCGTTGGGCACCGGCTACCACGTGATGCAGTCAAAAATTGCCGTGGGCGCGGGGGGGCTTATGGGGCAGGGCTTTTTGCAAGGCTCCCAGAGCCAGCTCAAGTTCCTGCCGGAGGGGCATACGGACTTTATCTTCTCCGTCTTTGCCGAGCAGTGGGGTTTTATGGGAGTGCTGTTGCTGTTCGTGTTGCTGGCCTTGCTGTTGGGCCGGGGGCTGGATATTGCGGTGCGCGCCTCCGATACAGCCGGGTCTCTCGTTGCGGCGGGAGTGGTTTGCGTGGTAGCGTTCCAACTCTTCGTCAATCTGGGCATGACCCTGGGCGTGGCGCCGGTTGTGGGTGTGCCGCTGCCGTTAATGAGTTATGGGGGCACATCACTGGTGACCACCATGGCGTCGTTGGGCATTCTGGCCAACGTGCATTTGCAGCGACATTTGCGGATGTACCGCTAACCCACGCGGAGTTGTGCCCCTTAAAAAAATGACCGTCCGAAAATGACCGTCCGACCATTTGATATGCCATATGTCCGTCCCGTCGACCCTGATCGGCTGGCGCTGCTGTCCGAGGTATCGCAGCCGTCCCGCTATATCGGCGGGGAGCCGGGCGCGGCCCACAAACCGTGGGATGCCGTGGACGTGCGCATGGCGCTGGTGTTTCCCGACACCTACGAAATCGGCATCTCCAACATGGGGCTGCAGATCCTTTACCGCATCGTCAATGGCCGCGCGGACGCCCTGGCCGAACGGGCCTTCGCCCCGTGGATGGATTACGAAAAGGCCCTGCGCGATCGGGGACTGCCGCTGGCTTCCCTGGAAAGCAAAACACCGCTCGGCCGGTTCGATATTCTGGGCATCGCCATTCCGTACGAGCTCACCTACACCAACATTTTGAACGTGATCGATCTGGCGGGTGTGCCACTCAGGACAGCGCATCGGGAGGCCCATCATCCGGTGGTGATCGGCGGCGGTGCCGCCGTGCACAACCCGGAGCCGCTGGCGCCGTTCTTCGACGCCTTCGTTATCGGTGATGGGGAAGAGGTGATCCACGAACTGCTCGACGTGGTCAAGGCGTGGCGCGCAGGCGGCGGTGACCGGCCTTCTCTGCACGCCGCCCTGGCGCAGATTTCCGGTGTCTATGTGCCGTCGCTCTACACGGTGCACCACATGCCGGACGGTCGGGTGGCCGCCATCGAAGCCCAGAGGGGCGCCCCGGAACGGGTAATCCGCCGGGTGGTGGCCGATCTGGATGGGGCATTTTACCCTACCGATCCGATCATGCCCGTGGCCAAGGCGATATTCGACCGGGTCAACGTGGAGGTCACCCGTGGCTGCACCCACGGCTGCAGGTTCTGTCAGGCCGGGTTCACCTACCGGCCGGTGCGGGAGCGGTCGCCGGAGCGGGTGAAGCAACTGGTGCTGGAATCGCTACACAAAACCGGCTGCGATCAGGTGAGCCTGTCGTCGTTGTCTACCGGCGATTACCTGTCGCTCTATCCGGTGCTCAAGGAGCTGGTGGACGAAACGGAGTCGCGCAAGATTTCCTATTCGCTGCCTTCCCTGCGTATCGGCACCCTCACCCCGGCGGTGGTGCGGCAGATTAAACGGGTGTCCAAAACCGGTTTTACCATGGCGCCGGAGGCCGGTACCGAACGGCTGCGGCAGGTCATCAACAAGCCCATTTCCGAAGCCGACCTGCTGGCGGCGGTCAAAAACGTGTTTGCCGAGGGCTGGCGGGAGATCAAGTTCTACTTCATGTACGGGCTGCCCACGGAAACCTGGGAAGACCTGGACGGCATTGTCGATCTGGCCACCCGGGCGCTGGCCGTGGGGCGCTCTTTAGGGGGGCCGTTTCGCGATGTGAAGGTGAGCACCTCCACCTATATCCCAAAGCCCATGACGCCGTTTCAGTGGCTGGGGCAGATGCCGCTGGCCGAGCTGGACCGCCGCCGCCGCTACCTGAAAGACCGGCTGGCCAGAGTTCGGGGCGCCAAGTTCACTTGGAACGACGAGCGCATCGCCGAGCTGGAGGCGGTCTTTTCCCGTGGCGACCGGCGTCTGGCCGATGCGGTGGAGATGGCCTTTAAGCAGGGTCTGCGGATGGATTCCTGGTCGGAGATGGAGAACCCGGCGGCCTGGAACAAGATTTTTTCCCATTTGGGGATCGACCCGCGCTTTTACGCGGGCCGGGAAATCCCCACCGACGAGGTGTTGCCGTGGGACATGATCGACTGCGGCACCAGTAAGGAATATTTCACCGAAGACCTGGCCCGTGCCGGGCGCGAGCGCATTATCCGCGATTGCCGCTACGGCCTGTGCGGCGATTGCGGCGTGTGCACGGCGGCATCGTCGGGGCCGGAAGTGGTGCCCCGGGTGTACGTGCCAGAAGGGGGCCGCGCCACGGAATTTGATCTGCCGATGGCGGAAAATACCGTCAACCACCCGCTGGTGCCGGAGGTGAGTGCGGGGGAAACGGATACCGAGGGGGGGGGGATTCCGGAGGGACGCTTCCGTTATCGCATCGGCTGGGCCAAACTGGGGGAGTTCGCCATGCTCTCCCATCTGGAGATGATGGCCCTGTTCATCCGCGCCTTCCGGCGTGCCGGGCTGCCGCTGGCGCACACAGAAGGCAAGCGCCCGCGCCCGAAACTGTCTTTCGGGCCGGCCCTTTCAGTGGGGGTGGAGAGCGTGGCGGAGGTCATGGATGTTACCCTGACCCGTCAGGGCGTACCCGCAGAGTTGATGGCGCGCCTGAACGAAATGCTGCCGGACGAGGCCACCGTCACCGGCGTGGTGGCGCTCACCGGGGCCGACCGGTCGCTCACCCTGGACGACCTGGGGTACGCATATCAGCTACGCTGGCAGGACGGAACCCCGGACGATCTGGACGCCCGTGTGAAACAGGTGATGGAAAAAAACGAGATTCTGATCACCCGCGTGGATAAAAAAGGCCGGGAACGGGTGCTGGACATCCGTCCGCTGATCGGGCGGCTGGAAATGACGGACGACTGTCTGGAGCTGTTTTTCCAGGCAGACGGAAACCGGGTGCCGCGGATTTCGGAACTGATTGATATAATGGGATTTACCCCCGGAGATCCGTCCATCAGGGCGCGCCGTACGGGGCTTTATTTTTTGGCCGGCGACCGATACGCATCGCTACTGGATGCGCGAAAAACCGGCCCGCACTTTTTGACTATGGATTGTGAACAAGAATCGTGTCTACGGAAATTCTGATTAACGCGACCCGGGAAGAAACCCGGGTGGCCGTCGTCGAAGGCAACGAGACCCAGCAGCTCTTTACCGAGCGTGCCAAGGAACGGGGCATCGTCGGCAACATTTACAAAGGCAAGGTGGTGCGCGTGCTGCCCGGCATGCAGGCGGCATTCGTGGATATCGGCCTGGACAAGTCGGCGTTTTTGTACGTGGGCGACGTGCTCGACCCGGAAAAACGGTACGAGGACGTGGTCACGGACGATGGTGACGGCGGTGGTGGCCGTGGGGGTGGCCGTGGCCGCGCCCGGCGCAGCTACCG
The DNA here is from genome assembly GCA_965371175.1 of uncultured bacterium. Lineage (GTDB taxonomy): Bacteria > Nitrospirota > JACRHL01 > JACRHL01 > JACRHL01 > CBDUXI01. Next base: position 38,509 of record CBDUXI010000007.1, read on the forward strand.
CCCGATCGAAAAACTGCTGAAGGGCGGGGACGACATCATCGTACAGGTCTCCAAGGAGCCCATTTCCACCAAAGGCCCGCGGGTGACCATGTATGTCTCGCTGCCGGGGCGGTATCTGGTGTTCATGCCGGGGGTGCCCCACGTGGGCATCTCGCGCCGCATCAGTTCCGACCGGGAGCGCCGCCGCCTGCGCGAGATTGTGGAGCGGCTGGCCACCACCAACGGCGGCTACATTGTGCGCACGGTAAGCTCCGGGGTGCTGGAGGAGGAGTTTGCCTCCGACATGGCGTTTCTGGAGTTGTTGTGGGCCAACATCCTGAAAAAATGGTCGTACCTTGCCGCCCCGTGCCTGTTGCACATGGACCTGGATTTGACCTTCCGCGCGGTGCGCGACCTGTTTTCCCCCGATGTAGACCGGCTGGTGATCGACTCCAAACCCCATTACGAGCGGGTGATGGAATTTGTGGAAGCCTACCTGCCGTCGGTGGCCGAGCGGGTGTTCCGCTACGAGGGGGAGAGCCAGATATTCGAGTATTTCAATATCGAGGCCGAAATCTCCCGGGGCATCGGGCGGCGTGTATGGCTGAAAAGCGGCGGCTATCTGGTGATCGACACCGCCGAGGCCCTGACCGTGATCGATGTGAATACCGGTCGCTACGTGGGCAAGACCGGTTCACTGGAAGACACCATCACCAAGACCAATCTGGAGGCGGTGAAGGAAGTCGCCCACCAGCTGCGCTTCCGCAACATCGGCGGCATTATCATCATCGACTTTATCGATATGGATGAGGCGGCCAACCGGGACCGGGTGTTCCAGGCCTTGCAGAAGGCCATGTCGACGGACAAGGCGCGGGTCAACCTGTACAAGATGAGCGAGTTGGGTCTGGTGGAGATGAGCCGCCAGAGAAAACGTGAAAACCTGCAACAGGTGCACTGCGAACCGTGCCGCTACTGTGATGGCCGGGGGTTCACCAAGAGCCCCACCACGGTAATCTACGAAATGTTCCGGGAACTGCGCCGCACGGCGGGCACCAATCCCCACAAGGAGTTGACCCTCACGGTGCACCCGGCGGTGGCCGACTTGCTGATGGGGGAAGAGCGCAGAAACCTGGAGGCGGTCGAGAGCGAGATCCGCAAGTTCCTGAATATAAAAGGAAAAAAGGACATGCACCTGGAAACGTACGAGATTACTCCCGGAAAATCCTCCCGGCGTTCCCGCAAGGCGACGGCGTAGTCACCGGTTCGCCGTACGGCTGATGGCTTACTCGCCGTACGGCTTGATCTCTACGGGGGTGTGCGTTTTCAGGCTGGCGATCCACTGGGTCAGTCGTTTTTGTGTGGCGTCGGCGGTGGCCAACTCCCGCGCCTGATCCGCCACCTGCTCAAAGGCTACGGGGGTTCCCTGGTAACGCCGGTCGAGCAAAAACAGGCCCAGGCCCGTGGGCAGGGATACCAGCGAGCTGATTTCACCTTCGGCAAGGCCCGCCACGGCGGTGGCCAGGTCGCCCCGCAGCTCGGCGGTGGAAAGCTCTCCCGCCTCTCCCACAGTCACGTTGCTAGTGCGTTTCAGCCGCCGCTCGGCGGCCTTGAACGAGGCCCGTCCGGTGATCTGCTCACGCACCTTGCCAATGGCCACAACGGCCTGGCCGCGATCGGCCTGGGACAGCCCGTCTAAAGAAAATACAATCTGCCGCAGCCGCACCCGAGCGGGCGGGGTAAACGCTTCCGGGTGCGCGTGGTACCAGGCTCTGGATTCCGCATCGCCCACCCGCACCTGGGCCTTCACCTCCCGCTGGAGCAGGCGCATGACGCTCATCTGCCGGGTGATCTCCTGACGCAGCACGGCGATGGTTTTGCCCTCCTTTGCCAGCGCCTGTTGCAAGGCCGCCATGGACGGCAGGTTGTTGTCGGCGATGATGTCGGCAATGGCCGCCTCCACTTCGGCGGGGATGGGTGTCAGCCCCACCCTGCGGGCGCGCATCATCTGGAGCTTCAGGTCGATCATGCGGCTGAGCAGTTCCGCGCGGGTGATAGGCTCGGCATCGGGAGCGGCCTGCACGATTTGCCACTCGTCGTTCAACGCAGATAAGGTGATGACCTGATCGCCCACCACGGCCACCACCTGATCGATTACCGCCGCACGGACGGGGAGTGCACACAGGAGCAGGGCAGTCAGGAAAAGATACGGAGACAAGCGCATGGCGAAAAGATATATGGTTTACAGGGGGGGCGAAAGCAAAAAAGGCGGCCCGGGCCGGGCCGCCTTTTAAATAGCCGTAGCTCGCAACCGTTACCGGAAGGTGCCGTCGCCTCCGGCGAAGGCAGCGATCATGATGATGATGCCGAGGGCAACGATGATCATGACAATCTGATCTTTTTTGGCGTCTGTAATCTGGGCCATTTTTTTGGACTCCTTCAAAAAAAAGTAACTACCCGAACGTGGCCAAGATCTTTCACGAGCGCGAGGCACTCGCGAAGCGAGCCCTCATACTTGACCTGTAATTCCGAAAAACAGTAAACAATCAAACCCGGGCGTGTCAATGGCATCCATGGGTAACGGCGCGGTATCGTGTGATGGCTGGAGCTGGCCGCTGCCTGACCGGGTGCACACGATTTGGATATGGACTTAAGGAGATACCATGGAACTGAGCGATCTGGCCATCGGTCTGGGCCTGTTGCTATTGGCCGAAGGGCTGCCGCTGTTTGCCTCGCCCGGTCGCTACCGGCGGCTGCTCAAGCAGATCGACACGGTGCCCGACGGCACTTTGCGGATTTCCGGGTTGGTGTCCATGGGGGTGGGGCTGGCCATTTTGTACGCGCTCAAGTGAGCGTGGGCGTCGCCTGCCCGGTTTGACCGGTTCGGCAAGCGGGCATAGAATAAGCCCTCCTGCCGGTCATGGTTTTCGGCAGACACGCGTTACAGTTTTTGAAGGAGATATCCATGGGTGCGATTGCAGTCACTTCGGCCAATTTTGACGAGGAAGTCCTCAAGGCGGATACCCTGGTCATGATTGACTTCTGGGCGCCCTGGTGCGGCCCGTGCAAGATGATCGCCCCCACGGTGGAAGCCCTGGCGGAGGAGTACAACGGCCGCTGCAAGGTGGTCAAGGTAAACACGGACGAAAATCAGGACGTGGCCACCCGCTATCAGGTGATGGGCATCCCCACCCTGCTGTTCGTCAAGAACGGCGAGCCGGTGGACAAGGTGGTGGGCGCGGCGTCGAGCCAGCAACTCAAGGAAAAGATCGACGCCCACCTGGGATAATGGGTCATCCATACGGATCGTATTTCGCGAAGCGATTTTGAAAACGGGGCGTTCCGGGAGATCGGAGCGCCCCGTTTCTTTAATTAAGAAAGATCGGGAGGGAACGGAAGTGGCAGGTATGCCGCAGCACACAGCCGCCGGTGCCCCGTATCTGGCCGAGCTGTGCGTAGAAAACCTGGCGGTGGCCGAGCGGGTGCGGGTGGCGTTTGCCCCCGGCTTTACCGTTCTGACCGGCGAAACCGGCGTGGGCAAGTCGATCCTGGTGGACGCCCTCAAGCTGCTCACCGGCGGTCGTGCCGATGTGGGGCTGATCCGCGCGGGGGAGCCCCGCGCCGTGGTGGAAGGCGTGTTCCGGCGGGTGCCGGAGGCTATGCTGGCGCAGCTTGCAGAGGCGGGGGTGCTGGCCGAGGGAGACGAACTGGTGGTGCGCCGGGTGCTGGCCCGGGACGGCAACAACGCCTGCTACGTCAACGACCGCCGGGTGGGGACCGGATTGTTGTCTGCGGCGGCGGAGGCGCTGGTGGATATTCTCGGGCAGCACGCCCAGCGCTCCTTAACCTCCGAGAACACCCACGGCGGGCTGCTGGATGCCGCGGGCGGGCTGCTGGATCAGGCCCGGGATTACCGAAATAAATACAACAAAATCAAAGCGTTGATTGCCGAAATCGAGCAGGTGGAGGCGGGCCGGCAGGAGGCGCTGGCGCGGGCCGCGTTCCTGTCGTTCGGCATCGGCGAGATCGGTGCGGCGGACCTTTTCCCGGACGAGGAAGAGCAGCTTGCCGAAGAACTGTCCCGTCTGTCCCACGCGGAGAGCCTGCGCTCGTTGAGCGATCAGGCGTTTACCGAGCTGTACGGCGCCGAGGGGGCGGTGCTGTCCCGCCTGTCCGGGGTGATGGCGCACCTTGCCGAAATCGGCCGCATCAGCGCCACCGGTAAGGAACTGGGGCGTCTGGTGGATGACGCCCGCGTGCTGCTGGAGGAGACCGCAGACGGCTTGCGGCGCTTTCGCGATGAGGCCCGCCCGGATGCGGCCAGACAGGATCAAGTGGAGGAGCGGCTGGCTTTAATCGAGTCGCTCAAGCGCAAGTACGGCAAGAGTGTGGCGGAAATTCTGGCCACCGGCATCGCCTATCAGGCCGAACTTACCGCAGGCGGCGACGTGGAAGGCCAACTGGCCGGGCTGTACGAAACCCGTGATACGGGGCTTACTGAACTGGCGGCGCTGGCAGATGATCTGAGCCGTGCCCGCGCCGCGGCAAGCGAGGCGCTGGCCGAGCGGGTGCACCGGGAGCTTGCCCGTCTGGCCATGCCCCATGCATGCCTTTCGGTGGAGACCGGGCCGTATCGGGACGGCTTCGTCCACGGCGATACCGTGCTGGGGCCGGACGGGCGTGAGCAGGTGCGGTTTCTGCTGGCGGCAAACCCCGGAGAAGGGGCCAAGCCGTTGGCCAAAGTGGCCTCCGGCGGCGAACTGTCGCGCATTCTGCTGGCGGTCAAGATGGCCCTGATCGACGCCAATCCGGTGCCGTGTCTGGTGTTCGATGAGGTGGATGCGGGCATTGGCGGCGGCGTGGCCGAGCAGGTGGGGCGCATGCTGGCGGCGCTGGGCACGCGCTATCAGGTGTTCTGCGTCACCCATCTACCCCAGGTGGCAAGCTGTGCAGATGCCCATGTGCGGGTGGAAAAAGAGACGGACGGCACCCGCACCCGCACCCGCGTGACGAAGCTTGCGGACGCCGAGCGGGTGGCGGAGGTGGCACGTATGCTGGGCGGGCAGGAAGTCACCGACACCACCGTGGCCCACGCCAAAGAGATGCTGGGGTAACCACACGCTCCGCACCCGTACGGGAGACATTTCAATAAACAAGGGCGGGCGACATAAACGCTGCCTGCGGGACTTGTTTTATTTGCCCAATGGTAGAGCATGGGCTCCGTCCGAAACGGGGCATATCGGGCACTCTGATGCGAAATAGAGCCTGTTTCAGGTATCCCGGCACCCGGCAAAACGGGTTAGGGATCTTCTCCGCGGGTGGATCCGCACGGGGAGGATGCTTCCAGAATGCGGCTCTGTCCCTGTTCAGCGATATATATTTTGGGTCCGCAGTGCCCGTGCCCGGGGCTGAACGCGATGCCCTGGGGCGCGGAAAGGTTTTGTAACACCGGGTACAGCCGCCCCAAAAACCCTTTCAGCAACCGTCCCGGTGTGGCGTCCTCGGTGACCCACACGGCGCCGTACGGGCCGACTTCCACCTGATCCGGCTGGTGTAGCCCGGAAAAGGCGACGCTTACCTGCCCCGCGGCGATTTTCAATATCCGCCCCGTGCCGGTTTCGGCCACGAAGATATTGCCCGCGCCGTCCACCGCCAGCCCTTCCGGGCGGTTCAGCCCCGCAGCCAGTGTGGTGATCTTGCCGGTTGGGGAAATTTGCACCACGCGCCCGTTCGGGATGTCTTCCGATGCGATCAGGCTGCCGTCCGGCAGCCGGTCGATGCCTTCCGGGTTGGCCAGGTTGGCAATGGGGATCACCTTCCCGGTGGTCAGGTCCAGTTGCATCACCCGCCCCTTTTTCACCTCTTCGGTGATGAACAGGCTGCCGTTTGAAAAAAGCAGGCCGTCGGGCCGGTTGAGGCCGTCCAGTATCGTTTCCACGCGGACGCCGTCGTCGGTTTGCGTAATCCGCACCACGCGCCCGTTGGGGGCCTTCATTTCCAGGGTGGCGTACAGCACGCCGTTGTCCCCGATCGCCAGGTTGTCCACCGCAGGCAGGCCGTCGGCCAGCACCCGCACCTGCATGTCGCTGCTCGGATCGATCCAACTTGTATCCGGCCAGCTTGTGGGCGGCGCTTCGGCCCCTGCCGCGCCCGAATGCAAAAAGACAAGGGCCGCAAGCACGGCCGGGGCAAGTAAGCGGTTACTCATAATCTTTTCACCAGTTTTGCCGTCTCGCGCGTCAACCGCGCGAGATAACGGGGAAAACCGCCGCTTTTTGTGGCTTGTACGGCGGCGACAAGCAGGCGCACGCCGCCCAGATAATCGGCGCTGGCGACTTCTTCCCTGGCCACCCCGTCCGGCGCTGCCATGTTGTGATAATTCATGAGTGGATAGGCCAGCCCCACCGCCTTATAGCCCGCCGCTGTGAACACGGTGGCCTCGCAGGTGCCGCCGCTCATGAGCTGGCGCTGAAACTTGAACGACGGATCGGCGGCTTTCAGCCCCTGCGCGGTTTCGTGCAGCGCCCGCTCCAGTCCCGCATCAAACGTGGCGGTGCGGTCTCCCACCCGGATCACCGGTCCCTTGTTTTGCCTGGCCCCGGCCATTTCCATGCTGGCTTCCAGCGAGACGATACGGGTGTGATCCGGCAGGGTGCGGTTGGCCACCAGCTTTTGCGCCCCGGCAAAGCCCACTTCCTCTGCCCGGGTGAACACCCCCAGCACCCGGCAGGTAGCCCCTTGCGCCTTGAGCGTGCCCAGCACCGACAACACCGTGGCGCAGCCGATCAGGTCGTCCACGGCGATGGCGCATATACGTTGCCGGTTGACCGTGGGCGCGCCCAGATCGAACGACCCGAACCATCCCTTTTGCACCGTGCCTTTTTGCACCGCGCCCTGATCCAGCCGCACCCGGATGCGTTTTTCGCCATGGACCTGCCGTACGGTTTCGATGGTTCCGGTCGCCTCTCCCCCTTCGCCGTACAGCCGCACTGTTGCGCCGGGGAGGCTGTCCGGGCGCACGCCTCCCAAAAAGGTGCCGTGCCCGACATGGCCCCGGACGGAGGTGATCTCGATACCGGGATGGTCCGTGTGGGCCATCAGCGCCCACGGTGCGCTTTTGGCCCGGCCAAAACGGGCGATCAGGTTGCCGTGGGGATCGGTTCGGTAGCGAATGCCCCAGTCATCCAGCATGCCGCGGATGACGGCCATCACCCGCTGCTCATAAAACGGTGCGGTGGGCACGGCCAGCAGTTTGCGGGCGATTGTCAGCGGGTCGGGGGGATTCATGAACGCTTACGCGGGCCTTTGCAGCAGATAAAACAGGCGCGCGCCGCGCTCCGTGCCGGCCGTCCACGGGATCAGGTCGCGCACTTCCAGTATGGTGAGCCCCGCCTGTGCAATGGCCCGTTCAATGTCGGCCTGCCGGTAGCCGTGGATCACCACCTGCTCCGTCACCTGTTGCACGCCGCCGGAACGGTTGATGGTGGACAGGGTCAAACCGATCGACAACGTCTGTTTGCCCGCGTCCCAACGGGTGCGCCATACGCTGCCGATCGCCTCGTCCGCCACGTGGATGACGCCGCTGCCCCAGTCGTTTTCCAGGTGGTTCAGGGTGGCCAGATCGCAGACGGCATGGCCCCCCGGCGTCAGCGCGGCATAAAAACACCGGAACGTCTGCGCCAGATCGTCCAGGCACTCCAGCCGGTTCAGGGAGTCGTAGGCGCAAACAATCAGGTCCACCGGCGCAGGTGTTGTCAGTTGTTGCATGGGCTGTACGGTAAACGCCGCGCCGGTATCCGCACACTTGGCCTGTGCCACGCGGATCATTTCGGTCGAAATATCGCTGCCGTACAGGCGGGTAACCCCCCGTTCGGCCATGCGCCGCACGGTCTCTCCGGTACCGCAGGCCACATCGCACACGGAGTCAAACGTGATCTGGTGGGTGTCCACAAGGCGCTCAAAGCCGGTCCACCAGTAGCCGTGAAAATCTTCCCCCACCACCTGATCGTACAGGTCGGCAAAATCCGGGGGGTGCGTAGCTTGCTTGCGGACGGCGGGAGACATTCCGCCTATTATGCACGCCTTGCGTTCGCGTAAGGAACGCGGCGGTGCCAATGGGGTACACTGTGATGCAGGCTGGCGCGGGGAAACGCCACATTTTCTACCGTACGCAACTTCCGGGATAACACTCATTTTATGAAAGCCCTGTTCGATTTTCTGCCCATCATCCTGTTCTTTGCGGCGTACAAGCTGTACGACATCATGGTGGCCACGGTGGTGGCCATGGTGGCCGCCGTGGGGCTGGCCGCGTGGGGCTGGTTCAAAAACGGCAAGATCGAGCCCATGCACCTGTTCTCCGCCGTGCTGATTTTGCTGTTTGGCGGGGCCACCCTGCTGCTGGACGACATCCGCTTCATCAAGCTCAAGCCCACGGTGCTGTACGTGGTGCTGGGGGTGGTATTTCTGGTCAGCCAGTTTTCCGCACGCACCATGACGGAGCGCATGTACGGCGCCCTGGGCGATCAGGTACCGGTGGCCACCCTGCGCCATATCAACGGCTGGTGGGTGGGTTTTTTCCTGCTTTTAGGCGTCCTGAACACCGCTGTCGCCATGCGTTTCGATACCGAGACATGGGTGTACTTCAAGCTGTTCGGGCTGCTGGGGCTCACCCTGGTGTTTGTGCTGGCCCAGGCTATTTATCTGAGCCGCTTTATGGGGGACGACGACGCGGAATCTTCCCCGGAAGCGTCGCCCTCACCGCCCTCGAAAGATGCCTGATTCCCATGGGTTTTGTTGCCGCCTGCCGCCGTGTTGACGCCTGTTTCGAGCACAACGTAAAATCGCTCCATCTGTAACCCGGTCGGGACGTTTCACTTATGCCCTCAAAATTTACCGTTCTCTGGTTGGCCATGGCCCTGTGCCTCACACCGCTTGTGGCCCACGCAGGCAAGGTACAGGTGCATACCCTGGACAACGGCCTGACCGTGGTGCTGAAAGAGGAACACAAGGCCCCGGTGGTGAGCTTTCAGGTGTGGTACAAGGTGGGCTCCATGGACGAGGTGACCGGTGCCACGGGTCTTTCGCACCTGCTGGAACACATGATGTTCAAAGGCACTGAAAATCACGGAAAGGGCGAATATTCCCGTCAGGTGGCTAGATACGGCGGCGATGAAAACGCCTTTACCTACCGGGATTACACCGCTTATTTCATGAACTGGTCGCCGGAGCACCTGCCCCTGTCGGTGGAACTGGAATCCGACCGCATGACCGGCCTGCTGCTGGATCCGGACGAATTCAATCTGGAGCGGGAGGTGGTGCGCGAGGAGCGCCGCATGCGGGTGGACGACAACCCCATCTTTGCCACCATCGAGCAGATGTACGCCGCCGCCTTTACCGCCCATCCGTACCGCAGCCCCATCATCGGCTGGATGACCGACCTGGAGCAGGTCACCCGTGATCAGGCCATGACCCACTACCGGCGCTACTACGTGCCGAACAACGCCACCGTGGTGGTGGTGGGCGATTTTGACGCCGACGATACCCTGGCCCTGATAAAAAAATCGTTCGGGCCGATTCCGCCCGCGGCCCACGTGCCCAGGGTATCGGTGGTGGAGCCCAGGCAGTACGGCGAACGGCGGGTCACCCTGCACCGGCAGGCGCAGCTGCCGTTTTTGTTTCTGGGCTACCCCACCCCCAACTGGGAGAGCGACGACGCCTATCCGCTGGTGGTATTGTCCCGCATTCTGTTTGAGGGGGAGCGCTCCCGCCTGTATCAGCGTCTGGTCTACAACGACCGGCTGGCGGTGGACGGGGGGGGCGCCTACGAGCCGCTCAGTGCCGATCCGGGATTGTTCTACTTTTACGCGGTCATGGCCCCCGACAAGTCGTCGGCGGATGCCGAGGCGGCCCTGTACGAAGAGATCGAACGGCTGCAAACCGAACCGCCCGAAAAACGCGAACTTGCCCGCGCCAAAAATCAGGTGGAGGCCGATCACATCATGGGGCAGGACTCGGTCTTTTATCAGGCCATGATGCTGGGGCAGGCCGAAACCGTGGGAGCGGGCAGCGGGTACATCACGTCTTTTTCGGACCGTATTCGTAAGGTGAGCGGCAAGGATGTCATGCGGGTGGCCAAAAAATACCTGACCCCCCGCACCCGCACCGTGGCGGTACTGGTGCCAGAGACCGCTGACGCCAACGGGGAGGGGAAGTGATGGTCCCGGTACGCCGCATCATTTTAGTTATCTGTTCACTGGGGCTTTTTGCCCCGTATGCCAGCGCTGCGGACATCAATGTCCATCGGGAAACCCTGAAAAACGGCCTGGTGTTGCAGGTGGTGGAGCGCCACGCCCTGCCCATGGTCAGCGTGGAGCTTGCGCTGCACGCCGGTGCCCGTTACGACCCGGCAACGCTTTCCGGCACGGCGGGGCTGGTGGCGGCGCTGATTACCGAAGGCACCCCGACCCGCACCGGCCCCGACATCGCCGAAGAGATTGAATTTGTGGGCGGCAGCCTGGGGGCGGGGGCCGGGCGCGACTTTGCCACGGTGTCGCTCACCGTGCTGAAACGCGACATCAAAATGGGCATGGCGTTGCTTGCCGATGTGGTCATCCACCCGACCTTTCCAGAAGAGGAATTCATCCGCATACAAGATGAGACCCTGGCCGGTATTTTATCCGAACGGGACAATCCGGGGGTGGTGGCGGGCAAGCGGTTCCGCAAGGAGTTGTTTGGCGACCACCCGTATGCCCGGCCGGAGAGCGGCGATGAAGGCAGTGTGCCAAAGATCAGCAGGGACGATCTGGTGCGCTTCCACGACGCCCATTACGGCGCCAATAACGCGGTGCTCAGTATCGTGGGCGACATGACGGTCAAGGAGGCCCGAAGGCTGGCGAAAAAGGCGCTGGGCAAGTGGCGGACCGTGGACCGGGTCGAGCGGAAGCCGCCCGCACCTATGGCGCCCACCGGCACCCGCGTGGTCAAGGTGGACCAGCCGCTAGCCCAAGCCAGTGTGGTCATGGGCCATCTGGGCATTGCCCGCACCGATCCGGATTTTTATCCGGTGGTGGTGATGAATTACATGCTGGGCGGCGGCGGCTTTGCCTCGCGGCTGGTGGCCAGCGTACGCGATAAGCAGGGGCTGGCCTATAGCGTGGGCAGCGGCTTTGCCGCATTAAGGGATGCGGGCAGTTTTCGGGTGGTGGTGCAGACCCGCAACGATCAGGCGGGACAGGCCATTTCCAGCATTCTGGAAGAGTTGAACCGGATACGCACCGAAAAAGTGCCGGAAACAGAGCTTTCCGACGCCAAATCGTACCTGACCGGCAGTTTTCCGCTACGCATGGATACCAACGGCAAGATGGTGGGGCTGTTGACCTTTATTGCCATGCAGGGGTTGGGAGATTCCTACTTTACCGACTACGTGGAACGGGTGCGGCAGGTGAGCGCAGGCGACGTGCTGCGGGTGGCAAAAACCTATCTGCACCCGGACGACATGCTGTGGGTGGTGGTGGCCAACCAGTCCCAGGTGAAGCTTGCAGCGCCGTAGCCGCATTGTTCTGGCGTGGCTGTTGGGCGTGGCCGTCCTGTTGCCGTGTGCCGTGGCCACGGCACAGGAAAACACGGATGCAGCCACCGCAGAGGTGGCAACGGACGAGGAACCGCCGCGCGGGCCGAAAGGCCCGGCCTATTATTCGGCCACGGTGGTTATGACCGAAATCGGTGAGGACACGCGGACCTCCCGCACGTCGAAAATATATAAAAAAGGCAACATGGTGCGGATCGAGTCGTCCAATCAGCAGGATGACCGCTTTGATCCGGGCACCCTGTACGACTACGACGGCCGTCTTTACTACCGCACGCTGACCAACGACGACATCATTTTTTCCTACCGCATCGCCATCCTCGAGCGGGTGAAGGCGCAGATTTACGGATTTATGACCACGCCGGACGAAGAGTCGGTCTACCGGCTCGAAATCAACCCGGACGTCTCGTTCGACGGCCACCCGAGCACCCTGGTGCTGACCGGTTTTCCGTCCCGCCGGGGCACCCATGCGCTACGCTGGGTGTGGGAGGCGGAGGATATGGAAGGGGCGCAGGTGCGGGTGGTGTTTCCCAAGGGAGACGGCACCATCGTGATTGTGGAATATACCGACGCCAGCGCCGAGCCGTTTGACGATGCGCTGGTGACCCTGCCGGAAAACACACCCGTCATGAGCGGGTTTTAGGCGCACCGGTGGCGATTGCCGTCAAGCGCCTGTTGCATACCCGCATGCGGGTGGCCGACATGGAGGCCAGCGTGCGTTTTTATACCGACGTGCTGGGGCTTGCCGTCATTTCCCGGCACACGTCGCCCCGTGGGTCGGAACTGGTGTTCCTGTCGGTACCGGGCAGTGCCGAAGAGATCGAGCTGTGCAGCTTTCCGGACTCCGGCGACGTGTCGGTGCCGGAAGATCTGGTGCATCTGGCGTTTCAGGTGGACGACATGGACGAGACTATCCGCCACCTTGAACAGATGGGCGTGCCGGTGACCGACGGCCCCACGGCCTCCCGCTCGGGTGCATTTTGCTTTATCGACGCGCCGGAAGGGTACGAGATTGAATTGATCGCGAGCCGGTCTCCCGGTTGATGATCAAGGGAGTGACTGTATGAGATTCATGCTGCCGGGCGTGCTGACGCTGGTGCTGCTTTCCGGGTGTGCGGGGGAGAAGGCCGCGCCGTATCAGTTCAACAACAACCCGTTTTTGTCGCAGGTCACCGTGACCGGAAACGCTGTGCCGGGTGCGCTGATTATCCGCGAGGCATCGTTAAGCCTGGTTGTTCCCGCTGCGGGAATGGCGGTGGCCACCGGGGGAAAGGTGGCGGCAAAAGCCGTGTTCTGGATCAACGGTCACGGCGAATTTGTGGGTCACTGGGAAGCCGATGGGCAGGTCATCGACCCCATCCGGGTATCCATCACCTATGGAGAAACCCTGGAGATCACCCTGTCCGGAGCGTTTCCCACCGACCGGCCCGGCGACCACGAAGTGCGCTTCGTGGTGGAAAAACCGGCCTTGCCTGCGCCGATTGCCCCGCTCATTTATCAGGTGGTCAGCCCGTTCAGTTAGGGTGGGTCGGGCGAAATAGCGGCTGCCCCGCTACCCGGTATTCGCCAATCAACGTCTGTCCGGCGTTTGAGGTCAACCAGTCTGCAAACTGCATCGCCAGTGCGTGACGCACCTGTGGGTGGCGCTTTGGGTTCACCGGAATCAGGTGGTACGGGTTCAGCAGTAGTGGATCGCCCTCGACCAGCGGGATCAGGTCCACCTGGTGCATCAGTGCCAGCCAGGTGCCCCGGTCGATGAGGGTATGGGCACTAATTTCTCCGGCCATTATGAGGGTGTGCCCCATGCCCTGTCCCACCTTGCGGTACCAGGTTCCGTGCGGGTCGATCCCTGTATCCTGCCACACGGACCGCTCCTTGATATGGGTGCCCGAGCTGTCCCCGCGGGAGATAAACGGGGCCTTGTGTGCGGCAATCCGGGCAAAGGCACGGGCGGCATTTTTGCCGTGGGCAATGCCCGCCGGGTCGTCCGGGGGGCCGACCAGCAGAAAGTCGTTTTCCATCAAGCCGATGCGCCGGGTGCCGTAGCCGTCCGTGATGAACTGTTTTTCCAGCGCCGGGGCGTGTACCAGCACCATATCCACATCGCCCTGCCGGGCCACGGCCAGGGCGCGGCCGGTGCCGGTGACAATCACGTCTACCTTACAGTGGCAATCGGCTTCAAACGGTGGCAACAGCACGGCCAATAAGCCGGAGTGATCCACGCTGGTGGTGGTGGCCAGACGCAGGTGGGTATCTGCGCGGTCCCCGGCGCTTGCCGGTGCAAGGTCCAGACACAGCAGGGTAACGAGGGCGGCAAGCGGCAGCAGACATGGGGTGCGGAAAAACTTCACCCGGCCAGCATAAGACCACCGACCACCACAAGAAAGACGGCAAACCATCTTTTTAACGTGTCCGCGGGCAATCGGTGGGCAAGCCGCGCCCCCACGGGGGCGCACAGCACGCTGGTCATCGATATCAACACAAAGGCGGGCAGATGCACGTAGCCGAAGCTGCCCATGGGTAAAATCTCCCCCCAGCCGGTCACCACGAACCCCACGGTGCCGGCCACGGCAATGGGCAGGCCACAGGCGGCGGATGCCGCCACCGCCCGGTGCATGGTCTCCCCTTGCTTAAGCAGGTATGGCACGGTGAGGGTGCCGCCGCCGATGCCCACAATGGCCGAAAGTGCGCCGATGCCCGTACCCACGAGGGCCGGTGCGCCCCGTTTTGCGTTTTTTGGAGCGGTTTTTTCCGCATGGTTTGCGCCTGCGCGTACATCTGGGTTTTTCAAGCCCATGCGTACCGCCACGATCAGAATAAATCCGCCCACCACCGCCCTCAGCACCTCTCCCGGCACCTGTCCGGCGACCGTAGCACCCACCACGGCACCCGTGGCAAGACCGGGGGCAAGCTGCCGTACGATGCCCCAGTCCACCTTTTTTGCCCGGTGGTGCGCGAAAGCCGAGGCGATGGAGGTGGACACAATCGTGGCCAGGGAGGTGCCCACGGCCAGATGCACCAGGGTGGCGTCCGGAAAGCCCAGCACGGTAAAGCCGAAGGTGAGCGCAGGCACGATGACGAGGCCGCCGCCGACCCCCAAAAGCCCGGCCAGAATGCCCGCAAGCGCGCCTGCGACAAGGTACAGAGCCAGATGAATGATGGGGGCGTCCGGCATGGGTCTAAAAACTCTTGATGTACACGCGGGCGCTACGCTGGTAGTTGTACAGGGCCTTTCTGGTGACCGGCAGGGCGTGAATGTCGGTGGCGGCAAATCCCCGTTCCAGAAACCAGTGGGCGGTCTGGGTGGTTAGCACGAACAGGCGGCGAATCCCGTGTCCCCGGGCAGCCTGCTCGATCTGCGCCATCACTTTTTCGCCGCGACCGGACCCCCGGTAGTCCGGGTGCACGGCAAGGCAGGCCAGTTCTCCCACCCGTCCGGCGGGGTAGGGATAGAGGGCACCGCAGGCGGTAATCAGGCCGTCCCGTTCCATCACCATAAAGTTGCCGATCTCCATTTCCAGCCGCTCCCTTGAGCGCTTGACCAGTACCCCGGAGGCCTCCAGCGGGGCGATCAGCGCCAGAATGCCGCCCACGTCCTCAATGGTGGCGGGGCGTACCCCTTCAAACCGTTCGGCGGTCACCAGGGTACCGGCTCCGTCCCGGGTAAACAGTTCGAGCAGCAATCCGCCATCCACGTCGCGCCCGATCAGATGCGCCCGGTTCACCCCGCCTTTTAGCGCCCGTATGCAGCCGTTCATGGCGGCGGCGTGGGGAGTATGGCGCAGGTCACCCCCGGTGATCATGCGTTCGGCGGCAGGCAGGGTCAGTTCGCGCACCAGCCGCCCGTCACTTCCGGTCAGCCCCGGCCCGTCCACCAGACAGATCAGCTTGTCGGCGGATGTGGCCGCGGCGATCTCTGCGGCCACATCGGGGGCGGACAGGTTGAACATTTCGCCGGTGGGGGAGTAGCCGACCGGGGCCACCAGCACCACCGCGCCCGCATCCAGCTGGCGGCGAATGCCGTCGGCATCCACCCGTCGCACCTCACCGGTATGACCGAAATCGATGCCCTCGCGCACCCCCACGGGGCGGGCGGTGACAAAATTACCTGACACCACCTGCATCCGCGCCTGGGCCATGGGGGTGTCGGCCAGTCCACGGGAAAGGGCCGATTCGATCTCCATGCGCACCATGCCGGTGGCCTCTTTGACCGCCCCCAGTGCTTCCGGTGTGGTGATGCGAATCCCGTCCTGATACAGGGGGGTCATGCCACGGACGGCCATGCGGGCGGTCACCTGGGGACGAATGCCGTAGGTGACCACCAGCCGGATGCCCAGTCCCACAAGCTGCGCCAGATCGTGAATCAGGTTGATGAATGTGGTCTCTTCCAGCGCTTCACCGCCAAAAGAGACCACAAAGGTGCGCCCCCGGTGGGCGTGAATATACGGCGACGCGCTACGGAAAAAACCGACGAAAGCGTCCGTCTTGTTGCCGGTGTCCGGGGTGCCACCGGCAGTGCCAATACCTGTGGGAGCCGTGCCGGGCGGCCCTGCGCCCGCCAAACCCGCGCCCGCAGCGCCCGCTGGTCCGGTGTCCGGGTACGGCAGGTCGTCGCGGATTTCCCCTGGATGTACGCCGAGGGCGTCCGCCAGCCGCAGGGTCATTTCGGCACCGATGCGGGTGCGGCCCCGTAAAAACTGGCTGATCGCCCCCTGACTGACCCCGACCTTGGCGGCCAGGTCGCTCTGGGACGGGGTGCGTCCGCTTACGCGGCCACGGGCGGCTTGCCAGTGGTCAAACAAGCGTTTCAGGTTTTCCGCTGCGCGCCGGTCGGATGGAGGGAGGGTCAGGGGCACGGTATTAGTTTTACTAAAGAGTATTCCTGAGGATATGAGTGAAAATGAGGGTGTTTACTGTAAAACATAAGTAATACTAAATATATAACACATAAAAAATAGGAAAGTATAAGGAGATTGATTTATTTAGGGGGGTGTGGGAACGGCGGAAAGCGGCGGAAAGCCGCCGTTCCGGACGCCAGGCGCGCGAAAGCCGGCGCGGGGTTCGGGGGTTTCAGGTCAGTGGGAGTCCGGGGAGGGCAGGAGCGGATATCGTCAGGGGCGGGCGACCAAGACCGTCTATTCGTCGATATCTGTCCGGATTAATTGGTGCAGAACCGGGAGATCATCTTCTGGAGCAGGGCGATGGTGGGGTCGATCCGGTCGATCCGCAAAAACTCGTCCGGCTGATGGGCTTGCTCCAGGTCGCCGGGTCCGAGGATCAGGGTTTCCATGCCCATGGCACTCAAATACGGCCCTTCGGTGCCGAAGGTGACGGCCCCCGATTTGTGCCCGGTTTCCTCTTCGGCGGCCTGGACGACCTGAGAGTTAAGAGGGGTTTCCATGGGTGGCACGCCGTCAAACAGGGTGGTGAACGACACCACCAGCGGACTGCCCTCCACGGCTTGTTTCACCCGCTCCCTGAGGTCTTCCCGCAGGTCGTCGATGACCATGCCGGGCAGGGGCCGCAGGTCCACGTGCAGTTCGCATTCGCCGCAGATGCGGTTGGGGTTGTCGCCGCCGCGGATATGCCCCAGGTTCAGGGTGGGTACCGGCACCTTGAACCGGTCGTCCGTGTGGTTTTTGGCTAACTCCGCCCGCCAGGCCATGAGTGCGCCCATGACCCGGTACATGGCGTCCAGCGCGTTGACACCGGCATCCGGGTCGCTGGAGTGGCCGGAGCGGCCCATCAGGTGGATGGCGTCCATGAGGATGCCTTTGTGAACGTGTACCGGTTTTAACGATGTGGGCTCACCGATGATCGCATACCGGCCCAGGGGGCGGCCCGTTGCCGCAAGGGCTTTGGCACCGGCCATGGTGGTCTCTTCATCGGCGGTGGCGATGATGGTCAGGGGGCGGCGCAGGTCGCGGGCGCGCAGGTCGCGCACCGCTTCGATAATCAGGGCGAAAAACGATTTCATGTCGCTGGTGCCCAAGCCGTACAGCTTGCCGTCTTTTTCCGTGACGGCAAACGGATCGAACTGCCAGCGGCCTTCGTCGAACGGCACCGTATCGGTGTGCCCCGCCAGCACCAGCCCCTGATCCGGTGCGCTCTTTTTGCCGCCCAGGGTGGCGATCAGGTTGTATTTGCCCGGCGCGCCCGGTACCGGCTGGACCTCTGTGGCGAAATCGAGGCTGGAAAACCACTCTTCCAACAGGCCGATCACCTGACCGTTGCCGTGATCCAGTTCCTTCCGGGTGGAACTGATGGACGGGGCGGCGATCAGGGCGGACAGCAGTTCGGAAATGTCGGGTAGACGCACCATGGGGGCGATTGTGCCCGTATACGGCCCATCGGTGCAATCATGCCCTGGCTTCCCCGTGCTAGGATGGCCGGATGGGAGCGGATGGATTTCAGGTGGTGGCCCGGTTTCCGGATACGGTGCAGGCCGAGGCGGCCCGGGTGCTGTTGGAGGATTCCGGCATCCCGGCGTTCGTGCGGGGGGGCCATTCGGTATCCATGGATCCGGTGATATTACTGCTGGATGGCGGCATATCGGTGGAGGTGCACGCCAGCAACCTGGATGGGGCCCGGGATCTGCTCAAAAACAGTCTGGCCGGGGCTGCGGTGGATGAGATGACAGCCGGGGTCGGGGAAGGGGTGTGTTGCCCGGCCTGTGGGCAGCGTGCCGGTATTCGCCTGCCCATGGGTTGGAAACAGATTCTGTTTTCGCTGTTATTGTTGGGTCTGCCGATGCTTTTTTCCCATACGCGCTACCGGTGCAGTGTTTGTGGGCGCCATTTCCGGCCCACCCTGGATATGGCGGAAGAGGAGCCGCTCTCCCCGGAACTTGAGGCCGCCATCGCCGAATACGACGGGGAGTTGGAGGGGGAGGGGGGGCCGGAATGGAAAGGGCCGTAAGGGCCGGGGGCGGGCCGGAATTAACTGGGCCGGAATCAGTCGGCGCTTATGCGTGACCTGCGCGGGCGGGGCATTCGGTCAGGTGGTTTTGCCACTGGAGTGCTTCCAGCAGGGCGGTATCCGCGGGGCTGGCCGGTTCGTCCGTGTGGCAGATTTCCCAGCCGTAGTGGGAACCCCGGTTGCCGTGATCGCCGTAGAACATGGGTTTGCCAAACCGGTCGGCGCGCCAGTAGAGCGGGTCTTTGCCGCGGATCTTGCGGGCGATTTTCCATGCCTGATCCCGTAGGAAACAGGTGGCGTCCTGATGGTGGTAGCGGGGCAGGGGAGCGCGGGAGACGTCGGTAAACAGGGGCATGTTTTTCTCCTGATTGAAGCGATTCTTCAAATATAGAAGGTTTGCCGCCCGGATGCCAGTTTGCCAGACATGGAGCATCCTCCTCCTTTCTTCGTCATTCCCGCTTTCGCGGGAATGACGATTCAAATAGAAGACAGGGCGGGAATGACAAGGATGGGGTGAAAACATGACAGTGAACAATTCACCATGGGATGCACACCTGGATGGCCAGTAACCATAGCCGTGAAGATGTGCGCCGTATGTAAACCGTGCAGTGGACGCCCGTTGCTCGCCATCTACGGTCATCTGCCCGTATACAAAAATATAAAAAGCCGCCGGGAGGTTTTTGTTCCCGGCGGCTTTTTTTGGATCTGGTGATCCGTTTTTTTGTGGTTTAGCTTTTGTTATTTTCTGCCCACAGGGTCTGGCGGTCCCCTTCGAACAGGGTGCCGTATCCACCCTCTCCGTAGCCTTTTGTGTTCATGCGCAGGGCGCTGGAAACCATATACACCACACCGATCAGGATCCCGGCCAACACAGCCAGCACAGCCAAATAAGTCATTTCACACTACCCTTGTTTTACACCCGTCCGGCGAACAGCCAACACGGCTAATTGAATAAAAACCGCTCCACGAGGAACCGGGAGCAGCAAACCCCGAGACACAGACAGCGTCTCTTGAACGTGACGGCGACGTACCGTAGCAAAAACGGCCGCGTTGATGAAAGATTAAACAGATAAAAAAGGCGACAAAAAAAGGGGGGCAGGTGTGTTGCCTGCCCCCCTTCCCCCTCTCCACAAGAGGGATGTACCTTGCGGCCCGTGGCCCGTCAGCTACAGCCGACGCTGCACCCGCAGTTGACGCACTTGTAGCAGGCGCCGTTTCGAACCAGCATGGAACCGCACTCCGGGCACGGAGGGGAGTCCTCCTGGGCCTGGAACGTGGCGTCTTGCTCTATCGATGTGCCTGTGGCGGGCGCTGCCGGGGCGGCTGCGGGTTCGGTCGCCGTTTCAGCGGCCGGGTGCACCTCGGTGTTCAGGAACTTGATGCCCAGCCAGCGGAAGATGTAGTCGATCACGCTTTTTGCGATCGGCACCTCCGGGTTGCCGGTAAAGCCCGCCGGCTCAAACCGGGTGTGGCTGAACTTCTTTACCAGCGTGGCCAGCGGTACGCCGTATTGCAGGGCAATGCTGGTGCCGGTGGCCACCGCGTCCATCAGGCCGCTGATGGTGGAACCCTGCTTGGCCATGAGGATGAAGATTTCACCCGGCGTGCCGTCTTCGTACTTGCCCACGGTGATGTATCCCTCGTGGCCGCCCACGGAGAACTTGTGGGTGATGGACTGGCGTTCGTCCGGCAGCCGCCGCCGATGGGGTTTGGCCTCGGCCTTGATCTCTTCATCCAGCAGGCTGGTGTTTAACGGCTGGGTGCGCTTGGAGCCGTCCCGGTAGATGGCGACGGCTTTCACCCCCAGCTTCCACGACTGGATGTAGGCGTCGCGGATGTCGGCTTCGGTGGCCTCGCTGGGCACGTTGACGGTTTTGGAGATGGCTCCGGACAAAAACGGCTGCACCGCGCCCATCATGCGGATGTGACCCATGGGGGCGATGCTGCGAATCCCGTTTGCGGGCTTGAAGGCGCAGTCGAACACCGGCAGGTGCTCGTCGGACAGGCCGGGCGCTCCCTCAATGGTTTCGTTTTCGTCGATGTAGGCCAGCACTCCCTCCATCTGGGCACGGGAATAGCCCAGGGCGGCAAGCCCATCCGGCACCGTGTTGTTGACGATTTTCATCATGCCGCCGCCCACCAGCTTTTTGTATTTCACCAGGGCGATGTCCGGCTCCACCCCGGTGGTATCGCAGTCCATCATGAAGCCGATGGTGCCGGTGGGGGCCAGCACCGAGATCTGGGCGTTGCGGTAGCCGTCGGCCTCGCCGTGGGTGATGGCCGCGTCCCAGATTTTGCGGGCCGCATCGACCAGTTCGTCCGGCAGGTACTGGGCCTCGATGTTTTCCACCGCCGCCCGGTGCTTACGCATGACCCGCAGGAACGGATCGCGGTTGACGCCGTAGCCGACGAAGGTGCCCACACGGGAGGCCACCTCGGATGACATTTCGTACCCCTGACCGGTCATGATGGCGGTAATGGCCGCGGCGTGGGCGCGTCCGGCTTCACTGTCGTACGGCAGCCCCTTGCTCATCAACAGCGCCCCCAGGTTGGCAAAGCCGATCCCTAAGGGACGGAAGTCTTCGCTGTTCAGGCCGATCTTTTCGGTGGGGTAGCTGGCGCCGGAGACGATGATCTCCTGAGCCAGAATGATCACCCGCACGGCCTGCTGGAACGAGTTGATATCGAACTCATCGTCCTCGGTGCGGAACTTCATGAGGTTCAGGCTGGCCAGGTTGCAGGCGGAATCGTCCAGGAACATGTACTCGGAGCACGGGTTGCTGGCGTTGATGGGTGCGGTGTTGGGACAGGTGTGCCAATCGTTGATGATGGTGTCGAACTGCATACCGGGGTCGCCGCAGACCCAGGTGGCCTCGGCGATTTTATCCATCATTTCGCTGGCGTTGTAGCTCCACATGACTGCACCGCCTGCGCGGGCGTGGGTGTCCCATTCGGCACCGTTCTCTACGGCGCGCATGAACTCATCGGTGACCCGCACCGAGTGGTTGGCGTTCTGGAAGTGGACCGAGTCGTAGGCGCCGCCGTCCACGTTGAAGCCGCCGTCGTAGCCTGCGTCGATGAGCGCCCAGGCCTTCTTTTCTTCTGTTTCCTTGCAGCCGATGAACTCCATGATGTCCGGATGGTCGGCGTTCAGGATCACCATTTTGGCGGCCCGACGGGTTTTGCCGCCGCTTTTGATCACGCCGGCGAACGCGTCAAAGCCGCGCATGAACGATACCGGCCCGCTGGCGGTACCGCCGCCGCGCAGTTTTTCTGTGGAGCCGCGCAGGGGCGAGATGTTGCTGCCCGCGCCGGAGCCGCCCTTGAACAGCATGCCCTCGGTCTTGGCCAGATCGAGGATGCTCTCCATGGAGTCTTCCACGGCGTTGATGAAGCAGGCGGAGCACTGGGGCTTGTCGTGCAAGCCGCAGTTGAACCAGACCGGGCTGTTGAAGCTGGCCATCTGGTGCAACACCAGATGGGTGAGCTCGTCGGCGTAGACATCACGCTCGGCTTCGGTGGCGAAATAGCCCAGATCAAGACCCCAGCGGGCGATGGTCTGCGCCACCCGGTCGATCAGCTGCTTGAGGGAGTATTCCCGTTCTGGCGTGCCCACATGGCCATGAAAATATTTGGAGACCACCACGTTGGTGGCCATCTGCGACCAGTCTTTTGGCATCTCGACGTTTTTCTGTTCGAACAGCACCTCGCCTTTTTCGTTGGCGATGGAGGCGGTGCGGGTTTCCCACTCCACGCCTTCGTACGGGTGCGTCCCTTCAACGGTGAAGTAGCGCGAAATGAGCGGGCTTACCGAGGACTGTGCGTCCGCCGGGCGGTTTTCCGGCGTCTTGCCAGAGGCGCGTGCCCCCGTCTTGTTCCGGTCTGCTTTGGCCATGGACTTGTTCTCCGAAGGCTTTACAGCATCTTCTCCCATTTTAGACCCTCTCCTTTATGATGAATGCCCAAAAGACGAATGTCACCCGGAATTCACCGGATATCAATGTTTTATAAACTTGTAGGTGTTACCAGCGAGTCCCCCCCCGCCGCCACGCCGTGGCCGAGGCGTGAAAGCTATCAAGCCGTGCGGGGGGTGTCAATGGGAAAAGCACAACATATTGTGCCCATCAAATTTCATGCCACATGATGTGGTGTTTATAACGCTGTGGATAACCCTGGGGTGAAACCCCGCCGGGGCGGTTACGGGAAAGGCTAGGTGCATCCTGGGGATAAATGATGTTTCGAGGGGCGCGCCCATGGTATTCTCTGCCCACGCCGGACCGCCGTGAATGAATCATGGACTGCCGTGATGAACGGTCGTGTCCCCCCGTCCGCCGGTGCGGAAAATATTCCCCCGGCCGGATGTCTTCCTTAGGGACGTGCATGGGTTGGGCGAGAGCACTTTGTTTTTTAAGGAGTCGATATGTTTCGTGGCAGCTTTGTCGCGCTGGTCACCCCGTTCGATAGCGAGGGGAGTCTGGATGAGCAGGCGTTAAGGGAACTGGTGGAATGGCACGTGGCGGCAGGCACGCACGGGATTGTGCCGTGCGGCACCACGGGGGAGTCTGCCACCCTGTCTCACGACGAGCATCGGCGGGTGGTGGAAATTTCCGTGGCGGCGGCGCAGGGACAGGTGCCGGTGGTTGCGGGCACCGGCTCCAACGCCACCGCCGAGGCCATTGAGCTGACCCGCCATGCCAAACAGGCGGGCGCTGATGGTGCACTGCTGATTACCCCGTACTACAACAAGCCGACCCAGGAAGGGCTGTACCGGCACCACAAGGCGGTGGCGGAAGCGGTGGATATTCCCCAGATTCTCTATAACGTGCCTTCACGCACGGCGGTGAACATGCTGCCGGAAACCGTGGAACGGCTGGCGCCGATCCCAAATATCGTCGCCATCAAGGAGGCCACCGGCAGCGTGCAGGTGACCGGCGAGATCGTGCGCCGTTGCGGCGATGCGCTGGCCATTCTTTCGGGCGACGATTTTGCCAATCAGGGGCTGGCCGCCATGGGGGCCGTCGGTTCCATTTCGGTGACCGCCAACATCGTACCGGAGCAGATGGCCGCCCTGTGGAATGCGGTAGCGGCGGGCGACCTGGACGCGTCCGGCCGTATTCATTACGACCTGATCCCCCTGCATACGGCCATGTTTCTGGAAACCAGCCCGATTCCGGCAAAAACCGCCCTGCACATGATGGGCAAGATCAGTCTGCACCTGCGGGCCCCCCTGTGCGAGTTGCAGGACGATACCCGGGCACAGCTTAAAGCTGTGCTGACCGATAACGGCCTGCTGCGGGAGCAGTCGGCGTGAGCACGGTACGGGTGGCCATTACCGGCGCAGCCGGACGCATGGGACAGCGGCTGGTGGCCTTGGCCCACAAGGGCGAGGGTACCGTGGTGGCCGGCGCCGCCGAATACACCACCCACGGGCAGATTGGTCACGATGCGGGCATGGTGGCCGGGATCGGCCCCATCGACGTGACCATCTCTCCCGGCCTGTCCCACGACATCGGCCGGGCCGACGTGGTGATCGACTTTTCCACCCCGGAGGCCACCGTGGACCATGCGGCGGTGGCGGGTGCGGCGGGCGTGCCCATCGTCATCGGCACCACCGGGCTGTCGGACGCGCAAAAAGCCCAGGTGGAAAAATCGCTTTCCGGGGTGCCGTACGTGATGGCCCCCAACATGAGCGCGGGGGTGAACCTGATCTTCCGCCTGCTGGAGATCGCCGGACGCGCCCTGGATGACAGCTACGATGTGGAAATTTCCGAGATTCACCACCGCTACAAGGTGGATGCCCCGTCGGGTACCGCCCTGCGTATGGCCGAGGTGGTGGCGGCGGCCCGGGGCGTCGATCTGAAAGACGTAGGCGTGTTTGTCCGCCACGGCGATACGGGTCCCAGAGTGCGCGGCAGTATCGGTATGCAATCGCTGCGGGCAGGCGATGTGGCCGGGGAGCATACGGTCACTTTCGGTGCCGACGGCGAGCGGGTGGAGATCGTCCACAAGGCGTCCAACCGCGATACCTTCGCCCTGGGGGCCATCCGCGCCGCCCGCTGGGTGGTGGGCCGGGAGCCGGGTGCCTACCACATGTGGGACGTGCTGGGACTGGGGTAGCCCCCCGCTACCGACAGGTCGCCACCCTACTATATATAAAGCGAAGGACGCCATGGGCCCGGACGAGGTGGTCGCATATATCGGCGTGGGCGCCAATCTGGAAGCCAGAAAAGCCCGTTGTGCCGAGGCGGTGGAGCGCCTGGGTGAAACACCGGGGATTCGCGTGACGGCGGTGGCCAACTGGCGCGAAACGGCGCCGGTGGGGCCGGTGCCCCAGGGGGCGTTTATCAACGGTGCCGTGCGCGTAACCACCACCCTGAGTGCCCGCGGGTTGCTGAACACCCTGTTGGGAATTGAGTGCGCCATGGGCCGTTCCCGCACCGTGCCGGGGGGGCCGCGCACCATCGACCTGGATTTGCTGCTGTATGGCGATGCCGTGCTGAACGAGCCGGGGCTGACCGTGCCCCACCCGGAAATGACGTGCCGCCGGTTTGTGCTGGAGCCACTGGCAGAGATCGACCCGGACACCCGGCATCCGGGCCGTGGTAAAACCGTGGCGGAAATGCTGGCCGAAGTCGGTGTGGGGCGGGAGGCCGCCGGAGGCAACCCGTGAGCCCTGTGCGTATCACCCATGCCCGCGCCATGACCGAACAGGCCGCAGACTGGGCAAAACAAGGGCTGACGGTGGGGTTTGTGCCCACCATGGGCGCCCTGCACGACGGCCATGTTTCCCTGATCGATGCCGCCCGTGCCGACTGCGACCGGGTGGTGCTCTCTATCTTTGTAAACCCCACCCAGTTCGGCCCGGACGAAGATTTTTCCACATACCCCCGGACCCTGGAAGACGAT